>CALBFA010000101.1 GCA_937888365.1 uncultured Fidelibacterota bacterium | reverse complement strand
CTAAATACCTTTGGAAGTCTTAAACAGAGACCCAGTTATTTTGACACTCCCAAATTTTGATAATCCATGGTTCGTGCTAATCCATAAATTATTATCATTATCTTCTAAAATTTGATAGACTGCATTATTAGGGAGGCCTTCTTTTTCAGTGAAAACCTCATAAGTTTTGGTGTTGATATCATAGTGGATTAATCCATCTGAGTAGCTACCAATCCATAAATGTTTATTGGCGTCTTCAAAAAGGCATTGGATATCATTAAAAACTAGTTTTAAAGTAGAGTCGGGTTGGATTCTATCAATAATCGTTTCTTTTGCGGGGTCAAAGTGCACGATGCCTTTATTTGTAGTGACTAACCAAAGTGAATTTTGATATCCTTTGTACATTTGAGTAACGTCTAATTTGAATAGAAATGAATCATTATTTGCGATAGATATTAAATTGGTAAATGTATTTTGATTCCTATTGTATTTGACGAGGCCTTCTGCCCATGTACCAATATAAAGAAGGCTGTCATCAATAATTTGAAGACATTGAGGGTATTCAGTTAGTGGATTATTTTTACTCTCTTGGTTGGGAGCAATTTGTGTGATTTTGTTTGATGGGATAGCATATTTATCCAGGTAGGTCATTGCAGAAAGAACCCATAAATTATTTTTAGAATCCAGAACCATATCAGAAATAGCATTATTGCTAAGGTTGTCATTTGATCGCATAAACTGGTTTAATGTTTCAAACTGATCTAGCTGTGTGTCAAATCGAACGATGCCATTTAACCATGATGCAAACCAAACTATAAGGTTGTTATCTTCAATAATTTTAAAAAATTGGTTATCAATGATACCTAAATTATTTTTTTCAGTTGTTTTTTTTGTATAAAAGGCTTTTCGTTTAAAGGGTAGTTTGCTAACGCCGCTTCCGGAGGTCCCAATCCAAAGAGCTTCCGTTGTTTCAAAGAAACTATATATACCATTTTCTCCAAGCGATTGCGAATTGAGTGGATCATTTACAAGGTGTTTTATGAGATTCGCCTCTCTATCAAGAATAAAAATACCCGCCCCCATGGTACCAATCCAAAGTGCATCATGGTCATCGAGATAAAAGGCTTGTGTGGTTACTTCTGGAAAATCTTTAATTTTTCCTGATTTATATCCAAAAGATTCTACCGTATTTGTTGACATATCTATTCTAAAAAGTCCACCTAAATCACTACCAACCCAGAGATAGCTTTTATTGAGGAACGGTGTTTCAATGATGGTTGTGAGATTTAAATCAGTCAATGGATTATTTAAGGAATCATTCGAAAAGAAGGTTTCGAAAAAATTATCTTGAGCATTATATTTATTTAAACCATAGGCTGTGCAAGCCCAAATTGTTCCTTCATGATCCTGATAAATTTTTGTGACATAGTTTGATAGTAGGGTGGAATCGGGATTCGCTTTATTATATACAAATTGCTGATATGTTTTTGAATGAGTATCAAAGTTGATTACGCCGTGTCCAGAAGTACTTACCCAAAGATTTTCATTTTCATCAAGAATCATACTATTGATATAACCCAGGTCACCTTTTAAATCTATGAGAGGAAATTTGATAAAGCTATCTGATTTATAATCAAACAGAGCGAGCTCTTTACAATTAGCGCCAACCCAAATATTTCCGTCTTTATTGACAATAATGGAATTTATTTCATCGTTCGTAAGCGTTGAAGGATCATCGGAGACATTTTTAAACGTTCTAAACTTTTGTCCTTCAAATCGATTTAAACCATCTTGGGTACCGAACCAAAGGAATCCTAAACTATCTTGGCATATCGTGTAAACAGTATTCTGCGACAATCCATCTTTTAAGGAAATTTGATCAAAGACCAGATTATTGTAATCAAATGCCAACAGGTAAAAAGGCAGTAAGAAGAAAATAAAAAGATGTTTAAAACGTGAAAAATGATTGGCTCTCATACCCATCCATAATTTTCACTAAAGATAATGTAATATTATAAAAATCAGCATGCTTTTTTAATGGTGCTTTATTCTGTTTTCAAGTGCAATTGTGTTTTAAAAAGAAATAGTTGGTTAGAATGACTCACATTATTTATTTTTGCATATTTATGATGAGTAAACGCCTATCTCTCATAAGACGTCATGTTTTGAGGCGCAGGTATCATGGTATTTTTACATCGATTCTTTCCTCAGCGGCTTTTTGGGTTTCGCATTTTTGTTACATTTTTGATGTTACTGTCGAAAAAGACCGTAAGGATAGAGAATCCTTTTCACCGTATCCACATTGCAGCCTTTTTGAGGCAACGCCTCGTTCCTTTTTCAAGGGTGTTCAGCTTTTTCGTGATGCACGGCAAGGCAGCGTAATTTTTATATCTTGGCGAAAAATAATGCACAAAAGGGAAAATATTTCCTATATTCGCAGATTGAAAAGAGAGCTGATTTCAATTATTGAAATCTAATAGGAGACAGGCAACGGAGTGGATCAGGACACAGCCATCAAAACACAAGAACTTGTAAGGCAGTTTGTATGTTTTAAGCTAGATGAGTTGTTTCTTGGCGTGGATATTAGTGATGTTCAAGAAATTATTCACATGGTTCCAATCACTCAAATTCCAAAATCACCGTCATTTCTTGAGGGGATAATAAACTTAAGAGGTAACATTATTCCAGTTGTTAATCTCAGTTTAAAATTTGGCTTTCATTCGAAAAAAATCAACAAATCTACACGCATTATCGTTGTGACGCTTTCGGAAATGACAGTTGGGTTTTTAGTTCACGAAGTCTCCGAAGTTATTCGCGTAAAATCATCTAAAATTAGTCAAAGACCCGAAATTGTCATTGAAAATATCAATAAACGTTTTATTGACGGTGTGACGAATATTGAAAAAGATGACCGCTTGCTTATTATCGTTAATTTTGACGAAGTATTTTCTCGCACTGAATTAGAAAAAGTAGAACAATAAAGACATTAAATAAACTATAAATTTATGATATTTTTCTTTAGACAATTTTTCACAAATAATAATTTAAAAGAGAATCTTAATCTAAGTGCAGAATCGTGTGAAACACTTTTTGGAATAGTTAAAGTCCATCATATAGGGAGACAGTTTAACATATTTATGCAAGAACATACTAAACTTTTGATGACGAACAAAACATGACGAACCATTCTTTTGTAAGGGATGAAGTAGAAAATCTTCATGTTTCAACCGTTATTAGACAATTGGTCTGTTTTCGTCTGGGAGAAGAAGAATTTGGTATCAATATAGACAGTGTTCATGAAATTATTAAAATGATTACCGTCACTCATATTCCGCAGGCACCCGATTTTGTGGAGGGGATTATCAATTTGAGAGGAAATATTACCCCCGTCGTTGATTTAAGACAACGATTTGGTTTCCCTGCATTGGAGAAGAGAGAAAAGGAAAGCAGAATCATCCTCATTGAAGCTCGTTCAAGGGTTGTTGGTTTGATTGTAGACGCTGTCACTGAAGTCATTAGTTTGCCCCACGAAAAATTGGATGATCCTTTCGAAATTTCTAATTCGGATATTGATACGCATTATATCGAAGGTGTTTCGATGGTGGGTGAAAAACTATTAATTATTTTGGAAGCTGAAAAAATTTTCACCGAGGAAGAAATTCACTTCGCAAATATGCCACATAGATTGAAACAATAAAGAATCGCTGCGATGTCATTAAAAATTGTACATTTTAAAATAGACGACAAACACTTTGGTATTGATATTATGGAAGTTCAAGAGATTGTCTCTTACATACGGGGAGTTGTTTTGCCCGTAGCCCATCCCGCGCTTGATAGTATTATTCAAGTTCGAGGAAACATTATTCCTGTTATTAATTTGAGAAAGAAATTTGGTATAGCAGAGAGTCTAGAAACAAAAGACCGTCGAATTATCATTTTACATACGGAAGTGGGCTTAATCGGTTTAGGCGTCGATAGAGTAAAAAATATTATGACCCTTGGCGATAAAGATATTGCTCATGTCCCCAAATTGTTTCCGACATTAGCCGTAAAAATCGTTGATTCTATTGGGCAGGTTGGAGGTGAACTTTTACTCCTGCTGAAAACAGCAACTCTTTTTAACGATGTTGATATTGAGTTGGTCAGTACACATTCAAAGATGTCAATAGATGAATATGAAAATCTCATGTCAGACATGGAGGGGAAAAAAGTATCAATGAGACCTGATGGTGAATTAGTTGAGATGAAAAATTTTGAAAAGGTAGCAGCAAAGGCTGGTGAAACGCTTTGGTCTTGTCCCAAGTGTGGGAAGCGTTATAAATCTGAATCATGGGGACATCGGCATATGAAAAAGGAACATGTTGGTTTTTTAAGTGAGTAGAGAAGGGGAACGATGACTCAAAAAAAAAGTATGACGGCTGAATACTTTGGTCTCAATCAAGACCCGTTTGGTATTACACCTGACCCTGCATATTTTTACGCTAGAATTGATTCTTGGGAGTGAATGATGGCAGACGGGAAACTATTTAAGGGCTCATTTCTATTGCTAAAGCAAGAGACTGAAAAAATAATTAAAACGATAAGCGAAATGTTCGAATCAGTTGAATAATTCGTGTTGAAAGACTAGGATATTTTTATAACTATGGCTCCAAAAAAACTACTAGTTGTTGTTGATGATAATAGTCTAAGAGAGATTATGACAAAAGCATTAGAAAATAATGGATACGACGTTGACGCTGCTGGTGATGGTGCATCTGGCCTACGTGCTATTCAAAATAAAAAATTTGATTTAGTTATCACTGATGTATCAATGCCTGAAGTGAATGGAATTGAACTACTTGAAGCAGGTTTAAAATTACATCCGGAACTCGGTTTTTTAATTATTACAGCTCATGGAATAGTTGATTCAGCCGTTGAAGCGCTTCAAAAAGGAGCCTTTGATTTTATCTCCAAACCTTTCAGCCTAACCCAAATTAAATCTAGAATTGATTGTTTCTTTAAATATGAAGATTTAGTGAATGAGAATAAACAGTTAAGAGAAAAGATTCATTACGAAGAAAAATACTCGAAGATGGTAGGTAAAAGCCCGCAAATGACCCACATCTATCATCAAATTGACATTATAGCAAAGAGTGATACGCCAGTCTTTATTCAAGGAGAAGCCGGTACTGGCAAAGAACTCATTGCACAAACAATTCATAATGCAAGCGACAGAAAAGATAAACCATTTGTAAAGATCAATTGTGCAGCAATTCCGGAAGCTTTATTTGAAAGTACATTATTTGGGCAAGAAAAAGGTTCTTTAACAAATGGCATGAGACCCCATATGGGGCTTTTTGAAGAAGCAAATACCGGAACTCTTTTACTGGATGAAATAAGCGACATCCCTCATGCTATGCAAACAAAACTATTACGTGTACTTCAAGAAGGTAAAATTAAGCGCGTTGGCAGCATTTATGAAATCCCTGTTGATGTACGTATTATTACGACATCAAATCAAAATATCGACAAATTGATAGAAGAAAAAAAAATCCATTCGGACTTGTATCATCGATTGAATGTATTCCCTGTTCTCGTTCCTGCATTGTGTGAACACCTTGAAGATATTCCGTTGTTGTTGAATCATTTTATTAAAATATTCGGTGAAAAATATAAATGTGACGAAAAGACGTTAATGCCTGAAACGCTGAAAGTGCTCACGAAACAACCGTGGAAAGGGAATGTCCGAGAACTCAAAGACCTTACGGAGAGGGCCATCCTTTATAGTGGAAAGAATTCCAATTTGAATCTCGAATACTTTTCTCAAGATTCAGACTCATTTGGATTAGAGGTAAATTTCCCTCCTTCTGAATCTCTGACAATAGCTGAAATGGAGAAACGATTAATCTACTGTACACTTAAAAAAACAAAAAATAATCGTACGAAAGCAGCGGAATTGCTGGACATAAGTGTGAGGACATTAAGAAACAAATTGAATATATATGATGGAAATAAATGAGAATAAATACGGCTAATATATGAGGAGAAATGACGGTTAATCTTCCGTTATTTTACCGAAATAAAATTACAAATACACTAATAAATAATTAAAGTTTTAAATCCGGTTTTAACTTTTTTATTCCTAAGATTCAGGACGAAGCCGATTCGTATTTTTTAAGTCCACGAAGCCAGACTAATCGGGTAATACCAATTAAAATGCTGGCAATTGCGATTTGGTATAAAAAGTAATGTAGTCCATCCTCAAAAAGCAAAATGCGCGTCGGGACACTCGAGATAAGTGCCATAGGTACGAAGGAGAACAGAATCTTCCGCGAAATTCCGGTATATATGGAATCAGGGCGCATTGAAAATTTCAATACTTCATAACTAAGCCATCCAACAAGGGAGAAATTTCGGAACCAAAAAACAAGGCTACTGAGAAGCATGTCGAAAGCATAAAAAATTGAAACTCCCACCGCTGAGCTGAGGATAAAGAGACATATTTGTAGTACGTTTGGTTCATAATGACTATTAAAAACGAGGATGCCAAGCAAGGGTAAAAGGAAAAGAATCGACACAATGGCATAGGTGTTTACATAACGAAACGAAACAAATATTTGAGCATCAATCGGGCGGGTTAAGATAAAATCTAGGTCTCCTTTTACGACATAATCATTAAGTTTATACACATTATTTGCGCAGAAAAACATGTAAAATGCATCAATAGAAAAACTGATAACTAGAAAAATAAAAACGGCTTCTTTGTCAAAAGAACCCAATTTATCGACGTAGGAAAATATGGTGTAAAAGAAGAAATAATATAAGAGGTAATAGACACTATCGACGGCAATTCCACCAATGAAATTTGCCTTGTATTCAAGGTCGCGGGTGAGGCTGTTTTTAAAAAAAGCAAGCCATACCGAAAAATATCTAGGCACCAAAAGCTCCATATTTTCGGATGCCGATTCGATACACAATTTGCCCTGCGATATAGATGACAACGATCCAAACGGACAATTTGAGAAAACCCATAGGCCAAAGACTCATATCCAGACGGCTCGTGGCAATTGAGACTGGAAAATCAACTAAGTAGGGAATAGGTGTGAACGAGAGCACATATTGCATCTTTGCTGGGAAAAAACTCAAGGGTACCATTTGGCCTGCTAAGATGACGTTTGCCAAGTTATAGGCTGTAATGAGTGAGCGAACTTCTCCAAACCAAAAAGCGAATCCAACCATAAAAAAATAGACAGAATAGGACAGAAAGATCGAAAGTATCAATGCTAAAAGGAATCCAAAAATGTGAAAATAATTTTGAAAAAGATATGCTGGGAAAATGAACGGTGCTATGAGAATAAGAAGTCCATAGATAATGTAATAAAGGGAATTATGCCCGATAAACAGGGAAAAATTATACCAAAAATAGGAGATAGGTCTCACGAGGTATCGATTGAGCCCTCCGTTGCGAATATCATCAATCATTTCTTGTGAGGTTTGCCAAGATGATTTGAGCTGCCCAACGATAATAGAAAGATACAGGTAGATCATTAGTTCAATGAAAGTAAATCCGCGAATTTCTGTTATTTTCTGTGTTGCAAAAATTTGAATCCAGATAAGGTATTCAATAGCAATTCCTGAAATTATAGCAAATAGACCCACGAAAGCATTCGCTTTGTATTCGAGTGTTCGAATCCATGTTAGCTTTAGGACAGCCCAATATTTTGCAGCATTTTGAATCATATTTTAAGAACTAAGGTCTAGATAAATTCATCGGGATTCTCAAAAAAGGATTTCATTGTGTCTTCGACGGGCAAATCTTCCAAGCGAAACGAAGTTGGCTTTTCTATTGCAAACAAATCGGCCAGCATTTCTGGTATGATTTTTTCGGGAGAGTGTGTTGTGAGAATATTATTTTCCAGAGTAAATGTGTATTTTTCTTCCAATTCTTTTAGGATGGCTTTAGACGGGAGGTTTTGGAATTCGAACATCATTTTTTTCGTTGGATTAATATTGTCGATAAGGGTACTGAATTGTCCATCATACAGTTTGATACCTTGATGAATGACGGCGACGCGTTTGCATAATTTTTCGATATCGCTCATGTAATGACTTGTAAGGAGAAACGTTGATTTATGCTCTTGATTGTAGTAGGTGATAAAGTCCCGAATTTTGCTTTGTGCGATGACATCGAGGCCAATTGTTGGTTCATCAAGTAAGATTATTTTTGGACGATGGAGCAAGGCTGCGATAATTTCCATCTTCATGCGTTCACCTAAAGAAAGCCGACGCACTTGGACATCGAGTTTTTCGCTGACATCAAAAAGTGTCACAAGTTCGTCAAGGGAGTCCTTATATTCGACATCAGAGAGATTGTAAATTTGCTTGTTAAGTAGAAATGATTCTGACGCAGGAATGTCCCACCAGAGCTGATTTTTCTGTCCCATCACAATAGATATTTGCCGTAAAAAGTCTTTATTTCGTTTTGATGGGACATAATCATCGACAAAGACATCACCTTCTGTTGGATAGAGCAAACCAATTAGAATTTTCATCAACGTTGTTTTCCCCGCGCCATTTTCACCAAGAACGCCAAGGATTTCGCCATCATCAATATTTAAATCAATGCCTTTAAGAGCATGGAACGTTTCATATTTTCGATTAAAAAACGAAGTAAAGGCATTTTTTAACCCAGCTTGTCTTTTGAACATTTTAAAAGATTTTTTTAGTTGTGTTACTTTAATACTCATGATGGAATCTAAACGTGATTCGTGGGATTTGAAGCGTCATTTTTTTTAAGTGAAACTTAAGCGCCTTTTGTGCTATAATAGGGGATGGAAGAAACGATTGATCTGTTGAGGGGGAGTTGAATGTTAAACGAGATAAAAAATATCTATCAAATTGGTAAAATCATATTGAAAAGTATGGCAGGAATTGTTTGCATTATTTTTGCTTTTGAACTTTTAAAAATGCTTATCGCCAGTTTTGATGCATCGATTTATTTAGGAATTTCTGTCTCTATCTTCATGATTGGAGCGTTGGTTTATATAGTTTTTCGAATTAAAATATTGGTAAAGCAATTTCCTGAATTACTTGAACCGCCTAATGCCGCACTGACACGAAATGTAGTCGAATATCTCAAGGAATATTCAAATTATCTTACGGGGACAGCACTTCGCTTAATTAAAAATCCAAATATTGATGGCAAAAGTAGAAGTGAATTAGAGAAATGGATTAGCGAAATTAACGAATTAAAATTTGAAACGACAGACGCATATCGGGATAAATTAGCGAAGCTAAAAAATAATGCAATCGAACCGGCATTGGACAACTTGAAAAAAGGCGCTCAAGATATTGTGCAAAAATCAGTACGAGACAATATGCTTGGTGTCATCATTTTACCTTTAAAATCTTTGGACGCTATCTTTCTTATTTACCGCCTTGGTAAGCTTTTTTTTAATGTGGTTCATCACTATAGACAACGACCTTTAATTAGAGAAATTTGGATTATTTTAAGAGATGTTATTAATCTTATTCTTATTAGTAACGTATTGAATTATGGGGGCAAGAGTTTGGAGAAATTAGCCAAGAAAATTCCCTTTTTAGATTCGGCGACTGATGAAATTGTACAAAGTATTGGAATCGGACTTTTTACGACGGCCCTTGGAAATTCAATAATCCAAAGGTGCAATACTGTTGAAATATGGGAGCAAGAACAGCAGGAAAATGTATATAAAAAAACGAGTAAGGATTTTCCGGTAATCGTTTTTAGAATATTTAGAGATGATGTTTATCAATCCTTGGCGCAACCTTTGAAAAACGCATGGCAAAAGATGCGATCTTATTTTGTTGAAGAAAAGACCCGTGAAGAGCATGACGCATATTGGGGACCATTGTTCAGGGGCTAAAGTAATGGATTTGTCAGAGAATTATAATGGCTATGTTGAAAGAAACGTAAAACGCTCATACAATTGGTTGGATTAAAATATATTTATCAATTGCTAAACATCAAATTATGTTATTGAATAATTGATGATAAAAAAACAGGATCGCCGCACCAACAATCCAATAATGGATTAAACAATTTTATCTGAGCATAAAAAAAAAACAAAATGGACTTAATATATTATTTTGAAAAATAATATATGAAACGATATAACATATTAATAATAGTAGCTTTATATTTAAATAATAGTGCTTCCCCATTAATTTATAACAAGTAGGAGAATAGATTATAATCACTTGACTCAAACTTGGCTTCTCATAATATTAATGCGAAAAGAAAAAATTGAGGCTGGAGGCTTAAGCTATGTCAAAAACGAGGTATTTAAACGGATTGCTACTGATTAGTTTTCTGGCGGTATCATCACTATTTGGTGGTACTACTGGAAAGATTGCTGGAGTTGTAACAGACAAAGAAACTGGCGAACCGTTAATCGGTGTAAATATTGTTGTCCAAGAAGTTATGTTGGGCAGCGCTAGTGATGAAAATGGAAAATTCTATGTTTTAAACGTTTCACCTGGCTTATATACAATTAAAGCTAATTATATAGGATATGGTGGAGTTGAAGTTCAAGAAGTCAGGGTTACGGTTGACATAACAACAACTATTGATATTCAAATGGGTGTTGAAGCAATTTCAGGTAAAGATGTAATTGTTGTGGCAGAGCGACCTATGATTGAGAGAAAAGCAACAAATTCAAGACGTGTCATGAACGCAGAAGATATCGAAAATCTACCTGTTCGTGATGTGAATGAAATTGTTGGACTTCAGACAGGTGCTGTAAAAGTTGGTGATAATCTTTACATCCGTGGAGGTCGTAAAGAAGAGGTCGCATATTATGTAGACGGTGTCTATCAAGTTAACGACTACAATAGAACAACACGACCTGAAGCTGCCGAAGTCTCAAGTCAAGCACTTGAAGAAGTTTCGTTTCAAGCCGGTGGTTTTGATGCTGAATATGGTTCAGCCACAGCTGGTTTGATAAACATGTCAACACGCGTGGGACGTAGAGATTTTAGAGTTTCAGGCGAGCTTACAACGGATGAATTCCTCAGTAAAAAAGAAGCCTTTTTAAATACATATTCATACGGTCGAAATGTTTATAGTCTTGCTTTATCAGGGCCTTTAGGTAAGCACTTGACTTTCTATCTAAATGGTGAAAGACGCTATAGCTATGATCCTGATGGCGCCGTAACATCGCATCCAGAAGCAACCTATATTGGTGAAGCTGGTAAAGAAGCTTACGCCACCTATTCGGACTACGTAGTCAAATCCGTCCCGGGTCCATTGCCAAACAATAGTGAAGGTAAATACTTAGGAACAGGAAATCTTTTTTATTCAAATAGAAACTTTAGAGTAAAATTGGGTGGTAATATCACGCAAAACAATTGGAGAGCCTATAATACTCGCCGAACTGCTTTTACACCAGAAAGTACGCCATTATGGAAAAGCAAAACAATTGCTGCTTATGGTCGTTTTACATGGGCTTTGAATTCCAATACACTCATGAATCTTCAAGTATCCACCTTTAATGATGGATATGAAACGGGGAATGCAGAATATTGGAATGACTATCTATTCTATGGATTAAAGGAAATGCCCGTTGCTCTAATGGATAAAGTTGCTGCTATGAGTGCAACGGAAGCTCGTCAATATTTAGGCAATCAATATGATGCCATGAAATATTTGATAGACAATCAAGGGGATTATGAAATAGTCGATAATAAATTGATGTTTCAACCCGCCCTTTCTTCTAATGGTACCGATGTGAGGACGCGTCAAGAATACGCTAGTTTCTATGGCCCAAACGCTGTCCTAGGATCGTTTTCTAAAAATGAAACGGGTTATACGGGCGTAAACTTTGACATGAAGAAACAAGCCGGTAATCACGAATTAAAATTAGGTGCAGAATTTAGAAAATATACCGTGCGATATTATAGAATTGGAACGCCTGAAGTATTGGCATTCAAATTTACGTCTAATACGCCTTTAACGTCCTCTGAGTATACAGCTTCTGCTGATCCAACTGTTACCAAATATGACACCTATCAATCATACATTGATAATTATTGGTTCCAAACTTATAAAGCGGGTTATGCTGAGAACATGGGCTACACAATAGACGGTAGTGAGTATTTAGATGACGATTTGTTAACGAATAAAGATGGTCCAAGACGACCTATTATAGGTGGACTTTTCTTCCAAGATAAAGTTGAACTTAATGACCTGATTATGAATTTGGGTTTACGCTACGATTATATTAATCCAAATAACTTTGTTTTTTATGACGCTGCAAAAATCGTTTTAGATGGCCAAGGCGCCATTTCGGAACGTATTTACAAAGATGATAAAGGTGCATATTCCTCATATGAAGCAACGTATGATTTAGACAGTGTTTTGATTGATGGAAATGGCATTGACCAACTTATTAAACGCAAAGCTGAAAATATCATTTCGCCTCGTTTAGGTTTAGCATTCCCCGTTACCGATAAAACTGTTTTCCATGCCCAATACGGCAAATATGTGCAACAACCAGAGCTGAATAAATTGTTTGTGAGTTATTTGCGTTTTGCCGCTAACCTCAGTGCTGGGAACTTTACTATTTCAGGTAATCCAGAGCTAGAGTCTGTTAAAACAACGAGTTATGAAATTGGATTTAAACAACAAGTTGGTGTGACATCCAGTATTGATTTGACTGTGTTTTACAAACAATTAACGGGCTATGTTCAAGTTAGAAATGTTAAAGATGCCAGCCCTGTTATTTATGCAAATTATGTGAATGGTGACTTTGGTTCTGTAAAAGGACTTTCCTTTTCATATAATTTAAGAAGGACGGGTTATATCTCAGCATTCTTGAATTATACCTTACAAGCCGCTGGTGGTACAGGTTCGACAGGTGATGGTCAATACAAAATTGCTTGGCAATCCGGAAACTACCCAACCTTCGTAAGTCCACTTGATTTTGATCAACGTCATACGGGTTCTGCTAATCTTGATTTTAGAACAACTCAAAAAGATGTTATCAAAGAA
The DNA here is from genome assembly GCA_937888365.1 of uncultured Fidelibacterota bacterium. Taxonomy (GTDB): domain Bacteria; phylum Fidelibacterota; class UBA8477; order UBA8477; family JABMPR01; genus CALBFA01. The sequence continues at coordinate 127,798 of CALBFA010000101.1, read as the reverse complement.
ATAGGCGCTAACTTCTTATTTACCTTTGGAAGTGGAAGAAGATATACGCCAATGGTAGTCGCAAGTAGCGTATTCCCTGGGACTTCTGATACACCAATCGCCGCGCTTAATTCAGGCACGATGCCTTGGGTTTATCAACTCGATGCTAAAATTGACAAAAACTTCAGTCTCATGGGCGTTAAATTTAACACCTTTATCTGGATTCAAAATGTTCTCAATAAATCTAATGCTCGGAATGTTTATGAAGGTACGGGCCAAGCCGATTATGACGGTTGGTTTTCAACGGATATTGGAAAAGTATGGGCAGATAACCCAGTTAATAATGTAGAATTGTACAATTTGAGAATGAATACACCTTTTAACTACGAAGCTCCTAGAACCGTTTTGCTTGGTGTTCGTTTTTTTACAGAGTAGAGAGGAATACGTAGATTATGAATAAGAATGAAACAAAATATCTGAAAAAGATATCTCTAATTCTGTTAGCATTGATTGTGTCGTCAACGATGTTGTTTGGAGATTTAAAACACGGAACCGTAAACTCACTCGGTAAAACAAATACACTTGAGTTTATTTTATATGATGCAAATCAGATTAGGTCCTGGGTTGGGAATAATGGTCACATTGTGAGTCATATCCCCACTGGGAATTCTGGTTTAGAATGGCCAAAGGGCAGTGGAAATTCAGCAGTATTTGCCTCAGGTTTATGGATTGCTGGTAAAGTTGATGGCGAAATTAGATCGGCTGCGGCTGAATATGCGTCGGAATTCCAGCCTGGGTCTATGGCGTACGTACCAGGATCGGGTGTTGGCGGTACACCCAATAATTCCAATGATGCTCGTTTTCAAGTAAGCTCAATCAATAAAAACGATTCCTCCGATCCGACGAGTCCCGACTATAATCGTGAATATGCATCATGGCCAGCTACCGATGGAGCCCCTGCTCATGATGGTGAATACTTTACAGACGATTTTGCTGACGGTATAGAAGGTGTTCGTGATCCTGAAGAAGCATTCGTTGACTTTAATGGTGATGGTGTATACAATGGACCTGATGGTCAGCTCGTTACAGGAGAAGATCCTCCTTTGATGATTGGTGACCAAATGCATTGGTTTGTAATGAATGACGCAGATGATGCTGCCCACACCAATCTATGGTCGACTCAACCATTATCCATTGAAGTGCAAACGACCCTTTTTGGATTTGATCGCGCTGACCCTCTTGGTAATATCATGTTTTTGAAATGGTTGGTTATCAATAAAAGCGGTACAACCATTGAAGATACGTACATATCCTTATGGTCTGATGCTGACTTGGGTGACGCAAATGATGATTATGTAGGTTGTGACACCGTTTTGAGTGTGGGCTATTATTATAATGGTACACCCGTTGATCAAAGTTATGGAACGAAACCACCGGCTGTTGGATACGACTTTTTTCAGGGGCCTATTGTACCGAGTCCCGGTGATGTAGCGCTTGTTTCGGGGCGAGAAATTGAAGATTTCAAGAACATGCCCATGACGTCTTTCGTAAAATATATCAATGGTGTCCCTGGATATAATGATCCTGAGAATGCTATTGAAGCCTATAATTATATGCAGGGTTTTACTATAACAGGAGATCCCTGGCTTGACCCAGATGGAAATGAAACAAAATTTTTAGATCCTGGTGACCCTCGTACCGGTAGTGGGTGGACTGAATTCGATGATGATGTTGGTGGCCCTGGAGACAGACGAAAACTTATGAGCTCTGGACCTTTCACGATGGAATCTTGGTCTGATTCAAACGCAGATGGTTGGCCTCAAGTTGGTGAACCTGGTGTTCAGGAAATTGTTGCCGCTGTTATTATCGCAGCAGGAACCAACAATTTAAATGCTGTAGATGCCATGAAGTTTTTTGACCAGTTTGCTCAGAATGCTTATGATTCACAATTTAATTTACCAAGCCCAAGTCAACCCGATGTGTTGTTAAGTGAATTGGACGAACAGATCATACTCTCGTGGTATGATTCTGCAGATGATATCGAATCTTTCGAACAACTTGGGTATACTTTCCAAGGCTATAATGTATATCAAGGTGAATCCCCCAACGGTCCTTGGCAACGTATAGCAACCTACGACCTTGTTGACAATGTTACAACCATATTGGATAGAGAATTCAATGTAACTAATGGATTAATTCTTGAGGGACCTGTTCAGTTTGGTACGGATAATGGTATCCAACGATTGATTGATATTCGTACAGATGCCGTAAGAGGAAACTCAGATTTAATTAATGGACGGAAATACTATTTTGCTGTTACTGATTATGCTTTTAATGATGAAGCTGCGCCAAAAACAGTCGAAAGCTCAAAAGTATCTATCATGGTGAGGCCACATGTTCAAGGTGTAGGTCAAACTTTAACGGCTTTGACTGATGACTTAATTGATGCATTACATAACGGAATTGGCGAAACGATTGTAAAAGCTACAGTAGTAGACCCGCTTCAACTCACGGGTGATGCTTATAAAGTTGGATTTAATTATGATTCAACAACTACAGTAGGAAGCTGGTATTTCGGACGTCTAGATGCTGCAAACGAAGTGACGGACACTTTATTTGAAAGTACCGTTTTGGATTCGTTTGAAACGGACATGATTGAAGGCTTGAAAGTGTCTGTAAAAGATGTTGCTTTCCAAGTTCCACTTTTTAATGCTGGATGGGAGCAGACAAGTAACATTGTCGGAAACAAACTCGCAAGTAAGCGCTTTCTCGCAATTTCTCCAGGTGGTGTTGATTCATTATTTTGGAATGATATGGGAGATACAGCCCATTTAGATACTATGTATGGACCTAATTATTTTTATGATTACTTTGCAATTGTTGACGGTGTTGAGACATATTTTGATCTTTTTAGAGCCGTGTCGCATGAAGTCTATATATCACAATTTGCAGGTGATATACCCGGCGCAACTAACGATTTGATTAGCTCTTTACGTGGAATTGGCGGCGGCATCACAGATCCCGAATTGATCCAATCTGACTTGCAATTACGTTTTACCGAAACGGGATCTAATGCAAGTATTTGGTCACCTGTTGGAGGATATCAACCAGCAGATACAATGATCCATATACCATATGAAATATGGGATGTGGAAAGAGATATACAACTTTGTGTCGGTATTGGAGATAATAATAGAACCGGTGGAAATAGTGGAATTGTTATCGATGGAACAGATACAACTCTGACGCTTGACAACGATTGGGTTGTTACAATTCATGATGATTATGCTGCACACTCAGATTCAATTTATCCACTCATAAATAATTCTCTTTCTGGGTGGGGGTTTTTGTTTAGTTCGGCTTCAAAATACTCAGTAGGCGATACGGTTAATTTATATTTTCTTAATCCTGTGAAAGCAGGAGAGGATGAATATATATTCACACCCGAGGCTTTAAAAGTAACGACGGATAAGGATGAACTTCAAAAACAACTTGATTTAATTAATGTCTTTCCAAATCCTTATTTTGGATACAATCTTGAAGAGACATCACCGTTAAATCGTTTTATGAGATTTACACACTTACCTTCTGATGTCGCTACTGAATGTACGATCCGTATCTATTCTGTTGGTGGACAATTTGTCAACAAAATAGAACACCATAACTCATCATTTAGCGGTTCAACATTTGACGAATGGAATCTTACGAATCACGTAGGTGTTCCTGTAGCTAGCGGCATGTATATTATCCATGTCGAAGTTGAAGGCGTTGGAAATAAGATATTAAAAATGGCTGTATTTCAACCCGAAGAACGACTAGATGTTTATTGATCATCGGAAATCAGAGGATATTAATATGAAATTTAGATATAATAAGAATAAACGAATACTCATTATCTTTGTCTTGATAATGCTGCCTACATTTTTAGTTGCAGGAAGTGGCGCAAGAAGAGGAACTTCAGGCGCTCAAGAACTGCTGTTACCAGTAGGGTCCGTCGGTACTGCCTTAGGTGGTTCCATGGGAGCATCCATCTCTGGAATTGAAGCCGCATACTGGAATCCAGCAGGCGTTGCAAATCTAAGCGGTAATGGGGAAGTCATATTTTCAAGCTTGTCCTATATTGCTGGAATTGATGTTGGTTATTTGGCGATAGCTTCCAATGTCCCAGGTTTTGGTACAATTGGCGCAACCCTTAAAACAACAAGCTTTGGTGATATTCCTGTTACAACGGAAAAGAATCCCGATGGAACAGGTGAAGTCTATTCTCCAAAATATATGACGCTCGGCTTGATCTACTCGAGGAAGATGACAGACCGTATCAGTTTTGGTGCTAAAATCAACTTTTTATCTGAGACGATTGTTCGAACAACTACAAGCGGTATGGCTTTAAATGCAGGTGTTCAGTATTCGAACGGCGCAGATGGCTTTAGATTAGGTGTTGTGTTAAGAAATTTGGGAACAGACATGATTTTTAACGGTCCCGATTTAGAGCAAAATGTTGTTCCCCCTGGAACGGAGCCTGGCACAAGACAGGAACCTTTTAGAGTGCCTCTTTCATCATTTGAACTACCGACTCAAATGGAGATTTCTATTGGCAAGGATGTTTATAAAACTCAATTCATGACACTCTCTCTTGGAGCGGCTTTTTTAAACGATAACTTCAATTTCGACCAGTATAATTTTGGAGCTGATTTAGAAGTCGCAAATTTGATTCATTTTAGAGCTTCATACTCCCTTGCAGAAAATCCTGAAACAAATGAATTCGTTGCTTTAACAGAGGATTATTTATATGGTCCTGGGTTTGGAGCTGGATTAAATTATAACATGGCTGGGACATCAATTTCATTAGATTATGCGATGCGAGTCACTCACTTATTCGAGAACAATCAATGGCTTTCGGTGAAAGTCGGTTTTTAAATAGCGAACAACAAAAAGGAGGACGTTCAATGAGAAACGTTAAAACGCTACTAGTTATAACAGCATCTATGCTGTTAGTCCTAAGCGCTTTCGCAGGTAATGTTTTACCTCAAAGAAGCACAGGTTTAGGACAAGAAGTAATACCTGCAACTGAGGAACAAATGGCGAGAACTGCTGACAGAAATGCTACAAATTCTGTAAACGGTACTTTAGCTACAATTTCTTGGACTGATGGTCTTACGGTTAATACAAACTTTGGTGGTTGGACTGGAGATTATTTCTTCGAATATTTCGTTCCAGCTGCTGGTGGTATCTTAAGATCAGTCGATTTTAATTTTTCAGATTTGCCTGCAGTTACAGGTGGAGCTATGTCAGTAAACGTCTATGCTTCTAACTATGACTGGGCAGAAATTAATACAGAAGCGATTGCTGATGCATCAACTTCTCATCTTGGTTATTATGACGAAGCTTCCGGTATGGAAGTTTACGGTACAAACTGGGTTCAAGGTGGCATCAACGGTTTAACAGGTGCTGATCCTGATTTTAACTATGATCCTTTAGATGCACAAGTTTGGCCATTTTTTGGCGCTGCTTCAATATCTTTGGAGCCAAATGCTGATGATGGTGGTTGGGTTAATCTCGATTTAGAAGCTACTATGGGAACAACCTACGAATTTGCAGCCGGCGATACGTTTATTATCGTTACAAAATTCTCTGGTTTCCCAGATGATGCTGATGGTGCTGATTATAGAATGGGTTTTATGTCCGCAGTTTTGCATTATGACAGACAACCTGGTTTAAAATTCTATGGTCCTATCGGTAACCCAACCGGTCGTTTAGGTAATGATGACTGGGGTTGGTATATACGTTCTTACGCTTGGGATTGGATAGCTAATGTTGAATATACAACTGACCGTGGTCCAGAAATTACTGACGTAACGTCCTTAGCCGTAACATTAGACCAGGGAGCTCGTTCCGTAACTGCTAAAGTTACAGATGATAATCCAGGTGGCGGTGCTTTCGGTGTCGATTCTGTTAATCTAATGGTTTCTGTAAATGGTGGAGACTTCTCCCCAATTGCCATGACAGCCAATGATACAGCTTATATCGGCGAAATTCCAGGTTTAGCAGGTGGTGATGTTTCTTATTATGTTGAAGCAACAGACGTTGAAGGTTTGTATTCAAATACTATCGCAGCTACAATGACTTACAGCGTATTTGTACCAGGCTCTGATGTCTTAGTTGTATTCAATGGTGGAGCCTTATCGGGTTATCCTGCCGACTACTATTTTGGTATAGGTGCCTATTCAACCTATGAAACATTATATTTTGGTCATGACGTATGGAATGGCGAAATTATTGCCTCTTTAGCTTCTGCTTATTCAACAATCTATGAAATCACAACAGATGGACCAACTTTCGACAACCGTGCTGTTATTGCAGCTTGGTTAGACGAAGGTGCTAAAAACTACTTCTTAGCAGGTGATGAGTGGTTTGGTGCATTAACGAACTGGACAGATGGTGCTTATGTTGCTGGCGATTTTGAGTATGATGTCTTAGGTATTGCTTATATTTATAACGACATTAATGAAGATACAGGCGCTGATGCGATCGAAGCTGTTGATGGCAATGTTTTAACAGGTGATTTATATACCGCTCATACGGCAACAGGTGATACGCTTTTGTATGACCCTGCTTATGAAATTGGTGTAGCCAACTGGCTAGACGGATTTGATGCTGTTGATGCAGGTGATGTAAATATGACTACTTTTGGTCGTACTTCTGATCTTTCAATCGGTTTAAATCGTACTGTTGGCGATGACAAAGTTGTCTTCTTAGGTTTTGATCCATTATCAATGAATGCATCACCTTATACATGGTATGGTTTCTCTGCAGAATCAGCTCAAACCAAATCAGTTTATTGGTTTGACATCTTAGTTGTATCTACGGATGAAACAGCTGCTCCAACTACTTTTGAACTTGGTTCAGCTTATCCAAACCCATTCAACCCAGTAACAAACATTACATATTCACTACCAAGTGCTGGTGATGTTAAGATTACTGTGTTTAACACATTGGGTCAAGAAGTTACAACACTTGTTAATAGCAATATGACGGCTGGTAATTACACTGCCTCATGGAATGGTTCAAATTCCATGGGTAAAGCAATGCCTTCAGGTTTATATTTCTATTCAATGGAAGCAGACGGATTTACAGCAACTAACAAAATGTTATTGCTTAAATAATCTGATTCTTTTATAGTTTGAAAAGGGCTCTTCGGAGCCCTTTTTTTTGCCATCTTTTTCCATTGATATAGATATATAATGCAGTATACTATGCTGGAATAAAAAGGATCAGTGGATTGTGAAAAAAACAAAATTTGTTAAAAGGATATTTCTAATATTCATGGCGACTACTGTTTTGACCTCCATGTTAATGGGAGATTTAAGGCAAGCGACATCTAGTACTCTTGATAAAACAAATACACTTGAGTTTGTGTTATATGATGCCAATCAAATTAGAGCTTGGTTTGGTAATAATGGCCACTTCGTAAGCCACATTCCAACGGGAAACTCTGGCTTAGAGTGGCCAAGCGGAAGCGGAAATACAGCGGTATTTGCCTCTGGTTTATGGATTATAGGAACGGTAGATGGAGAGCTTCGATCTGCAGTCGCTGAGTATTCATCTGAATTTCAACCAGGCTCAATTGATTATGACCCGAGTACGGGAGTCGTGGGTGTACCGAATAACCCCGTTAATCCTCATTTTCAAGTAAGTTCAATTAACAAAACAGATTCATCTGACCCTAATAATCCAAATTATAATCGTGAATATGATACTTGGCCTGCCAGTGATGGTGCGCCGGCCCACGATGGCGAATATTTTACAGATGACAATAACGATGGATTCTATAATATTGACGAAGACTACGAAGATTTCAATGGCGATGGTCAATACAATGGCCCAGATGGTGAATTAGTAACGGGTGAGGATCCACCTCAAATTATGGGTGACCAGATGCATTGGTATGTTATGAATGATGCAGATTCGAATAGACATAGTCACTTGTGGAACACGCAACCACTCAATATTGAAGTTCAAACCACAACATTTGGTTACGATAGAGCCGACCCTCTTGGCAATATTATGTTTATGAAATGGCTTGTCATTAACAAAAGTGGAGCGTCGATAGAAGATACATATATTGCCATTTGGTCTGATGGCGACCTCGGTGATGCCTCTGATGATTATGTGGGTTGCGACACAAGTTTGAGTGTGGGTTATTACTATAATGGTGTGCCTATAGATCAAATGTATGGCATCACGCCTCCAGCCCTTGGATTCGATTTTCTCCAAGGCCCAATCGTCCCGAGTCCAGGAAATACTGCTTTAGTATCAGGAAAAGTAATTGAAGACTATAGAAATTTGCCTATGACATCCTTTATTAGAATCCTAAAGAGTAGCCCTACTTTCAGTGATCCAGAAAACGCTGGTGAAGCTTATAATTATATGATGGGCTTACATCCGAATGGTGATCCGATTTTTGATTTGGATGGATTTGTAACTACTTTTACTACGACTGGTAATCCTAATAGTGGAATAGGATGGACAGAATTTGATGATCATAATGTGGGTGGCCCCGGAGACAGAAGAATGATTATGAGTTCCGGTCCCTTTACAATGGAAACATGGACTGATTCAAATGACGATGGCTTGCCTCAAGTCGGTGAACCAGGTGTTCAGGAAATTGTTGCTGCAATTGTTATTGCTGCGAGCACAAATAATTTAGACGCCATCGATGCTATGAAATATTATGACCAATTTGCTCAAAATGCTTATGATTCACAATTTAGTTTTCCTGGCCCCGTTGATCCAAAAGTGTTGGCAAGTGAATTGGATGAGCAAATTATTTTATCATGGTATGAAAATAGTGAAACCGTCGAAGGTTTTGAAGAATATGGCTATAATTTTCAAGGATATAACGTGTATCAAGGAGAGTCACCAAATGGTCCTTGGACACGCATTGCGACCTATGACATCATTGATAATATAACGACCATAATAGATCGTGAATTAAACATTGATATTGGACTCACGCTTGAGGTTGCTGTTCAATTTGGTACTGATAGTGGTATCTCTCGGATGATTGATATCCGTATAGACGCTATTGATGGCCATATAGATTTACGAAATGGTCGTCAATATTATTATGCTGTTACAAATTATGTTTATAATGCAGAAGGTACACCTAAAACTGCAGAAAGTGCAAAATCTGCGATTGTGGTTAGGCCGCATATGTCGGGAGTCGGTGAGGAGGTAATCGCGTCATCCGGTGACAATGTTGCTGTTATTCAAACGGGCAATGGTCAAGCGAAAATTTCGGCTACTATTATTGATCCAGTACAAGTTACAGGTGACTCCTATAAAGTTGGTTTTAACTATGATTCAACCAACTCGAGTGGTAGTTGGTATTTTGGTAGAATCGATAATGACACAGTAATTGCGGTTGACGATACCTTATTTGAGAGTTCAACACTCAATAATTTTACAACAGACATAATTGAAGGGATAAAAGTATCCGTTAAAGATATTTCATTTGACGTACCTCTTTTTAATGCTGGATGGGAGCAAACGAGCAATGCTGTTGAGAATCAACTTATAACGAAACGTTTCTTAGCCATATCACCTGGGGGTGTTGATCATCTATTTTGGAACGAAAACGGCGATACGGCTTCTCTTGACACGATGTATGGGCCTGATTATTACTATGATTACTTCGAAATCGTCGATGGCGTTGAAACTTATTTTGATCTTTTTAGAGCTGTTTCTCACGAGGTCTATGTATCACAATTTGCGGGTGATGTACCAGGAGCGACTAACGACTTAATTAGCTCTTTGCGCGGAATTGGTGGTGGCATTACAGACCCTGAACTTATTCAATCAGATTTACAAATTAGGTTTACAGAGGAAGGCTCGAATGCCAGTATCTGGTCACTTTCACGAGATTATCAACCAGCTGATACCTTAACGCATGTTCCATATGAAATATGGGATATAGAGCGTAATGTAAGACTCGGCGTGGGTATAGCTGATAATAATAATTCCGGTTCTAACAGTGGCATGATAATAGATGGTGAAGAAACATTATTGACCCTTGATAATGACTGGGTTGTGACCATGCACGAAGATTATTACGAAAATGAGAATACGATTTATCCTCTATATAATAATGATGCATCCGGATGGATGTTTACCTTTAGCAGCGCTTCCAAATATTCAATCGGCGATACAGTTAACCTATATTTCTTGAACCCTGTCAAGCCAGGTATTGATGAATATATCTTTACTCCGGAAGTATTAAAAACAACAACGAATCAGGCTGAACTCGATAAACAAATCGACCTCATTAATGTTTTCCCAAATCCTTATTATGGTACTTATAATGAAGAAGTTATGTCTCTAAATCATTATGTTATGTTTTCACATCTTCCGGCTCGCGAGGATATTAAATGCATCATCCGCATATATTCCGTCGGTGGACATCTCGTAAACAAAATTGAACATCATAACTCGGCTTTTAGTGGCAGTACGTTTGACCAATGGGACTTGAAAAATAGTGCAGGCAAAACTATAGCACGAGGAATGTATATCATACATATCGAAGTTGAAAATATGGGGAACAAAATATTAAAGTTAGCGGTGTTTCCGCTTGAAGAATAATCAGAATTGTAAGGATACAAAATTTACATCTGGAAATTACACTGCCTCATGGAAAGGTACAAATTCCATGGGTAAAGCAATGCCTTCAGGTTTATATTTCTATTCAATGGAAGCAGACGGATTTACAGCAACTAACAAAATGTTATTGCTTAAATAATCTGATTCTTTTATAGTTTGAAAAGGGCTCTTCTGAGCCCTTTTTTTGTTACATTTCGTTCCATAAATAAATATTTTCTAAATGCGAATGAATATCACTTGCAATAGAGCCTCCTTTATGTATCTTCATTTGAGAAGAGGAAAGGGACCTTCATATGGAAACACCAGACAATAGACAGCAACTCAAAGCAGGGAATCTCAAGGTTACGCCTCAACGGCTTGCAATTTTGACTTTACTCGGAAAAATAAACGCACATCCTGACGCTGATGAACTCTATTTCGAATTGCGAAAAACTGAAGATAATGTAAGTAGAGCAACCGTTTACAGGGTCTTAGATGCTTTAGTTGAAAACAGCATTGTACGAAAATTAGAGTTCGGTGACGGTAGAGCTCGATATGAAATGCGAACTTCGGCATCACACCATGATCATCTAATCTGCATTGACTGTGGCAAGGTTGAAGAGTTTTTTAATGAGGAAATTGAATCGCTTCAAGTTTCTATTGCAAAGAAATTTGATTTTAAATTAGAACGACATGTACATCAATTATTTGGCATTTGTCAGGATTGCCTAAACAAATGACATTATTAGATATGAAAAAAAATCAAGTTGCACAAATAAAAGGATTTTTGGAATCGTCCGAACTTCAATCTCGTTTAGTCGAAATGGGAATTCTGCCAGGGACTGAAATTCGTATGATTAAACGAACGCCCTTTAATGGGCCTCTCGAATTTAAAGTCCGAGATTATTATGTCTCAGTTCGAAAAAATGACGCTGCTCACATTGAAATTTATTCATAATTATGAAAACCGATTTTAACCGATTTATCGCCCTCATTGGGAATCCTAATTCAGGGAAAACAGCATTATTTAATCAATTAACGGGTATGCATCAAAAGGTATCAAACTATCCTGGCGTAACGGTTGATAGGAAAATCGGGAAACTAAAATTAAATAATAATCAGCATATTGACCTACTTGATTTACCAGGGACATATAGTTTAACAGCTGAATCTTTTGATGAACAGGTCGTTACAGAGCAAGTGTTGCATTGGTTGCATTCTGACGAAAAACCTGAAGTAATAATTTCAGTCGTCGATGCATCGAATTTGAGCCGGAATTTATATTTAACATCACAAGTCATGGATTTAGGGATTCCCGTTGTAATTGCCCTCAATATGTCTGACCGCACTGACGAAGCGAAGAGAATCGCTGAAGAAGATATTAAAAATATGTTTGGTGCAGAAGCTGCCGTCTATGTTTCCGCTTCTCAAAAAACTGGCATTGATGCGTTAAAATCAACACTATCCTTTGCATTGAGACCACATTCTGCAAACGTAAATCACGCTGTAAAACTTTCTAATATATCGTCCATTACGCCACTAATTCAATGGCTTCAATCTGAATTCGCGTACACCGAGGAAGCTGCAATAGCTCAAGGATTAAGATTGGTGACACGTAATTCCACATTCAAGCTTTACAAAAATTATTTTAAAAAGAATAATAACGCTTTAGATTATAAATTGACCAAACTTGAATCCATCGTTCAGCAAAGTCGCGACGCTATGGAAAAGAAGGGGATCTCCTATAAAATCATTGAGGCAACACTACGATATCATTGGCTTGACAAACAATTAGGATCAACGGAAAATGCTAGAGTCGATAAAATAAAAGAATCTTCTTTTAGCGAAAAATTAGACAAAGTATTAACACATCAATATATGGGACCCATAATATTTGTAGGGATCCTATATTTTATTTTTCAAACTATCTTTACATTTTCCAGCTATCCTATGGAATGGATTGATTCTGGCGTCGCTGCTTTCGGACATTCCATCCATCAAATGATGAGTCCTGGAATATTAAGGGATTTACTCGTAGAAGGCGTCATCGGAGGCGTTGGTGCCATATTGATATTCTTACCACAAATACTTATTTTAGTTTTCTTCCTCGCCATTTTAGAAGATACAGGCTATATGGCTCGAGTCGTGGTCATGATGGACAAATTTATGACGAAAGTAGGGCTTCATGGTCGATCTGTTCTACCCCTTATGAGTGGGTTTGCCTGTGCGATACCAGGCGTTATGGCGACGCGAACAATCGATAGTTGGAAAGAGCGACTGATCACTATTCTAATCGTTCCTCTTATATCCTGTAGCGCGAGATTGCCCGTTTATGCCATGCTTATTGGTGCGTTTATTCCATCCGAAAAAGTGTCTGGAATTTTTGGTTTACAGGGTCTCGTTCTGGTATTTATGTATTTTTTAGGAACAGCAACGGCTTTAGTAATCGCAAAAATATTTTCCCGATTCATTACACTGAAAAGTCATTCGAATTTTGTAATGGAATTGCCTCCATATAGAGTACCCCTTTTACGCTCTACACTCTATCAAGTGTATCAAAGAGCGAGGGGCTTTTTAACGGATGCGGGTAAAATCATCTTGGCTATATCTATCGTTCTATGGTTTTTAGCGTCTTTTCCCAAAGTTCAGCATCAGGAAACAGGTGAGATGATGACTAAAATCGAGGCAAGCTACGCCGGACAATTGGGGAAGAAGATGGAACCCTTTATTGCACCTCTTGGCTTCGATTGGAAAATTGGCATTGGTTTGGTTACATCATTCGCCGCAAGAGAAGTCATGGTTTCGACACTTTCGACTATCTATAATGTTGAGGACGGCAGTGGGGAAATGGTGAACCTTTCCAGAGCCCTTGTCAATGATACGAATGAACAGACTGGTAAAAAAACGTATTCAATTCTGACGGCTTTATCCTTGCTCGTCTTCTATGTATTTGCGGCACAGTGTATGGCGACATTTGCCATTGTAAAAAAAGAAACAAATTCCTGGAAATGGCCACTTATCATGACGGGTTATATGACTTCGCTAGCCTATTTTGCTTCTTTATTAGTATTCCAAGGCGGAAAAATCCTGGGAATAGGAGGCTAAAATGCAAGAAATAATCGCTATCATATTGTTTGTGTTATCAATGATATACGTCGCACGTAAGTTTGCGCGTCAATTTTATCATGTCGAAACGGATATTAAATGCAGTCATTGTACTATCAATCCGAATCAAAAAAAGTCGATCCCCCTTATCACGATAAAAAAATAAATTCATATCAAATATTCATGATCGTTTGATGCTTAAGAAAATGTCAATAATGATCCTTCCATGTGTTAAATCTAAATTGATTTAATCCCTTTATTTGGCCTTAAAATCTTTTATATTTTGCCGGAGATTTTACTGCCATTTACATAAAGGAAAATTAGCTTTCTATGATGAAAATTAAAACACAGATGATTCAAGAATTTAAGGCCGGAGATCAGATTCAAGGCTTCTTTCGATGCAATATCAAAGAAGTGCGGAATACGAAAACAGGCTCACCGTATATTCACGTAACCTTATCCGATAAAAGCGGAAAAATCGACGGAAAAATTTGGGAAAATGCTGCTGCATTTCAAAAAACGTTTGAACAAGGCGACCCTGTTGCTGTAAAAGCAAGGGTTACGACATTTCAAAATATTGTGCAATTAGACATCATAGAAATTGCCATTGCAAACCACGAAAAACATAGAGACTATGGATTTGATGCCATTGATTTGTTACCAGCTTCAAAGCAAAATCCTGATGAAATGTGGCAAGAAATAATGGAAATAATCAACGGAATGTCTAACCAATTTCTAAAGACACTATCATTGAAACTGTATTCAAAATATGAGTCCATCATTAAAACGCATCCCGCTTCTATGACATTACATCATGCCGTTTACGGCGGATTTCAAGAGCATGTGCTCTCAATGCTTAAACTCGCGGCATTTGTTGCAAAGCATTATAATGCCGACCCCGATCTTTTACTCACGGGCGTATTGCTTCATGATATTGGCAAAATTAAAGAGCTTAAAACAGTCGAAAAGCCCGGCTATACAGACGAAGGAATTTTATTGGGTCATGTCGTAATGGGCCGCGATATGCTCATTGAGACGGCGAAAGACATTACTGATTTCCCGAAAGAAACATTGATTAAACTCGAACACATTGTCTTGAGCCATCAAGGCAAATATGAATGGCAATCACCCGCACCACCCAAATTTAAAGAAGCTCTACTCGTACACTTCATTGACGAAATGGACGCGCGTATGAATATGATGGAAAATGCCATCCTTGAGGACAAAGAACAGGGCACTTGGACCTCACGTCGCAACTATTTTAGGGTGTCTCTATTAAAGAAAGATTTGTTTTTTGATGAATCTGAATGACTACCGTAAATTGTCTTTTATGGCATTTTGGGTCTCGTTAATCTTTTCAATCGGTTTTCTTTTTGCCATGATTCCAAATGTAGAATTTGTAACATTATTGGCTTTTCTCGCCGGTGTTTTACTTTCTTATAAAAATGGAATTGCTGTTGCCGTGATGGGAGAAGGGCTCTATTCTGCACTCAATCCAATTGGCTCGGGACTCGCATTCCCAGCTCTTTTTATGTCCCAAATTATCGGTATGGGATTCATAGCCTATTTCGGTGCATTACTTTCAAAAGTTCTTATCAATCAATCACTTACATACAAAACACGATTATTAAATGGAATCATAGGTGCTTTATTAACCCTTAGTTATGATGGCATTACGGCGCTAAGTTACCCATTGACAGCAGGGATGGATTGGTCAGGAACTTGGAAGACCTTGCTCGTGGGATTACCGTTTTTCTCAATACATATGGTCGCTAATGTGGTGATTTTCGCCTGGGTTATGCCAGAGTTAATCAAAAGTACCCATATGCAAATCATTCAATTTCAATTACAATTAACTGAAAAAAGTGTTACGGATATTCATTTCAACGCACTCACAGATAAAGTCTAATGCATCAAAAAAAAGTTTCCATTGAATTGCTCCTATGTATAAATCCCTAGAATTTACAAAGCCGAGAATAAATCATGCAGTTCGATTGATTCTGCTGTCTCTGTTTTATTTAAATTTGAATGGACAACTTTTATTTCCGAGTTACGCACCGAATATTGAACCTAATTTTGGTGTACGTGTCGGAGAAGCTGGAACCTGGGATGTCTCCCGACCCTATGGTAGCGAAGGTTTTACGCTTAATCATTGGAATCAAAGCCTCGATTTAAATCCCACAGGGAGTTCGCTTCAAGCTATCTGGATTGCCGGATCGCTGCCTTATACTTCATCTAAAATGGGTTTAGACGTGCCGTTGACATCCTCAAACGATACAGCCGCCACTTGGTTAGAAGTACATTATAAACAAGGCGATTATAATATTATGAACTTTGGGATTTGGTACCATACTTCAATTTCACCCCATCAATATTATGGTCAATTACATGAGATACGCAAATTCCCAAGATATATTGGTTCTGATTCTTATAGCGTGGAAGATCATCGTGCACAATGGATCGTCAAAGAGGACAAAAAATCCATGCGATTGACGGCACAATTGCATAAAGCATTGCTTCCTTTCAATGATTTAAATTATGATGAATTGGGACTAACTGGGATTCTCGGATTATCAGTGTATGAGCATCAGTATGCGACGGGGGGTATTCAAATTCATGATTCAACTCAAAAATGGATTCGCAACTTTGAACTGTGGGAGAGAGTTGGGTCTCGAAAATGGCTTGGAAATGAATCTCATGAAACCCGAACAATCGCTTTGATGGGCTTTTATAATAGGTCTGAATCAATGGATTTCTTAAGCGGTGGCGTACATTTTAAAAATGATAGTACGCGTTTGACTTACCCTGTGTTTGATGCCAATTTCAAAATGAATATCCGTCATTTTGATGCCTTTAACGTGGGTTTTAAAAGCCTTTATCATCACAATGTTGAAATAAGTCCCGATATTAGAATCGAAAAAAAATGGAATAAATTTAAACTCAGTTTCCTAACGAAACCGCTACTACAGACTGATATCAAAGAAGTGACGGCACATTTACAGACTGTTTCCTCCCTAAACGTATTTTACCAATTTGATCAATTTGGTTCGCAATCAATTCAATTTTGGGAAACAAACCATGGGGCAATGGGCTGGAAAGCACGTTATGCAATACAGACGGACTCAAGAAAATTATTTACCATACAATATGACCAACTATTAAAGCATGAGAATGAAATATTCAATTTTGCGGATGAAAAATTAACGTGGTCGATCTACTTGCCTATTCGTTTGCGATCCGGTGCCTTGCTTATTTTCCCAGGTCTTATGGGAGAACATTATTTCAATGTAAATTCAGGAGTATTTAATCCGGGTAAACTGCGCGTAGAACCGTCACCCTTTATTTTTAATCGTGATAACGTGCACCTTGTCCATGCAAATATCACGGCTGTAATTCAAACATTAAGTATCAATTATACAAATTATAACGCCAATTATGATCCCCTTTTAACGAATATTTCTGCCCTTAATCTGCCACAATCATTTATTTCATTGACCAATACTCCCACAGAATCAAGCTTCCATGTTTTAACCGTAACATGGGCGTTTATGAATTGATTCTGTAAAAGATATCACAAGAACTCATACAAAAATATCCCACAATGAAGTGGGATTATTTTTATAGTTATGAAAAGTTTCGAGAATTATCTTAATAAGGTTATTTTCAAAATATCGGAGCTATTATTGGTAAATATTTTTACAAAGTAAATCCCACTTGGTAGAGGTTCTCCGTCAAAAGTGAGACCATTCCAGTTGATACTATAATGCCCCGCTGCGAAAGTTTGAGTGGGATATTCACTGATGATATGTCCATTAATATCAATTATATGAGCTGATAAACGTGTCTCTTTTTCCACTTCAAAATCAATCATCGTATTTGGATTAAATGGATTCGGATAATTTCCATTAATTTCAAATTCTCTTGCCTGCAGTGGTGTCGCTGCTACGGCATTAGATGCCACACTTAATACAATTTCAGTCGGTAGCGCTCCCACAACAAAATTATTAATAAATTCGCCATCGGCATTATAAACACGGATATTATCAGGAGCCACATAGTCTGTAAGACCAAAATAGAAATTATCATTAATAATTGAGAACATATAGACATTTTCCATATCACTGATTTCACCATCTGATACAAGTTGAAGACTATCATCCATCATAGCAGCGCCAGTGAACGTAGAACGGTATATACTATTATTCATGATGGCTAGATCGCCTCCATAGCTATAACTAAGGCCGTAATCAACAGCGAGAACATCACCTGTTAGAAGATTGATTCGAGAGGTCCCTGCAAACGTTTCCCATGCATCATTATAATACGTGCTGGCAATGTAAAGATTGTCATCATGAATAAGCAAACGACCTGGCCCAGGTATTACATTATAACTATTTAGAGTCGACCATTCACCGTTGGTATTTGCTAATTCCAATACTTGATTTGAACTGGACCAATCTGCATTCATCGTTAGCGACACATAGAGTTTTCCGTCATAAGTCAAAATATCTTCAGGCATTCCGTTTACGTTTATCGTGTCCTCGATCTGATAATTATCAAGATTAATCTTCAGAATAGCGTTCAAATTCCATGATGTAACATAGGCGGAATTGTCCAATATCGCTAAGTATCGAGGTGACACACCAGAAACGTCAATTGTATGGACATGAGTTGGATTGGCGTTATCAGTGACACTAAAAATTTCGATACTGTGGCTGTTATTCATACAAACGTACATTTTAGAATCGACGATTTTCATGGATTGTCCTGTGTCGCCCATCTGAGAGGCATCAAATCCTATAAACGCTGGAATCGAAGCCGAAGAATTATTTATGTCCAGAGACCAGAGAGACGCATTCGTCGAGCCATAATTGCCTTCGCATAAGACGAAGAGACCGTCTTGAGCAAATGCCAACAAAGTGAGTATTAATAGGAGTAGAATGTGTTTCATTATTTCCCTTTCAAAGGTTGATGAGGTGTGCTTATGACTATGAAATATTTTATCATTATTCTTCAGGGTTCCTAAAATTATAGAGAATATTTATAGAAAAAGATCGAGGTGGTTCTGGGTAGCCTAAAATTGTTTCGTAATAAACATCTGAAATATTATCTATTTTTAGATGGATGGAAATGGGCTGCAAAGTTGTACCGATTCCAAGGGAATAGAATGTCGCTTCAGGCAAAATGATATCTTCAGGGTAGCCATACATACTGATGCGAGATGCGATGTAATCGGCTTGGAATGTTGCATTTAGGCGATGCCATGATGCCCGGAAATTGCCCATTCCCGTTTGATTAGGTGCAAATCGTAAGGCTTTGCCATTATGAAAATCGCCACTCAAACTTTCTGAATGATGCCATCCGTAATGCATGTTGAATTCTAAATTTGAATGTATTTGAAAATGCCCCGATGCTTTGATACCGGAGCGTTTGGCTTCCAGAATATTGACGGGTCGCCAATAGGCGTTTTGCGGCATCCATTGAATTAAATTTTGGCTGATTTTTCCATAAGCCAAAATTCGAAAATGAGTAGAGGGAAATATCCAATTTAATGAAGCCAGGTGTGACTGTGTTGTCTCTGCCAATAGGGCAGGATTACCGCCTGGTTGCCAGTACAGGTCGTTTAGTGTTGGGATGCGGTAATACGACTCTTGACTTAGAAAAATTTCGGGCAAATAGGGGAGCTTTGATTCCCAGGATATTGAATAGCCATAATGTGTAAGTTGAGATTTTAAGTTTTCTTGATGGGAATGAATATTTGCCGTTCCACGAAACCCTAAAGCAAGAGAAACTATTAGATTCGCCGTCATTTGAGTAATGCGACGATGGACATTATTCTCTACGGCGTCCGACGATAACGATTCAAAGCGATCTTCTCTCGATGCAATAAATTTAATAGCATTATACTCAATTGACCCTCGGAGATGAATAAGGTTTGTTTCACTATTGTGTTGGTAGTGGCGAATTAGCATACCCAACTTTTGATCAAAATATTCTTCCGAACTCCGTCGCATGAGTTGCCCAAAAAGGCTGCCCTTTTTAAACATCATTGCTGATTGAAATCCCAACAGGGATAATTTATCAGAGCGCCTGGAAACCGTATCGGGATTCCATGATTGTCCTGCTACACCTCGATTTTGTTGCGATTCTAGGCCAATGATGCGTAAATAGGCGAGGTTTGGAATAAGGAGTTGCCCTTGGGAAAAAACGTAATCCTGCCTAAAGTTATTATTTCGTCTTGATGTCTCAATATCTCGCCAAATCGAAGGATAATTTCCCTCATATTCTGAGTGTCCTCCCGCAAAAAAGAGCTTTTTATTTTCGGTATTCAAATTCCATGCGCCAGAGATTTGCCTTTCACCAAAGCTCCCAGCCGTCATAGAAATATATCGTTTATCAAAATCAGTTTGGATGCCGATTACGCCATCACTCATACCAGATTGTTTTTGTCTTTGGCTTAAATCAAAAGAAATTGTATTAAAAAGTTGAGGCGGTAATTGGGAAATATCCGTGCTACCATTTTGAGCGGATGTCAAATCAAAGCCGTTCAGAAGAATCTTGGTTTGAGAAGCTGAGCCGCCGTCTGAGCTTATTTGACTAATGCCTGCAGGTCCACCATAGCGTTTAATCGTTACGCCAGGTAATTGCTTAAAAAAAGTCGAGGATCGGATTGAAACAGGTTCGTCATGATTTGAAATCAGGTATTTCGGACTTCGTAATTCCTGCTGCTGATAGTCTGCATCCACCGTAATATCATTAAGCCTAATGACATCGAAATTTAAACGCCAGATTTGATAATTGAAATTTTGAATAAGCACCGTATCAGTGATAGTGCCAATTCTTGACAGCTTAAAGACATCTCCTAAAGAAATATTTCCGCTTACACTAAAATACCCATTTATATCGGATGTATCCCAAACGTTTGTTTTGAGATTTTGAATTTGGACAAAGGAAATGCCATTGTTATTAGCGTCGACAATTTGCCCTGAGATGGTCGGAATCGCCCAAATGACAGTATGGAAACTTAGAAAAAATACGAAAAGCCTTAGGAGAGTTTGATTGGAATGTTGTGGGAAGAGAAGGATAATTCTTTGCCTTTTTCGCGAAGGTTTATGAATTTAAGGGCGGTAATGAAGTATCCTGACTCCCGAATCAACCAAATCTCAACGCCTTCCCATCGTATCATAGTGGCCTTTGTTGAGTTTGTCCTCGGTTACAGTAGCGCGACTGTGCTCGATTTTCACGAGCTTCCATCATTGCACCGCCAATTGTCTAATAGCGAAGTGAAAGTAGTTGAAATGGCTTGTTTTGAAAGTTAAAAAATTCGGAAAATAGAAGAGAGTCTGAGTCTAGAATTTATGTAAATCGACAACGTTTTTGTTAGACATCATTGATTAATGTAGAAATAGTGAGTTCGTTGCTAATTAGGCTTTGTGCACCACAACTTGAGGAAACGGAATAGTGATATTATGCTGTTTAAAAGCTTTGAAGATGGCACTATTTAAATCGTCTTTAACGTGAAGTAAATCCTCGGGTTGCGCCCAGACCCATAATTCGAAATTAAGAGATGAATCACCAAATTCCATAAAACGAACTTTAGGTTCAATCACATGATCGGCAAGAGGCGAATCTGCACCAACTTTATAAAGGATTTCTCGCACTAAATCAATATCGGAGCTATAGGAAACACCAACTTGCACTTTGACGCGACTCTTTTCGTAAGGACCACCCGTAATATTTATAATTTTTGAATTCCCAATAATTGAATTGGGTATGGTAATTTCGACATCATCTGGTGTCAGCATGCGTGTAGAACGAATACCAATTTCCGTAACTTTACCGCGTTCAGAACCATCGAGTATAATAAAATCCCCAATTTTATAGGGGCTATCGGCAATGATAAAAATACCAGCAAAGAAATTTGCCAAACTATCTTTAGCTGCAAAACCTAATGCGATACCAATAATACCAGCAGAAGCCATCCATGCGGTTAAATCAACATCCCATGAAATAAGCGTAAAATAAATGGTCCCGCCCCAAATTAAAATAAACGCAATATTTTCAAAAAAAGGTAGCGTTGACGGTTGAATTACAATTCCACGTTTTTTACGTTTTGAAAACCATTTTAAGGTTTCATATATAATTAGTTGACTTGTTTTAGCCCATGTAATAATAAGTACAGTTTTGATTATTCCGTTTATAAAAAAATGTGCTAATTCAGGTAATGTTAGTTGAGAAAATGCAAAGAAAAATCCAGCACCTAAAATTGATAAATAGATGGATTGGTTAATACCCCTTACCATTTCAGAATTCCAAGCGCTTCGCCTGTCTTTTGCTAGTTTTGTAAATACTCGACTGATCAAAGTTTGTATAAACTTACCTGCAATGACGGTAAAAAGAAAAATGACTAAGCTCATAAGAAGAGGCGTGTTAATCATAAAATTAAAATATTTTGTGAGTACCGAAATTAATTGTTCCATGGGTCTAAACTAAGAAAATAGTTGACGGCTAGAAGTGAATAAATTGTTAAAAAAAAATGTTTATCAATCGTTTTGATTCAAATAGATATGTTTCAGATCATCAAGGATTTCTAAGATATCATTACGACGTGTTTTAAGTTGTATTACGAGATTGGGTTGTTGCTTTCGTAAAACAAGAAATTGAAAATATCGCCAATACTCTTTTAATTTGTCCTTAAAAAAAAGTGAGTACTTACCCGAGGGTAATAAGAGAAAAATAAACATAATTGTCCAAAATGGTGATTGAAAATAGGCGGCAACAAGCCAAATTTCTAAACTATAAATTATCAAATATGCAACCATACCAACGAGAAATTTAACGGTTGAGTAATATTCGATTTCTATATTGATTCTATTTAAAATGAGTCTAGGAAGTTGATAGGGGATACCACTTGTTAAGAAGCCAAATAGAAAAAGTGGCAAACCGATAAAACCTTGGAATATGGCCCTCGAAATTTTGTATGCACCAATGCCTGTATGGGAATCTGAAAGGAACTCGTCTTCTAAATGATAAAGTTTTAATTGATCCATGTAATTTTGAAGCTGTTCAAAGATCGCATTGAATTGAATAGGGTTATTGTCGTACAACCAATGTACAGCATCAATAATACCTTTTGTGACAAGAAAATCTTGCTTAATCGTTCGAAATAAAAGGGATTCATCGACCATTAGCTCTTTTTTGTAGATTATTTCTAATGCTTCAACGGCTTGAGTTACCTCGCTTTTTTGCACCGTCGCGGTCAAATATTCTAAGTCAGATCTAATTTTCTCCGTGATGGCATTCACCGTTGCGATTTCGTCTTTATAGTATGCTTGCCTATAATCTTGAAGTTTGATGGGATTGCCATACTTAACATACACATTGCTATAGAATGATGTCGGATCAGAATAGTTGATGCCTATAGGCATGATTGTGACACCTAATTCAAAATTATGAGCCAATTCTGCACCTAAGCCTATGCGCGTTATTCCCGTTTTAATAGGATGCAGTTGTCGATCCATTTGGCTGATACCTTCGGGGAAGATCATGATTGATTTGCCTTTGCTCAAGAAATCGTAACACGCTTCAAACGTCATTTCATTTTTTGACGTATTGTTACCGACGTCTGCTTTTCGATAAACGGGGATGATGGGTAAACGCGTAAAAATCCAGCGTAAAACATTATTGTCAAATAATGTACTTTTCGCTAAAACATGAGGATTTCTGGAAGAAGTGTAAGACACAAGCATCGGATCCATTAGGGTATTTGGATGGTTGGCGGCGAGGAGTACGGGCCCAAACAATGGTAAACGTCCTTTACCTGAAACGACAATTTTTTTAAAGAAAAGATTGAGTCCAATTATAGCAAAAAATTTAATAATTCGATAAATCATAGTGAAAGTTTTATGTAAAACAGATTAATCAGGTGTTTGAACTTTATTTAATAAGATCATCTTGATAAAAAGGCGGTCTTTTAGGATGGATAATTCATCATCTCTTTTTTGAGGTTGATGCATGGGGGCAAAATGCTCAAAGAAATTACATTCCCATGGACGATATATTTTCGCCCCGTTCTCCCCATTAGGCGTCTCGTTAAAATGTAAAAATTGTTTGAACAAATCAGCTGTCATCCCAATTGTGAGTTGATTATGTATGGCACTATAGAGAGTGTTATTGTAATGCAAAAATCCATTCCTTCTTTGAATCAATATATCCTCTATCAAAGCGGAATCAATGCTATAAATATTAGTCATGAGCAAAAAAAAGCCACCTCATTTCTGAGGTGGCTTTGTAGCGGGGGGCGGACTTGAACCGCCGACATCAGACTTATGAAGCCTGCGCTCTAACCGACTGAGCTACCCTGCCACTTTTTTGAAAGCCCGCGAAGATATACGAGTGTTATCCCCTTGGCAATACGAAAAAAGGTGAAAAATCTCAGTTAAATTACTTTGTAAACAAGTAATCCAATCATAACGATAAGTGCTACATGAATCATGGCAACACTCCAATTCCCTTTTTTAATTTCTTCCCATTCATCGATATCTGAGGAGAACCAATCAAAAACCTTGATAGCAATGGCGACACCAATCGAAAAACCAATTGAAGCAGCAATAGCCCAGCCGATACCCTCTAAATAGCTGACCCAAATTGATTTCTCAAAGGGAGAAGCAGCCATCAAAAATGTTGGTAGGAAAAATAATAAAGCGACCATTTTCTTTGTTAGAATTTTCATAATATTCCTTTATTAGTTAATATTAATACAATCTGATGTGAATTTTTCAATTGATATAAGACGATTAAATAAATCAATTGAGCAAGCTGCCGTAGACGAAAAGTAGAATGTTTCTACATTTTTATATTGTGCAGATGCAATAACGACAATTTCGTTTATAGGATTTTTAGCATCTTTAATAACGGAAGCACCTGCTAAAAACGCTTTATAGGCTATTTCCATCAATAAAGTACGTCTACCTGTTACATTTATAACTAAAACACGTCCCTTTTCAGCCGATGTTTGAATCTCCATTTTTGGAGCATCAATACTGCGCCCTAGTTTTTGGAGTGCTTCTTTTGAATGTGTAATAATTTGGTAGTCATCGTATTCTTGTCCTAATGCAACATTTGGCAACAAAAAGCTAAAAACCGATAAAGAAATTAGAAAAATACTTAATTTTGAAGATTTCATAAATGTCCCATGTTGTTAATTAGATGACTTTAAATACAAGTAAACCTATCATGACAATGAGTGCTACGTGAATCATCGCGACGCTCCAATTGCCTTTCGAAATTTCTTCCCACTCATCAATATCGCTTGAGAACCAATCAAAGACTTTAATCGCTATCGCAACTCCAACTGAAAAACCGATTGAAGCCGCAATGGCCCATCCAATTCCTTCTAAATAGCGCATCCAAATAGATGTTTCAAAGGGTGAAGCAGCTAAAAGAAAGCTTGGGATTAAAAACAAAGTTAAACTTAATTTCCTAAGTGTTCCGTTCATAAAATGTCTCTCCTATCTTATTATTAAACAATTATTGATGAATTCATCGGCTGATATGGTCCTATTATAGAGTTGTTCAACATGTTTCGCCAATGCTTGAAAATAGTATGTTTCTGTTCCTTTGTATTGAGCAGATGCATTGATAACAATTTGATCAATAGGCTCTTTTGCCTTTTGTATAACCCCGCCAACATTATAAAACGTATTGTAAACCATATCGACAATGATCGTTCGTCGTCCACTTAAATTTATGACTAAGCTTCGTTTATCATTTAAATTTTGAATACGGATACCCGTATTGCCAATATTAATGCCATTGTGTCGAAGGATGTCTTGCGTTTGTAAAATCAAATCATGATCATCAAGAGCCTGTCCAAAAGCAAAGGGACTTGTACACAACAACAGAACTACTAATATGGCGACGCGATTAATGTTGATTTGGTTTTTCATATTACGTCAATATCCTGGAACCTTATCAAATTCTGGTCTTGTAAATTCATTTTCAAATGCTGAAATCGCACGTTGCATATTGCCGGTTAAATCATCACGAACAGCTTTAATAGTAAGCGTAAGGGCGTTTTCAATGGCTAAGGAAGTTGATTTCCCATGACATTTTAAAACGAGCCGTTCGAGGCCAAGAATCGGAGCACCACCGTATTCTTGATAGTCTGTGATGCGCTTTAAACCTTTAATCCCTGAGGAAAGAAAGATAAGTCCCATTTTCCAAATAAAGTTTTTCTTAAATGCGTATTTACCCAGTCCCATCACCGTTTCTGCGGCGCCTTCCATGGTTTTTATGGCAATATTTCCAATAAAACCTTCGGTGACAACAACATCTGCAACACCCCGCATCAAATCATTACCTTCGATATTCCCGATGAAATTTAAGTCCGGAAGGGAGGATAAGATTTCATAAGCATTTGTGTAACGCTCACCACCTTTATTCGATTCCGCTCCCATATTTAATAGAGCTACGGTAGGTAATTCAATGTTTTTAATCTCTTTTGCATAAGCAGCGCCCATGAGGGCAAAATGAACGAGATGTTCGCTTTCAACAAAAACATTTGCACCGACGTCAAGTATCAACGAAAAACGATCTCTTCGTTTAAGTTCATTTTTGGTAGGATAAACGGCAGCTAGAGCTGTACGATGCACTCCTTTAATGCGCGGAATTTGTTGCGCTGATGACAATACTAAAGCGCCTGTATTTCCAGCGGAAATGAGTGCATCCGCTTCTTTATTTGCGACCAATTTAGCGGCTTCAATCATAGATGCTTTTGGGAATTTGATAATAGCATCTTTTGGTTTCGCATCCATTGGAATAGCTTGATCCGTGTGGTGAATTTTTATTTGTTTTCGAATATCAGAGTGCTTTTCAAGGTAGGAGAGAATTTTTGCTTCATCGCCAACCAGCGTCACGCTTAAATCATTTTGATATTCTAGATTCGCTTTTCTAAGGGAATTAATGACGCCCTCTATGATAACTTTGGGAGCGAAATCGCCGCCCATGGCATCAACTGCTAAGTGTATTCTATTCATAATAAGCTCTTTTACTCTTTT
Source organism: uncultured Fidelibacterota bacterium (assembly GCA_937888365.1). GTDB lineage: Bacteria > Fidelibacterota > UBA8477 > UBA8477 > JABMPR01 > CALBFA01. The sequence goes on along the minus strand of CALBFA010000101.1, from coordinate 101,021 downwards.
TTCCAGCGATCGATTAGTTCTAAGATAAGTCGAACACCCACACCTGTTGGACCATCTGGATTATAGGACTTACCGCTTTTGTTCCATCCCGAACCCGCGATATCAATGTGGCACCATGGAGTCCCTTTTTTAACAAATTCTTGTAAAAAAGCTCCGGCTGTTATAGCACCCGCTGCTCGACCATTCCCCGTGTTTTTAACGTCGGCAATCTTGCTTTTAATATCTTCTGTAAAGTCTTCATCAAGAGGTAATTGCCAGACTTTATCGTGTGTAAAATCGGAGACACTTTTAATCTCGTCAGCAAAATCTTGATTATTACTAATAACGGCACTATAACGATGGCCTAAACCAACAACAACGGCGCCGGTCAGCGTTGCAAAATCAACCAGTCCATCAACTTTAAAATTTTCTGTTAGATAGGATAATGCATCAGCGAGAATAAGACGACCCTCTGCATCTGTATTTAAAACCTCTATCGTTTTACCATTATACGCTTTTAGAATATCACCCGGCTTGTATGCTTTTGCCCCTAACAGGTTTTCCGTAGAGGGTACAATTGCCACAATATTTAGTTTTGGCTGCATCGTTGCAACGGCCTGCATGATGCCTAATACGGCTGCTCCGCCAAGCATGTCAAATTTCATCTCGTCCATACTGGCTGGAGGTTTTATCGAAATACCACCTGAATCAAACGTGAGACCTTTTCCAACGAGACCAAGTGTTTTGCCATCTTTTTCGTCGCCTGTATAATGCATAATAATAAACTTTGGTGGTTCGTCTGACCCATCACTAACACCCTTGATGCCGCCGAAACCCATTTTTTCAAAATCTTCTCTATTAAAGATTGTCAACTTAAAATTAGGCGCTTTAGCAATCTCTGACGCTGCATTTGCAAGGTATGTAGGGGTCGCTACATTTCCAGGATGATTGCCTAAATCTCGAGCGGTATTGACAGCTTTTGCAGTTGTGAGACCTTTCTTAATTGAGCTCTGGATGTCGTGCTTGCAGCTTAAAATGATGTGCTCAAGTACAAACTCAGGATTTTCTTCATCTTTCGATTTGTAATGGTTAAAGGTATAAGCACCCATCCCAAAACCTTCTACTAAGACATTGACGAAATCTTTACCTAAAGCCGGGCCACCAAGATACTCGCTCGCTACATTTTCTTTTTTTAAAGAAATCAATTCTTTTACCGCTGTGGCAGCAACTTGACGACATTTATCAGTCGTGTATTCGTCTCTCTTACCTAAACCAATAACAAGCAATCGCTTAAAAACGGTGCTCCCACTAGTATAAAGTAACATCTTCTTATTGAGTTTTGCTTTAAAGCTGTCTTCTTTTAAGGCGTAAGAGAGTTGACCATTACAGGCTGCATCTACAAGTTGATGCTTTTCGGATAAATCTTCGCCTTCGAAAAGGCCGATAGTATAGATATCTAAATCTTTGAGAGTATCAAATGATTGAGTGGTAATTCGCATTCCTAAAATTTCCTCCAGAGGTGTGAGTCATTGTTTTTCATTGGTCGTCAACTTAATTAAATAAGATTCATTTAAAATGGTAATTCGTCGATCCTAATTTGCTTTCTTTTTTTCTATTTGAGATTTTAAAAAATCCTGTATCCCGTTAACAGTGGCGTTTGCTAAAGCGTCTAATCCTTCATTTGATAAAAGGAAAAGTTCATCGTCTGGATGCGTCATATATCCGCCTTCTATAAGGAAAATCAGGTATTCTGTTTGACGCGTTAAATAGTAATAATATCGCGTAACTTTACCATTTGCTGGCAAACCCATACCCAACAAATATGGATACGTCGTGTCGCAAAGAGGCTTAGAACTTGGCCAAGTGTAATAGGTTGATGACCCTCGAACCGTCATTAAATCAGTACTTGTTGCCGGGGCGTTATTGTGAGCCATAATAAAAATGTGTATACTATCAGACACCGATTTTTCTGCTCTTTCGTTGAGACTGAGTTGTCGGTCATCTTCTCTCGTCATAAAAACCGTCGCGCCTGCATCTTCAAGTAGTCTTTTAATCATCATTGTATATCGCAAATTTGCATCTGCTTCACCATAACCACTAACACCTAAAGCGCCGCGTTCCCAACCGCCATGGCCAGGATCAATTTCGAATCGGATGCCTTCAAAAACAGCAGTAGGATTTATGACAGGTGGTTTTCGGATACCGACAACAAAAAAATCTCCTTCATAATGTCCATACCATCCCCATAATTGTTTATTTTTAGTCGTGAACGTCATTTTCCAAATGCGATCAGATACTTGATAGCGTTCGATTGTTTCAACAACATCATTTTCCTCAGCATATTTTGTCCATTCCCAGCCTTGTTTAGCGCCATAAAAAGTTAGCTCTACGCGAGTGGGGTTTAGGTATTCACGAATTTCATAAGGGGGATGATTCGAACCCACCGACATGCGATACACTTCCCAATCCTCCTGAATTTGACCCTCAAGAGAACCTAATGTGACTATTGGGGGTGGATTATGAGACACAATCTCGACCTGATTGATATTGATATAGCCATGACGATTTTCATCCAATAAAACACGATAATAATGCCCAACTCGACCCTCAATTGCTAAATCTATGTCTTTGTTCAGAGGGAGTATTAGTTGATTTCCATCTTCTTGATCATACACGCGAGAATCATCAACAGAGGTCCGACCATGATAAACATGATCCATAATTTTTAATGATTTAAAGTAACGTTTGGGTAATTTTCTTGAGAAAAGACCCTCATCATCTCTAAATTGAATGACATACGTTTTCGGCTCTATTCCTAGAGGGAGCAGAATTTCACCAAGATATTCACCTTTATTAAATAGGTTTTCATTGAACTTGATCCAATTAGTGAGTCCTTTTATACGGAAGGAAAGCTTTTTAGATTTCTCCCAATAAATTTTGATAGGGAGGTTGGAACCCGCTTTGCGCCACAGAATATTACGAGAATTCGGCCACATCTCTTTTCTAGCGTCACTTTGATGTGGTTCTGGTTGCGTAATTGTTAATGTGTCCGATAGTTCTACGTCATTCAAAAGACTCGTGAAAACAAAGGTGTTAACACCTTTGTTAAATTGGAGAACGGTTGTTAAAGCACCTGAGGGGAAAACAGGTATAGGATTCCCCTCTAAATAAACTTCAGCCTTTGGATGTGTATAAGCTCTCAATCCAACTTGATTTCCATAAAATAAGTCATCATTTTGTGGATATACAAAATGAATGTGGCCATCACTTGGTATGTTATTATTAATATAGATTGAATCAGGTTTTTCATCATTGATCATAAAGTAAACGTGCAGAATCTCCTCATAAGATTTACCTTTTGATTCGAGTCGAACAGGAATAAATCCGTCTGAAGTCTCCAAATTATAAACATGGCGATATAATCCAGCTTCATCTGCTTTAAACGTGCTGTCTAAAATAGTAACTTGAGCGTTGGCTTCCGTATTAAAAGCTATTTCAACCTGTCTAAACCAAAGTTTAGATTCTTGTTTAGGATGTTTCCATTCAATGCCTAATTCTTGGCTAAAAACAAGTGTGAATGTAAAAAGTATAATGAGATTGATTTTATGAAAATTTTTCATTTTAGGAACTTTCATGGTTTAAACGGTCAATAGTGACGAATGATTTTGCTTTAGGAGTTTGCCTTTGCATTGCCCGCAAACATAAAGTTAAAAACGCATTCTGCAAGACTAGACAAGCTACCTTATATTTACAAAAATATTGATTTCGTTGAAGTCCTTTTATACAATAGAATTGATTATGAAAAATGTAAATTGAGATACTATTGTTCGCGTATTTGCGTGATTTGAGTTACATCTATTATAAAGCTCAATGCTAAATGGTCAGATATTTTGTTATAATTTCTTTATCTCAAAAAATCTTAAAGATATTGGCAGCAACGAGGAGTCGTTTACTTTGTGCCCACAATGAAGTGCAATAGATATTAAATTATTTGAGGAACAAACATGAAAAGAATGATTCTGTTATTGATTTTAATTATGAGCTTATCGAACCTCGTTCAAGCGCAAGTTATTGCGGTTCAACCATCTTTAGAAGATGTAAATTCAGCATATGATGCGGTCAGCAATCCATACATAATCTCGACAATGGGCCATTTAAGCTGGCTTACTCAAAATCCAAGTGCTTGGGATAAAGCATATAAACAATCGGGGACTATCGATGCATCGATTACTCAATTTTGGGATGACATTGATGACAATAGTGATAATGATAAATATAATGATCCTAATGATGCAACAGATACTGGATTGAATGAGGGATTTGCGCCCCTAGGAAACGGCAGTACCCTTTTTACAGGTTTCTATTACGGGCAAAACGATACCATTCTAGACGTGACAATTAATAGAGCTTCAAGCAATTTCGTTGGTTTTTTTGGATATTTAAGTGGTGCAACAATTGAGGATGTCGTACTCATGAACATCAACGTTACGGGGCATAATTATGTTGGTGGATTGGTGGGTCGAAATTATGCTTCATCGACAATCGATCATTCTCATTGCTATGGAGTGATCCTCGGGAATGACTATATCGGAGGACTGGTTGGTTATAATTCATCATCCACTATAAATAGTTCGTTGAGCTCGGGGTATGTTAACGGAAGCGGTCGTTATATTGGTGGGCTAGCGGGTGACAACAGTTATTCATCCGTCATTAGTTATTCGCATGCGAGTGGCTCAGTATTAGGAAGTGGTGATTATGTGGGTGGTTTAGTAGGACTCAACTATTCTGGCTCAACGATTCAAAATAGTTACAGCAACAATACTGTAACAGGTAATAGTAATTATGTCGGTGGTATTGTGGGTCTCAATGATAATAATGGTACTTTAACTGCTTGCTCAAGTTCAGGAATCCTAGTCGGTGGTGATTATATAGGGGGACTCGTCGGTAATAGTGAAGGCGGTGGGGATCTTTCGAATTGTTCAAGTTCACGTAATGTAACCGGGATGAACTTTGTAGGTGGACTTATCGGCTATAGTTCAGCTTCTACAACAAGCAAATCATTTAACAGCGGCAATGTTGTTGCCGGTGGCAATAATATCGGCGGTTTAGTCGGATATAATTCATATTCAACGGTCAATAATTCCTACAGCACAGGTTCTGTAACAGGAAACGACTATGTAGGCGGCTTTATCGGGCGTCATTATACATCATCAAATATAAATTATTGCTATAGTACTGGCGCTGTCAGTGGGCAAAGTTCTCGCGTAGGTGGTCTCGTTGGTGGTAGTAATTTTTCAACCACAACGACGCGTTATTCTTTCTGGGATGTTGAGACATCAGGTAAGATGACAAGTGACGGCGGTACAGGAAAAACAACAGCTGAAATGAAAGATTATTTGACATTTCTTGCGGCTGGATGGGATTTTGTAAGCGAAACGGCCAATGGCACTAATAATTATTGGGATGCTGATCAGCTTGCTACGGTGAATGATGGTTATATGATTTTATCTTGGCAATCAGGTGCCGATAATACATTACCTATCGACCAAACGTTTGTAAGTAAGGAATTTGCATTGGGTCATACCTATCCAAACCCTTTCAACGCAGCGTTTACACTTCCATTTACACTCAATGAAACGATGCTTGTTACAGCGTCTATTTATGACATTACGGGTCGACAAGTTCAACTTATTTTTGACCAAGAAATGAGTCCAGGCGAATATAGCCATATCGTTAACACAGCGAATTTAAGCTCGGGTCTCTACTTCTTAAGTATTCGCATGGGTAATAATGTACAAACACGAGAGATTGCATTAATTAAGTAATATTTGTAGCATTAATAAAAGATTATCAGGCCTCATTATCATATGGGGCTTTTTTTCATTATTCCATCTTTCTCATTTGCTTAATCCTCTGTAAAAATGCTGATGCCTTTAATTATTTCCACTGAATATGTGAGAATTCAAGGATTAATGTAGGGCTAAAAATCCGTCTTTGCTTGATTCCACTAATCGAAGTGACTTTTATTACATTTACCGTTGAGCTAAATGTTAGATTGTTTGACGTTTTGTTATAATTTCTTTATCTCGAAAAATCTTTAAGCTATTGGCAGCAAGGAGGAGACGTTTACTTTGTGCCCACAATGGAGCAACAATAGATATTAAATTATTTGAGGAGAAAAAATGAAACACACACTCAGAAGCAACAATAAAGGCTTCACACTTATCGAAGTCCTTGTCGTCGTTATAATTGTAGCTGTATTGGCTGCAGTTGCTTTCCCAATTTATCAACAATACGTAAAAAGTGCCTATGCCTCAGAAGCTCAAGCCACAATTGGCGCCATCATGAATGCATCACAAATGTATTATCAAGATATGGGTACCTATCCTGAAGATGTCGAAGCACAACTGGAACCCCGCTATTTGCAAATAAACAGAGCGACGAAAAAATCTTGGACATTTGTTCTTGTTGGTGGTGGTGGCGAAAATCCCCCTAGTCAAATTACGGCTACAAGTACTGAAGAAATGAAACAAGGCGCTGGTAACGAAATTATATTTGATACTGAAACTGGAAGATTCTCTGGTTTTGGTTTTGACAATGAATAGTTAGTCGCAATTATTATGTCCTTAAAGATTTTCGAACTACTTGGATATGCCTTAGATAGTGAGGCATCTGATTTACACTTAAGTGTGGGTGCTATTCCTATGGTGCGAATTCATGGTATTATGAAGCCTTTGAATTTGCCCTTGCTATCGGCTGACCAAATGGACACCATTTTGAATGATGTCATGAATGAGAGCCAAAAAAATCGTTTTGAAGAAAAGAAAGAAGTCGATTTTTCTGTCGAATTAGAAGACAGAGGTCGTTTTCGTGTAAATTTCTTTCGTCAATTACGGGGAATCGCAGGCGTTTTTCGTACCATTCCTTCTGACATCAAAAGTTTTGATGAATTGGGCGTTCCGCCTGCCTTAGCAAGACTCGCATTGAAAGACAGGGGACTGATTTTATTGACAGGTCCAACAGGTAGCGGAAAATCAACGACCCTTGCAGCAATGGTTGATCATATAAATGAGCAAAAAAGAGTTCATATTATTACAATCGAAGACCCTGTTGAGTATTTGCATCATAGCAAAAATTGTTTGATAAATCAAAGAGAAGTGGGCATTTCTACGGATAGTTTTGCAACGGCCTTACGTTCAGCCTTAAGAGAGGACCCTGATGTGATGCTTGTGGGTGAGATGCGAGACTTAGAAACCGTGCAACTTGCACTTACAGCCGCAGAAACAGGCCATTTAGTGATGGCGACTCTTCATACATCTAGTGCCGCCAAAACGATTGACCGGATCATTGATATTTTCCCTTCAGAGCAAAAGGGTCAAGTACGGACCATGCTTTCAGAAAGTATCGTGGCCGTTATTGCCCAAAAGCTTTTGCCCTCAAAAGATGGAAAAAGTCGCATTCCAGCTTGTGAAATTATGATTGCGAACTCTGCGATTCGAAATCTCATTCGCGAAGATAAAATCTATCAATTGCCTTCCGTTATTCAATCGGGTGGTGTTGATGGCATGCAAACGCTTGATCAGGATTTGCAACGACTTGTCGGAAGCAATAAAATTGACAGATCGACAGCAGCACAAGTTGCAGACAACCCCAAAATCTTTGAGCAAGGTATTCTTTAAATTTGAATATTAAATCAAATAGAAGTGGTTTTACATACATTGAAGCAATGGTTGCCGTGCTTGTTGTGGCGGCAGCGTCTGTTTCGTTAGGATATGGCGTTGTCTATGCGAGGGGCCAGCTAAAAGCCATCGCTATAAAGCATAGAGCTCTTGACGAAGTCACTTCATATATGGAATTATGGGTCAGTCGATTTCACGACAATCATATTTCGGCATCTGATCTAGCAGGCGATAGAAGAGGTGAGGAAGTAATAATCTATTCCCCCTTTTCAGAAACTGCAGCCGATGAATTGGTTGACGATGTGATAAAGGGAACGTTGTATCGAAGTAAATCCCAAAAAAAATATTCGTCCTATAATCCAGCCTATTTCGGATATTATAATTTAGAAGTTTGGATCGAATGGGTCGATCCTTTCTGCGATCCTGAAAAACCACATGAAATTCGTTTATCGACGAACGTTATTCCTTTGCAATAATGATGATCAATCGATTAAAAAAGATTGTCTACGATAATAAGGGTTTGACGCTTATTGAGCTTTCAATCGCTTCACTCATTACAGGCATTATTTTAACCGGTCTTGGAATTACTGTAATCGCCAGTACAGGATCGTATCAAAATGATTGGGTGATGAATGAACTACGTAATTATGGTTATTACTCCGTCAAAACAATTAAAGAATATGTTCGTTCTGCTGAAAACGTTAGCGTTGATAACTGGAATGGTTACGATAGATTGAGTGTTAATCAAAAGAATAACGGTTTAATTAATATTTATGCACTTGAAAATGAAGGATTTTTTATTGAAGACCGACCGATGGATCCACATGTTAAATTTCCAAATGGTGGTGCATACAGAGTCGGTGACCAACGAAAAGTAACCATCGATAAATTCGTTTGCAGAAATTTAGATGGTCTCGAAGATCATGGATTTAGTGCAAGTTTATATAAAAAATTCAGAAAATCCGTGTGGCTAATTGAGCTAAATCTTAAGGTCTCTACCAAATATCCTGACGGTGAAGAGGGTTTTGAAATCCTAAAAATTAGAGATCGTTTTTTTGTTGGGAAGGAGTATGGAAGTTGAGTATAAAAATTAAACTTTTCAACCATCAATCAAATCTGCAAAATAATAAGATTGATAATTTCTTAAATCCAAAGGGATCAGTTTTAATAACATCCGTAATTTTCATAACGATTGTGATGGCTTTGACTCTTGGATATTACCGAACCGTTATGGGTGAGCGTATTAATTATTTAAGCAGGTTGGCTAAAATTCAAGCGCACTATAATGCCGAAAACGGCCTCGGCAAAAACTATGGCTATATCGCCAGCGGAACATTTGTCGATACTGTCTTTGGTTCGAGTGAAATTAAAGAAATGAGCGGTGGTGTTCTAAAAGTGAATTTTTTTGACACGACGGCAACGAATCTCCGAACTAATTTTATAGGTAACGCAATTGGATATGCAACATATCCAGGTTTTGACGGGAAACCCATTCAAGTCACTGACACAGCCCAAATCGCTTATCAACCTGTTGGTTTTGAAGAATATATGTATTTCTCGGATCGAGAGTTGCCAGGCGGTGGCCCTTGGTTGGGAGCCACTGTAAAGTTTGGTGGTACGGACGATTTGGAAGGTAAAATATTTTCAAATGATGTTATTCAAATTGGGGCAGGAAATGGTTGCCCAACCTTTGACGAAAATGCCGAAGTCGGAACAGCAAAAGTGTTTAATTATAACAATGGTTGTAATGAGAGTGGTGTTTTTGGATCAGGAGATAATGAGATTACGCATCGGGACTCAATGCCGGAAATTGAGTGGCCCCCTTTTGTGGGACAAGATCGCGTCAAAAGCCATGCGACCCATACATTTACGGCAAATCAATTTATTTTAGCGCCTGGTAGCACGGATCGTGACAAGCTTGTGATGACGGACATTCAATTTTTTGATGATTACTATGTTGTTAAACAATGGAAATATGTACAGCCTCCCTATACATCTGCTTTTATTTTTAACGCAGCAGATAGAGATTCATTAAAAAAGGATTATCCTTTAAAATATGCCCAAATGTATAACCCCAATGCCTACGGTCCCAACGTTGGAGGATACGACAGCTACAGGGATTGGCCCCTCTTTGATGTCGATAACCAAGCCCCAGCTAATTTTCTTGATTATGTTACTTACCAACAAATATTTTCAAATGAAGATGTTATCTGGATAGAAGGCGGCCAAGTACGTGTGAGCGGAACCGTAAGAGGTCGTTTTACAATTGCGACGTCTGGACCTCAACTTTATCGTATGCATTTTGACAACGCAACGATTGACACGCTGTTTACGAATATTTGGTTGACGGACGATTTAGTTTACGCCGATAGTCAGACATCAGGTGCTGTAACGGAAGGTTCTACAAATAGAATGGGATTACTGAGTGGGGCCAATATTATTATCGCCAATACATTTCCAAATGGTAAGAAAAATAGCGCCATTGCTAGTAATATTAAAATTAATGCCGCCATGATTGCAATGGATGAATCCTTTGTGGTTCAATATTGGCAAAATTCAACAGCTGGTTATTATTTTTTAGACGGTCAATTTATAAAAGGCGATGGACGAGGTGGTTCGGCGTTTAATAATACGGGCACAAATGATTATCGAGGTAATATTATCATTTATGGCTCCGTTATTCAATCAAAACGCGGTTATGTTAAACGAAATCAAACGGGCCCTTACAATATTATGTCAGGAATCGGTTACGATAAAGATTATAATTATGATTACAATTTACGCGATTATCCACCTCCAAGCTGGCCGGAAATGCGTACAAATGATGGATCTGTTAACCTTACACTAGCAAGTTATGGAGTTAATTAAAGAATGAGTGTTGCCTTAGATATTGGGCGCTATGAAGTTAAAATTGTGCATATCCAAAAAACACCCAAGGGCTATGCTCTTCTTGGATATGGTTCGGAACCTCTCGTTAGCCCTGACAAAGAATACGACCCCGAGAAAATAAAATTTGAGCAATCCAGTGCAGCTATTTTAAGACTTGTGGATCGTATGAAAATTAAACCCAAAAGCTTGAAGAAATTAGTCACGAATCTTAATAATCAGATCAGCAATGTTCGTCAGGTAAAACTCATGAATACGGAAGAAGAAGACGAAATGAAAGAATCTCTTCAGCTGGAAGCTCGAAAACATATTCCGATGGATGGCTCTGATGTAACGATTGATTTCCAGATTTTAGGTGAAGATCCACAAAATCCTGAAATGGTTAATATTTTACTCGTTGCTTCAACGCAGAAAAATCTTAATCGACATCTAGAAAATGTAAAACAGATGGGCTTCCCTCAAGGAATTGTAGATGCAGACGCTGTCGCTATTGCAAATTCGTATCTTGTGGAACATGGATTGCCTGAAGACGGGGCTCATGTGTTTTTGAATATTGGTTCAACGACGTCAACACTTGTTGTGTGGGGAAGAGTCGCACCATTTTTTACGCGTGATATCCAAATTGGTGGACATCACATGACAAAAGAACTCGTGGACAAACGAAATATTTCGTACAACGAAGCTGAGAATTTAAAAAAATCCTCTGAATTCAACGTGAGTCAAGCAGGAGTTGCGAGTGGTGCTGAAGGTAGTTTTTCTATCGCTGTAGCTGAACATACTATTTATGATTCGCTTGTTGATGAAATTCGTCGTTCCCTACGTTTTTATATTAAAGAAAGCAGCGAGAGTAATTTTCATAAGTTATTTCTAACAGGTGGAGGCGCTCGAACAAATGGTCTCGTTGAGTTTATTACTGAGAAGTTAAATATCCATACAGAAATATATAATCCTATTGCTCAGCTTCATCATGACATGAAAGATGTTATGGAAGATGCATCAAAATATGCCATTGCTGTTGGTTTGGCAATTCGTGGCGAATTGGAATAGTTTTAGAATGAACGGAATAGGATTGGAATTAGTATGATAAACGCCATTAAAATTAACTTAAATCAGGCTGCTGGCAAAGCGGCTCGATTAGAAACCATACGAGAAAGAGGTCGTTGGGCAGTCTTTGCTGTTACATCTCTTGTCTTAATTATAACATTGCTTTTTATGTATCAAGAAGATCAGAAAATGGCAGATTTGGTTGCTCAAAAAGAATCTCAAATTGAAAAAATGACGTCGGATCTTGACAAATTAAAAGCATCCGGAAAAGATTTGTCGCGAGATGATATATTCGCACTTGCAAAACTTGAATCGGAACGTGTTCTTTGGGCTGAAAAGCTCGAAAATATTGGTCGACTTATGCCGCATGATATGGCCTTAACGAATGTTGTTTTTAAAGACAATTATTTAATTATGACGGGCATCTCACGTATCTACAACGATGAGCGGGAATTCGATGTTATTAATGAATTTATTGCTAGACTTGAGAATGATGCTCAATTTATGAAGGACTTCGATAAAATTATTTTTAATCAATCCATGCAAATGACAGTTTTAGAACAAGATTTGATTTCTTTTGAAATACGGGGAGAATTAAAAAAACTGAAATTTATTGTACCACCTCTAAGGAAAAAATCATGAGACGTCTCCAATTATTAGCGATTGTAGTTTTATTACTCTCCGCAGGCTTTTATGGCGTTTATACCTACAGCTTTTCCGAAAAGCCATCAGATATTCGTTTTCTTGATAAAGAAATTGAAAAACTAAATGAGAAACTCATTACAGCACAGATTCTCGACTCTAAACTCGAAAATGTTTATTTCCTTTTTGAGCAAAACCTCGCGCTTTCAGCGACTGATTCCTTAGCCGATGATGCATCCATGCCTTTTCTCAATTGGCTTACGGAAACAACGGAGAGACTTGAAATTGATATTAAAAACATACGTCCTCGTTTTGGGATAAAAAAAGGCAATATCAAAGAAACACCTTATGATTTAACGATTCGGTGCACATATAAACAATTTGGTGACTTAATGGTCGCACTCGAAAAATTACCTCGTATTGTTAAAATTAATGAGTTCGTGATGAAGAACGGAATTGAACGACTTAAATCTGTAAAATCAGAAGCTGCTCTCGAAAAACAAACCGTGGACATGAGACTTTCAACGATGACCCTTATAAAATCCAGCTTGAAAAGAGGCGCAAATGGATAGAAGAGCACGCTTTTTCTGGTACTTGACAATTACGATTGCTACGATTGTCTCTATTGTTGAGGGTTTTACTTTAAACTCTGTTCATGAGACGAGACTTGAATATGAAGAGCTTACAGAGTCTAAAATTATTGGAACAGACGAACAACTCGTTTCTGTTATTGAGACCCTCGAAACGCGTTTAAAAAAACGAAACGACTATGTCATGACATTGCGAAATGATCCAATGAAATTAACAAAAGTTGTGATGATGTTAGACGAAAACGGAAATATGATAAGCACTATGTGGGCGAACTCCATACGCGTTTCATCCATCATTAGTGGTGAAAAGAGTTATGCTTTAGTGCAGTACAATAAAGAGCATAGAAGAGTCGAAGTTGGCGACAAATTAGGTGGTTACAAAATCATCATGATAAATCCAGATGGGATTTTGACCATAAAAGAGGGTAAGAAAAAATTTCATCCGGTGCAAAGCCTTGCCATGGATCCCTCTAAAATCGAAAATTATACGAACTAAGTAATTAGAAGTGCCGGAGAAGAATAAAATGAAAAAACTGTTCAAACTAATAATCATTATATTTGTGTTAACACTGGCTTATGCCTTTGCAGAAGAGACTGAGTCTGAACCTGATATGGAAAAACTCAAATCGAGTCTTGTCTCAATTAGTGCCGAAGATGCACATTTACCAAGCGTTTTAGCTATCCTTGCTGAAGAAAGTGGCTTCAATATTGTAACGGGGCCAGGTGTCAATATTAAGGATAGAATCTCGATACATTTAAACAAAGTCCCAATTGAACAAGCTGTCAACCTCGTGGTGAGAGCCGCGGGACTCAGTTATGAAATTGTTGGTAATTCCTTTTTAGTGGCTGAAACAGCCAAACTTAAAGAAGAAATTGGTATAAAATCATATGTCGTACCTTTACAGTATGCAAATGCCACAGAAGTAAAAGAATTGCTCGTTAATATTACAGAGCAGGTTGAAGTTCATCACGGTGGGAACAAATTACTCATCAATACAAGTCCCAAGAAGATTGCTGAAGTTCTTGAGGTTATAAAAGCGATTGATGTCCCAGTCCTCCAAATAAAGCTTGAAGCACGATTAATTGAAGTGACGATGGCGGGAGAAGAATCGTATGGTATTGACTGGGCTCGTTTGGCGCAGATCACCACAATTATTGCTGAAAATGCCGCTCCAAACATCACAATAGGTGGAAGTTTTGTTCCTGGTATGAGTCAACAAATGCAAAGTGATGGCTCTCTAATTGAGCAATATTCACCACTCCCCAATGGACTGCTTCCACAAAATATGTACTTCCAAAGAATAGGAACGGGTCAAATAGGTTTTAGTCGTCAACTTTCCGCTTTTGATTTAACCTTAGATTTGCTTCAGAAAAAGAATGAAGCTAACATTTTAGCGAATAGTCAGGTCGTAACGATTAACGGTAAAGCTGCATCAATCGCAATGGTCGATATCGTTCCTTACATTCTCTCAAGTGGAGGCATTGGCGGTCAGGTTCAGGTTCAACGCGAGGAAGTCGGCATAAAATTAAGCATTTTGCCCACCGTCAATACGGATGGATATATTACGACAAGAGTCATTCCTGAAGTTAGTTCTATCTACGATTTTATTGGGCCAGAACGTAATATCCCATGGGTAAAAAAACGTCTGTCAGAGACGACGGTTCGTGTTCGAGATGGCGAGTCTATCATCATTGCAGGGCTACTGGGTGTCGATCGTAAAAGTGTTGAAAATAAACTCCCATTCTTTGGGAATCTACCTTATGTCGGGAAATTTTTTACGCATCAATCATTTAGCGATTCAAAAACGGATTTAATTATTGAAATTACGCCACATATTATTCGTGATGCATATTCTGGTATTGAGCGAACAGACAGAATGGAAAAATTTGAGGATACTTATATAGCAACAGAGTCCGATGATACGGACGATGAAACAACAGACGAAAAAACCGGTAACTAAATATCAGTTTTTGGAGAATAAAATGAAAACAACAAAATATTTTTTAAGAATTGGTTTAATAATTCTCAGCATGTTTCTAATGCTGATGATGAATGCCTGTGATACACGAACGCCCAATAATTCAGGAAATAGTATCTATAAATTGGTACTCACTGCAAATGATACAATTATTTACGCCGATAACGGTAAAACAGTAGCAACTCTTAGTGCTCGGCTTACAAATGATCAAGGTGAACCTATTTCAGGCGTGACGGTTGTATTTTCTGCGACACAAGGGACAATGGCATCAAATATTACGACGACATCAGCGGGTCGAGCAAATGCAGTTTTTGATGACGACGGAATCGCGGGAGAAAATATTCGCATAACGGCTCGTTATACGGATGCTCAACAAGTAACCGTTCGTGATACAGTTTATATTGATGTCTTACCGTTAGAAGATTTGGTCGGAGCGTTTAATACATCAACAAACCCACATATCCCTTCCATTAGGATGACAGCTATCGACAGTATTTATAGCTGCAAAATTTTATCGACGGTTCGCGATGACAACGGTGTTGCAGTTGAAAATGTTCGAGTTAATTATCGCGTATTGAGTGGATCTGAGCACGGTTATTTGAATGTGTCCGTTGATTCGACCAATGGCGCAGGCGTGAGTCAATCTGTCTTTTCAACAGATATGGGCGAATTTGGGCAAGTTATCGTAGAAGCCTATATCGAAACCTCTAATATAATTACCTTAATGCACAATAATCCTGGGGTCTATACGTTTAATCAACTGGGAAAAGTATCGGCAATTGCGTTTAAAGATACGGTGACGATAAATTTCCTACCTCCTTTTACATGGACAATGAATATTTTTAGTAATACGAATCGTATCTATGCAGATAATGGCGTTTCGACAGCACAAATTTCGGTACGTTTAAGTGATGAAAACGGTGAAGCAGTTGATACAATGAAGGTTTTTTATTCGGCTAATTTAGGTACCATCCAATCAGGAATTTTTACAAATGGATCTGGTATCGCGTCAAGCATATTTTCTGACTTAGGTTCACAAATTGATAGAGATACTATCGCAATTATTACCGCACGCGTGGAACATCCTTTTTACGGTTCCATGACAAAACAACATTCAATTATAATTTTAGCCGAAAACCCAATCATTGGAAATGCGCCTCCTGATAATATAGAATTGACGACGAATTATTCCGTTATTCCTGATTTGGAAAGTGGAAGTGTTGAAGCATTGATTAGTGCCACTGTTACAGATTCAAATGGTTTTACGGTAGAACAAGGCCATCTGGTCAACTTTTCTGCTACCTTTGGTGTGATTTCTCAACAAGCCATGACAAATACTATTGGAGTTGCAACGGCCAACTTCACAGCAAATGATACATCTGGTTATTCATTGATTCGCGCAACAATTGGTGGCGTTACAGATTCAATTACCGTGCAAGTGAAAGCTTTCAGCGAAGCTGCCTATGTACAAATGCTTCCATCGAACCCAAATACGATTGTGGTAGCGGGTGGATGGGGACTTCAATCGACAACAATTCGTGCTGAAATTCGCGATGCAAATGGTGAAATTGTTACGGAACCAACGCTCGTTACGTTTGTCTTAGGACCCGTTTATCCAACAGGAGCTAATATTACAGGTGGTGGAGCCAGTATTGTCGTAACGACCAATCAAGGTATTGCTGTTGCAACACTAAACGCTGGAACGCAACCTGGAAACGTTCGCGTTACGGCATCAATAACGGTAGGCGGAACAACCATATCTTCGACGGCCATTCCAGTAACGATTGCGGCAGGTCCACCCGCCTATATCTATCCTGATATGGATCAAAGTACAATAGAACCCATCGGTGGCGGAATTTACCGTATGGAATTAGGCGCTCGTGTTTGGGATGAATTCTCAAATCCTGTTGAAGATTCAACGCAAGTCTATTGGTATTTAGATCCACCCAATGTGGGAAATATTATTGGGTCGAGTTTCACAGGAAACGGCAATTTAAATGATGATTCTTATCCTGGTATTGCATGGACAACTATTTACTGGAATTCGGATAATACATTTGACAATGTTCATGTCATTTCAAAAGTGTTTGATGGCGACGGTAATGAGATTATCAATGTTGTAAATGCCGAAGAAGATGGTCTCATGCTTTTACCGTTTTATCCTGGCGTACTGGGTATTATTCCCTCAGCAACTTATTATGATTTCTTAGCTGGCAATCCATTTGAATTGACACTTACTGCAATTTTGCAGGATGTTTATAATAATCCCATTAAAAATGGACGGATATTATTCTTTGCAGACGGTGTTCAATCTTGGTCCGAAGCAGACGGTTACCCTCTTGATCCTGATGGAACAGGAGCACCCATCGTATATACAGACAACAATGGTATCGCTCAAATTATAGGTGTATTTGATCAGGGTTTATGCGAACCCGTTGAAGATGCTGATGGTAATATCATTTCTTATACGCCTTTCACATCCATGGTTTTTTGTAGATTATTAGATCCTCAGGGTGCAACAAGTGACCAAGTCTCAATTCAACTAGTTCGTACACTGCCCTAACCTTAGCGAGAAGAGAACGTATACATGTTTAATCCACAATTTCAAAAACTAGGTGATATTCTGCTTCATGAGAATATTCTAACAGAATCAAAACTTAATGAGGCTTTGGAACGTCAGAATACAACCAAGGAAAAATTAGGTAAAATCCTTGTTCAAATGGGAGCCGTGACGGAGGATCAACTGGTCACAACCTTTGCTTCTCAATTGGGACACAAACCTGTGTACGAAGAAGAATTGATGCGCGTTGATGTTAGCATTGTCAAGACCTTGTCAGAAGATTTTGCCATGGAAAATTTGGTACTTGTCATGGCTAAGACAGCGACAACGGTTATGGTCGCTATGGAAGATCCAGAAGACCTCGCAACCATTGACGCTGTTGAAGGGAATACTAGCTTAAAAGTCGAAGTGTTAGTCGCGGGCCAATCCGCACTTGAAGCCGCTCTCGAATTTCATTATGGAAAAATTCGCCAAAGTGGACAAGTGGATGCTGCTTTATCAAAATTGGAAGTCTTTGTAGGTGATGAAGACGATGGCGATCTCGTCAATTTAACCCAAGATTCAATCTCTGATGACGAAGCTCCTTATGTAAAACTCGTTAATATTATTCTGCAAGAAGCCATAAAAGAACGGGCGACAGATATTCACGTTGAGCCTCAGCCTCATGAAATTGCAGTTCGATTGAGAATTGACGGCGTGCTTCAAAAAGTAATGAACCCACCTTCTTCATCGTTAAACGGAATTACGACGCGTATAAAGATTCTTAGCAACATGGATATTGCTGAACGTCGTTTAATGCAGGACGGCCGTTTTAGTATTAAAATGGGCGAAAAAGAGATTGATGTTCGTGTTTCCATATTACCAACAATTTATGGCGAAAAAATCGTTATGCGTTTACTGGATAAAACCAGTTTCAGTATGGATTTAACGACACTAGGATTCCCCAAACATCAATATATACCGTTTAAACGATGGATTGCTCAACCTTATGGGATGATTATTATTTCAGGTCCAACGGGATCAGGAAAGTCAACAACGCTGTATGCGTCACTTAAAGAAATAAAGAGTGAAGGTACGAACATAACGACGGTTGAAGACCCTGTTGAGTATCAATTGAGTGGTATTAACCAAGTTCAAGTGAGAGAAAAAATTGGCTTAACATTTGGATCTACGATTCGCGCTATTTTACGTCAAGATCCGGATATTTTGCTTATTGGTGAGATTCGAGATGAAGAGACGGCGGATATTGCCATTAAATTTGCTTTAACAGGTCACCTTGTGTTCTCAACGGTCCACGCCAATGATGCACCTTCGACTATTACCCGTTTAATTGATATTGGTATTCCACCATTTTTAGTGGGATCTTCCGTAAACTTAGTGATGGCTCAGCGACTTGTTCGTACGATTTGTAAGCACTGTAAAGCCGAGTATGTACCTACGGTAGAGGACTTTGATAGAATTAATATGCCAGAAGAGCATCGTAAAAAAACTTATTACAAAGGTAAGGGTTGCATTCATTGTAGGCAAACGGGCTATCGTGGAAGAACGGGTATATTTGAAATACTTGAGCTGCGCCAAGACATTCGGAAGCTTGTTTTTGAAAATAAAAACCAAGAAATTATTCGCGAGAAAGCCATCGAAAACGGCATGCAAACACTGCGTGATTCAGGTGTCCAAAAATTGGTTGCTGGCATCACAACTTTTGACGAAATATTGCGTTCAACGGTAGAGGATTTTTGATGTCTGAAAAAGTAAGTATGGGTGCTGAGCAGAAGCGAGACTTAGAAAAAGAAGCAGCGTTTGCGAAAATTGCCCTCGGGAAAAAGAAAAAAAAGAAAAAAGAATGGGGAGACGATTTTATTGAGGAGTTGCAAGGCTCCATCGTAAAAATGAGGACAAGAGTCCCCCTCAAAGTCATGGTATTCTTTACGCGACAGCTTGCAACAATGTTTGCAGCAGGTTTGACACTTGAAAAATCAGTTTCCAATCTTTCCATCGAAGAAAAAAATCCCAAATTCAAAAAAGCGCTTGAAAATATTTCGGATGATATTCGGAAAGGCTATTCGCTTTCGGACGCCATGGAAAAACACCCTGGAATATTTTCGACGCTATATGTCGCACTGGTTAAAGCCGGTGAGGTTTCAGGAAGTCTCCAGGATATTCTTGATGAATTAGCAAATTATTTGGAAAACATTAGTGATACGAACCAAAAGGTCGTTTCAGCATTAACCTACCCTTTTCTGGTTCTGGGATTTTTGATTGTCGTTATTCTTGTAATGCTCATAAAAATTGTACCCAGTTTCGCCGATGTATACGCTCAACTGGGTTCAAAATTGCCGGGCCCCACCCAAAAACTTGTTGATATAAGTGAATTAGTTCAAAATAACTGGTTGGGTGTTCTGCTCGCTTTTGGTCTTTTTCTTATTGTTATGTGGTTTATTGGCCTCACGAAAAGAGGTGGATATGCTATTGATTCATTTAAACTTAATTTTCCTGTCTTTGGGACACTTCTTAAATATACGATTTTTAACAAATTTTCTAAAACGATGGGAATCCTTTTAGGTGCTGGTGTACCCGTCATCCCGTCCATGATGCTTTTACAGCGTATCGTGGATAATAAAGTATATGCGGCGTCGGTGAAACTAGCTTCGGAATATATTCGAGATGGCTATACAATATCGGCATCGCTTCGCATTACGGAACGTTTCCCCTCCATTATGTTGCAGCTTCTTACCACCGGTGAAGAAACGGGAGAAATTGATAACCTATTGCATAAAACATCCGATTTTTATTCGAAACAAATTGATGCCATCGTAAACCGTATGACGTCTATTATTGAGCCCGTTATGATTATTTTTGTCGGTGGCTTAATTTTATTGATTCTTGTTATAACCTATCTGCCCATTTTCTATATGGGGCAAGCAATGAGATCGGGTTTATAAATTATTTTGATATAGAAGTATGAAAATATTTTTTTTCAGGCTCGATTTATTCGAGCCTTTTTTTCAATAAAAATATAATTAATGGATGACTTTGAATCGAAAACAATCAAATTCGTCCATGTTTTTTAATACAAATACTGAATGGAGATTTATATGGATAAGACTTTAAAAATTACGGGTTATGGTGACGATTTAACCGTAAATGGCATTCGAATCGGCGATCTATCGCCACAACAACACGAAGATATTGAATTGGAAAAAGGTGGCCAAAATTATGCTCCCTTGGAAAATGTAGTTGTATCCCGCGTTCTTGATTCTTCAACATTAATATGTCGAAAACCTGATCCAACGCATACTAAACCTTATATCGAAGAAGAACTAATTGATGGCTTATGTTGCTATTCCGCTGTGAATCAAGGTCAGCTGAATCAAGAAATAGTCGATGCCGTTGTGGCGCATTTAACGACGGAGCAAATCCCCACCGTTCCACGCTCTATTCGACATAAATATATGGCCGCTTTTTTATTGGCTGCAACAGAAGTGACCAAAATGGACAAAGTTGTGCCTAAAGTCGCCGGTGTGGAAGCGCCAGAACTAATGGCAAAGCTTTCCAGACGTTGGGCTTATCAGAAAAAAGGCGTCCCTCAGGATGAAGCCATCATTCTTGTTGCCGAAGAAAATTTTCACGGACGTTCATTGTTTGCCGTATCTGCATCGACGGACCAAGAAAGTAAAGAAGGATTCGGTCCATTCTTGCCAGGCATAGAAGCGATTCCGTTCAATGATATTGATGCCCTCGAAAGGAAACTCATCGAAAAAGGTGATAGAATCGCCAGCTTTATTGTCGAACCCATTCAAGGTGAGGCAGGCGTCATTGTACCTTCAGACGATTATCATCCAAGAGTTGCTGCATTATTAAAAAAACATAATGTACTGTATTGTGTCGATGAAGTTCAAACAGGATTTGGACGCACCGGAGCAAACTTCGCACACATGCTCTACGGTGTTCAGCCTGATCTCATGGCATGTGGAAAAGCGGCGGGTGGCGGTATCATGCCAGTGTCATTCGTAGCAGGGAAAAAAGACATTATCAATGTTTTAACACCGGGTTCAGAAGGATCAACATTCGGTGGATTCCCTTTAGCCGCGGTGATTGGGACATACGCCATTAAAACACTCGTCGATGCCGCTTTGGCTGAAAATGCTAAAGCAATGGGAGAGCGTTTAATAGGTCATTTTAATGCTATCAAAGCGGAATTCCCTGATAAAATTAAAGAGGGTAGAGGCAAAGGTTTATTAACAGCATTTGAAATGTTTAATGCCCCCCATTTAAACGGGCACAAAGTCTCACTTGGATTGCTTGCTCGCGGCGTTTATGCAAAAGAAACACACACTAATATTGTCAGATTAGCACCTGCTTTAACTGTAAGAAATAGAGAAATTGATTTAATTGGTGAAGCAATTCGCGAAGTTGTCAAATCTCTATAAAAAAATATTTTTTTATAGAGATAGTTCAAAAGTCCGGGTTTTACCCGGACTTTTGTTTTAATAAGATAGTTTTGTTCTGTTACTTAAACGTATAGCGTGGCTTTTTTCTGTCGTAAGCGGGTGTCGAAAAGTCCTCATCGTCATTAAATGAAATTTCAGGACTTTGGTTTTGACGTGTTTCATTTGTTGAACTCGCAGAATAGCGTTCTTTGCTAGGGTGAGAGGGGGGGAAAATAATCTCTGGCTCCATGTCATCTAATCCAATATTATTTTCAGGTTCAATTTCAGGAGATGTTTCGGTTTCTTTATCAGTCGCGAGAGAAAAATCAGAATCATCATTAGGTTCGCCAAATCCTGTAGCGATTACCGTAACATGCATTTCGCCATTTAGCTCTGGATTTATCACGGCACCAAAAATAATATTTGCATCTTCGCCAACTTCATCAAAAATTACCGTCATCGCTTCATCAACATCATGCATGGAGAGATCCTCTCCACCAGTTATATTGACGAGAAGACCCCGTGCGCCACGTATGTTTGTTTCGCTAAGCAACGGTGAGGATATAGCGGTTTGAGCGGCTAAAACGGCACGCTCGTCCCCCGTTGCAACACCTGTTCCCATAACAGCATCACCCATATTAGACATGGTTGTTTTAACATCCGCAAAATCGAGGTTAATAAGACCATTAATATTGATGACATCAGCAATGCCCTTTGTCGCTTGATGCAAAATACTGTCGGCTTCATTAAAGGTATCAGCCATCGATGTCCCTTTTTCAACAATTGATAATAATCGTTGATTAGGAATGACAATAAGTGTATCGACTGATTTCTTAAGTTTCTCAATACCGACATTGGCACGGTTTGTACGAGGGCGACCTTCGAAACGGAAAGGTGACGTGACGACTCCAATCGTCAACGCACCTAATTCTTTTGCAATTTTTGCTACAATGGGTGCAGCTCCTGTACCTGTTCCACCACCCATCCCAGCTGTTATAAAGACCATGTCTGATCCTTCTAAACTTGCAGTGATGGCTTGATAATCTTCAACCGCTGCTTTTTCGCCGACTTCTAAATTAGCGCCAGCGCCGAGACCTTTTGTAATCTGGAGCCCAATTTGGAGCTTCATATCAGCATTATTATTTTCCAATGCTTGGGCATCCGTGTTTATAGCGATAAACTCTACTCCAGAAAGTTGAGAATTGATCATGCGGTTAATTGCGTTTCCGCCTGCACCACCTACACCAACAACTCTAATTTTCGCTCTTTGCTCATTAAAACTGTCAAACTCAAATAACATTGTTTTCTCCTATCTTATTAGTATTAAAAATGTTTCTGTGCAAATTTCTTTATACGTCCAAACAATTCTTTGATTTTGAATTGTTCCTTTCTCTTTTCCTCAATCAGTCGCATTTCTTCTAAACCGACTTGAGCCAAACCAATAGCCGTTGAATATTCGGCTTTTAGAAATTCTGCAGGCATATTTTCGATATTTTTAGGCTCTCCTAAACGAATCGGTATATCAAAAAGTTTGGATGATAATTCCAATAAACCTTTTAGATGACTACCACCACCTGTGAAAACAATTCCAGCCGTCAATCGCGTTAAATATCCAGATTCTTTTATATTTTGATGAAGGAATGCCAAGATTTCTTCCATGCGTGCTTCGATATACATCGCTAATTCAGATTCATTGATATTTCGATAAGGTTGATCGCCAATAGATTGAATATCAAATATTTTATCCTGCAAAGCATGCTTTGGAAAGCATGTACCGTGTACGAGTTTTAATTCTTCTGCATCTTTTTCCGTTACATGTAAAATTTGAGCGATGTCTTTTGTAATATTCAATCCACCAAATGGAATAACGGAAGTATGAACCAATGCATTACTAAAATATATAGCGACATCAGTGGTTCCAGCGCCTATATCAACCAAAGCGACACCACTCTCTTTCTCTTCTTCTGAAAGGACAGAATAAGAAGAGGCTAGAGGCTCGAGAATGAGCTTTTTAATGATTAAATCATTTTTTTGTAGGCTCGCATATAAACCCGCCAATTCACGATTGTCTGCTGTTATGATATTCACACTCGCTTCTAATTTCTTCGCAGGCATACCGATTGCATTTCGAAGGGATTCGCCATTGTCAATGCTGTAAGATTGAGGAATCGCGTGTAATAGAATCCTATCGGACGGTAGTTGAATGGCCTTTGCTGACTCGATAGCTGCCTGTATGGATTCCTGACTTACTTCAACTTGATTTCCGTCATTTTCATCATCCCCAACGAGTGTGAATTTTCCCACAGCTTTTAAACTGTGAATATGCTTACCTGAAACGCCAACCCAGACATTGATAATTGTTTTCCCAGCCATGCTGTCCGCATTTTCAAGAGCCGCATAAATGGACTGCGTCGTTTTTTCTACATCAACGACTTTTCCATTTTCTACACCTTCGTTTGCAGCACAACCGGCTCCTAAAAAGGAAAGTCCGTTCGGTGTATTTTCAAAAATAAATGCACATACTTTTGAAGTACCAATATCTAAACTGGCAATGAATCGCTTATCTGTCATGAGTTTCTCTCTTTAACAATAAGTTGATGCTTAAACCGTATGTCGATATATTCGTATTCCCCAATCGTTTTACCTTTTTCTTTTGCACGATTAAACTCATTTAAAATAGCGAGTTTTTCTTCAATCGTTTCAGTGGGACCTAGGCGAACCAACGTACCGTATAAAGCGGAAACGAGTTCGACATGCTTGTTTTTTTGAAAAGATATTTCGGAAATATCCGTATATATCGATGGATAATCTTTTCGAATGAGCGTTAAAATATCTCTTAAGCTATCCGCAGTTGTGTTGACAAAATCCTCGGCAATTTTGTTTGTCGGACGGCCACTTATACCGGATAAAATCGGTAAATTATAGATCATCCCTTTATCGGGTAATGGAAGCAATCGACCGTCATCACCATAACAATAAAATTTATCCAAGCGTAAATAGGCGATGGGGTTTGACTCGCGTAAATGAATATTAATTTGGTTCGGATATGATTTCGAAATTTTTACATCACGAATGAGAGGGAATACCATAAATTTTGATTGCATATATGGGATGTCAATCTCTGAAAGAGGTTGATTATAATGTGCTTCGAGCAAATCCTGTAAACGCTGCCTCCCCATTGATTGATTCCCATAAACATTGGCTTCTGATAATAAATTGTGCTGGGAATATGCACCATAAGTAAGACTTAATGCGGACAGAGTGATGAGTACAAGAACAAACACAAGCAAAGGTAAAAAGCTCTTAATATGAAGCGTGTAACTATGTTTTGATGGAATCAATTTGCAGCAATCCGAGTTAAAAGTTGTCGACCCATTTTCCAAACATCACCTGCGCCCATTGTCAAAACGATATCATTTGGCTGTAAGGCATCAAAAATAACAGATTCAGCATTATAAATTGGACCTAGGGACAATTTCGCTGATGTAATTTTAGCATAGATCATTTGACTGCTGACACCTTCTATAGCTTTTTCACGAGCTGGGTATATATCTGCGAGCAAAACGAAATGAGCCATTGATAACGCTTCGGCGAATTCATTTGCAAAATCACGGGTTCGAGAATAAAGATGAGGTTGAAAAATCACAACGATGCGTCTATGAGGGAAAACTGATTTGACCGCACTCAATGTTGCCGTAACCTCAGCAGGATGATGTGCATAGTCATCATATATTTTGATATTGCCAGCCTCACCTATAAATTCGAACCGTCGTTCAACGCCTGAAAAATTAGAAAGTGCTGAAATCGCACCTATAGCATCAATACCATTATGAAGACTTATTATAAAAGCCGCTGCCGCATTGAGTACATTATGTTCCCCAGGAAGTTGAAGGGTCAAATTATAGACATCATTTTCATGTTTAATTGAGAAATATGTTTTGCCTTCTATAATTTCATTGATGCTTACGTGAAAATCGGCCTCATTATTAAATCCATAAAGCACATACGGCTTTGTCAAATTTGGCAAGATATCACGAATATTGGGTGCATCATTACAGAGGATATTGAGTCCCGAAGAAGGCGTTTTTTCTAAGAAGGAAATAAATGTCGCTTTAATATCATTTAAATCTTTATAAATATCTAAGTGGTCTTCATCAAGAGTGGTAACAATTGACCCTGTCGGACTTAAAGCAAGAAATGAACGATCATATTCATCGGCTTCAACGATACAAACATCACCTTTTTCATAAATTCCATTTAATTTGGAATTCTGTAAAATGCCGCCAACCAAGACCGTTGGTTTCATTCCATTACGCTCAAAAATATGTCCGACCATTGCAGTTGTCGTGGTTTTTCCATGGGTTCCAGCAATAGCGAGACGCGATTTATGCGTCAAAAATATACCGCCTAAAAGCTCAGCTCGTCTCATTTCAGGAATATTATTTTCTTTAGCGAAAAGACGATGTGGATGGGTTGTGGGAACCGCAGAACTGTAAACTAATAAATCAATATTGTCTGGGATAATAGCGTTGTCACCAATGGAAACGTTGATATCCTTTTCCTGAAGCATATCTGTAATAGTGGATTGTTTTGAATCGGAACCCGAAACCCAATATCCCATGCTTTTCAACACTAAAGCAAGTGCACTCATTCCGATACCGCCAACACCTACGAAATAGATTGATTTATAGGCTTTTCCTAAATTCAATTGATGTGCTCCAAAATCGAGTTGATAATGTCTTGTGATGCATGAGGCTTTGCCAGTTGAAATGTATTTTGACTCATTAATTTTAATTTTTCCTCATGTGAAAATAGGTCTTGAAAAAGTTCAAGGAGAGGGTCGAATTCAAGCTTTGATTCTTCAATAATTATAGCTGCGCCTTCGTTTTCAAGGGTTTTAGCATTGTGATATTGATGATTTGCTGTGGCGGATGGGAGGGGAATCAAAATACTGGGCAATCCAAAAGAAATGATTTCTGCAAGTGCCATTGCACCAGCTCGTGAAATAACGAGGGTTGCCATGGAAAACGCAGCACCCATATCCTTTATAAAGGGAACAACTGAAATATTTAAACTCTGTGACGCGGCTTTATTACAGGCCTCGAAATCCTTTTCGCCGGTTTGCCATAAAATTTGAAAATTTATCTGGTAGGCAAATTCGCGGATATACGTGATTAGAAACTGATTTATAGCATGAGCGCCTTGTGATCCACCGAAGATAAAAAGTGTTTTCCGTTTTGGATTGAGCGCAAATTTCGAATAAACCTCCATCGGAGGTCGTCTAACTAGATTAGAACGAACAGGATTACCGAAATTTGAAATATGATGCGTATTTAGATGTTTTCTTGCATCATCATAGGTAATGTATACATGTGTCGCTGCATCTGAGAACATTCGAGTTGTTAATCCTGGGTAGCTATTTTGTTCTTGTAAGAAAACAGGGATTCCTTTTTTGATAGCTTGTCGAACAGGAATACCGCTGGCATAGCCGCCTGTACCGATGACTAAATCGGGTTTGAAATCTTGTAATATTCGATTCATTTTTAGAATGGAAATCAAAACTCTAAATGGAAATTGGAGATTACGAATGATATTTTTAATGGAAAGGGAACGTGCAATACCACGAATTGGAAGCATTTCCAATGCATAATTTGCTTCAGGAACAAGGCGTGTTTCTAAACCATAATCTGAACCGATAAAGAGAATATTAAGTGTATCAAATCGAATATTGGAATCTATCGTACTTTTGAGAGTCTCAGCCAATGCAAAGGCTGGGAAAATGTGACCTCCCGTTCCTCCAGCAGCGAAAATGACTTTTAAAACCTTAGGACTCATTTCGTATTTCCAAATGTTTGCCCAGAACCATTTTGATTGGCAATATTAAAGAGGATGCCCATCATAATGAAGTTAGAGATTAAGCTTGAGCCGCCGTAGCTAATAAAGGGGAGGGGAAGACCCGTAACGGGACCGAGGCCCGTTACAACCATAATATGAAAAATGGCGTAGATAAAAATTGAGACACTAATGCCAGTTGCTAGGAGCATACTGAATTGGTTCGACGAATCGCGAGCAATTTTTAAACCCCTTAAAAAAAGTAAAAGGAATAATAGCATTGTAATGGATGCCCCAACAAAACCATATTCTTCTCCGAGAACAGAAAAGATGTAATCTGTGTGAGGTTGTGGTAAAAAGAAGTTTTTAGCGACGCTATTGCCTGCTCCAACCCCAAATAATGAACCATTAGCAAGCGTAAGAAGTGATTGCGTGGCCTGCCATGCTTCATTTGTTTTATCAGCATTTGCATCAAAATGAGAGGTCAATCGTTTGAGCATATAGCTGTTATTTACGATATAAACACCACCACCAAAAAGATAAAAACTTCCTAAATACGCAAGATGTTGAATTTTATGATTCCCTAAAAGACACAAACTCAGGATAATGATCGTTATAACAACCGTCGTGGATAAATCAGGCTGAATGAGGATTAACAGCAATACAAAACTTATTGTAAGATACAAATAAACATTGAGATACGGCTCTTTCTCACTCCTTTCAAAGTAACGACTAATATGATCTGAAACGAAGATGAGTAAGCCAATTTTGGCGAAATCAGAAGTTTGAATCGAAAATCCAAAAAGATAAATCCACCGGCTCGTATGGGCTCGCGTAAATTGAAAACTAATGAGAAGCATTAAAATGACGAGGCCCAGTATGAAATAGCGGGCGGTTGATAAATATTTATGAGGTAGGTGAGCAAAAAATATCATAGATGCAATCGCGATGAGAGAATTAAACGCATGTTTCTTGAGAAAAAATGTTGGATCTTCATTTTGCAATGTGCTTGCCGAATACATGACAATAAGCCCAATACCAAATATCAGCGACAGAAGTAGCAATGTAATGCGATCATATCGTATGGATTTAAACATCTCTAACAAATTGTTCCTTTACATAGTTTTTGAAAAAATCACCACGCGCTTCGTAGCCACTGAATTGATCAAAACTTGCACAAGCTGGGCTTAATAATACCGTGTCTCCAGCGACTCCATTTTTAAGAGCATAATCGATAGCTTTATCGATGGTTTCACACATTACTAATGGGAAATCGTCACCAATTTGCGTTGCTATCGTCGTGGCAGCATTCCCAACCAATAGAATTTGTTTGACATGTTTTGGTAAATAGGAAATAAGTTCGGCAAAATCTCCCCCCTTATCCTTGCCACCTAAAATGAGCCAAATGTTGGTAAAACTTTGAATCGCTACTTTGGCAGAAGCAATATTTGTAGCCTTAGAGTCATTATAAAATTTAATGCCTTTGATATTTCCAGAATATTCAACGCGATGAGGAATCGGTGAAAATGTTGATAATCCTGTACCCATAGCCATCACGTCTTGGGAAAAAGGCAAAATGGAACAAACCGCCGCTAAAGCATTGCTGATATTGTGTTCGCCAGGCAATGTGAATCTATCTAAATCCAAAACTTCGAATGCATTATCTCCAATTTTTGCCATCATGCGATTATTTTGAATAAAGACATCATTTCTGTTTTTGTGTTTGCCAAAACGCAAATGCTTCGATTGTTTTGGCATTGAATAATGATTAAGAACGTCGTCGTCGCTATTTATGACGGCAAAGGAATCGTTGTCGAGATATTTCCATAAGTTCAACTTCGCAGCATAATAGGATTCTTCAGAATCATATCGATCGAGATGATCCGGCGAGAAATTTAAAAGCGTTGCGACATCAGGCTTAAATGACGAAACATAATCCAATTGAAAGCTGCTGACTTCCACTACAAATATTTTTTTAGGGGTCGATATCTTCAAACTATCAAGAATAATTTCGGAGATGGCTGTTCCGACATTTCCTCCTAGAAACGAATCAAAACCCAGATGCGTTAATACATGATGTATTAAATTGACAGTCGTCGTTTTGCCGTTTGAGCCAGAAATCGCGATGACAGGAGCATCAAAAAACCAAGATGCAACTTCCAACTCAGAATATATGGGAATATTTTTTGCTCTCATTTTATCCAGAATGGGTGCATTGCTTGGCATGCCCGGACTAAGGACGCAAAAATCAGCTTTCAATACATCGGGGGAATGGTAACCAAATTCAAATTCTGCATTGATAGATTTAAATATCTCTCGTTTCTCTTCGGAAAATTTGAAAGGATCGAGCTCGCTCATTAAAACTTTTGCCCCAAAATGGCTCAAAAGTTTTGCAGCTCCGATGCCGCTTCGTTCAGCGCCGAAGATGGTTACGATTTTATTGTGGACGTTTTTCAAGCCATCACCTAATTTTAAATGTTGTGAGCGTTAGAAGTGCGAACATGATACCGATAATCCAAAATCGGATAACGATTTTGTTTTCGTCCCAGCCTTTTAATTCAAAATGATGATGTAACGGCGCCATCTTAAAGATGCGTTTTCCAGTGCCCGATTTCTTTTTTGTATATTGAAAATATTGAACTTGTAGAATGACCGAAATAGATTCCATAATAAATACACCGCCTGCGAAGGGGAGAAGGAATTCTTTTTTGAGTAGTATTGTGATCGCACCGAGAATTGCTCCCAAAGTAAGAGAGCCTGTATCTCCCATAAAAATTTCTGCAGGACGTGCATTAAACCATAGGAAACCCACCACGGCTCCAATAATAGCCGAAATGAATATGGCTAATTCTCCCGAGCCAGGGAGAAAAAAAATACCGAGATAATTACTAAAATCAGCACGACCTGATACATACGCGATAAATACGAACACGGCGGCTGCAATAGCCATTAATCCTGAGGCGAGTCCGTCAAGACCGTCCGTTAGGTTGACGCTATTGGATGTCGCCGTAATAACAAAAATAACAAATGGTATGTAGATCCACCATTCATGAAAATTTAAATAATAATTCTTAAAAAATGGAAGCGTCGTTTGCATTTTGAATTGTTGTAAATCAGGGTGTAAAATGATGATGACCCCTAATACTAGACCAAGGCTGACTTGACCTGCGATTTTGTAACGAGCGATTAATCCCTCTTTGCGTTTCTTAATCGATTTTAAATAATCATCTATAAAACCAATTATTCCCATCCAAACAGTTGTCAGTATTAAAAGTTGAATGTAAATATTGCTTAGATCCGCCAATAGGAGAGTAGGAATCAGAATGGATAAAATGATAAGAACTCCGCCCATTGTAGGGGTGCCAGCTTTTACAGCATGCGTCCCAGGACCCGTTTCTCTGATGGTTTCACCAATTGAAAGTGCTTTGAGTTTGCTTATAACCCATGGACCCAAAACAAATGAAATAGTGAGTGCTGAAATCGCTGCCATACTTGATCGGAATGTGATGTATTTAAAAATATTGAACGGCGTAAAATAATCAGTCAGTGGAACAAGAAAGTGATATAACATGCGCTTATGCTTCCCTAAAAATGTTTAAAAGTTTATCAAGATGAAAACTATTTGAACCTTTAAGTAAAATAATATCATTTGTTTGGATTGTCTCTAGAAATTTATTTTTTAGACTATCAACATCTTGACCTGTGTAAATATTTGTGATAGCTTTTGAAAGATGTGAATGCAAAGACGACATATTTTTGCCAATCAGAAATACAGTGTGCGCACCAGAATCTTTAATAAAGGGTATGAGTTCCGAATGAAAAATCTCGGACGATGAACCCAATTCAAGCATGTCTGCAAGAACAAGAATTTTATTCGATGCAGATTTCATTTTGCTAAAAGCTTTTAAAGCGGATTTCATGGATTGTGGATTGGCGTTATAGGCATCATGAATAAAATGAACATTTCTTATTATAATTTGCTGCATTCTGCCTGGTGTTGGAGAAAAGGAATGAAGTTTTTCAATGATTTCCGCTGCTGAAATGCCAAGATAACGAGCGATATACCAAGCCGCCGCTACGTTGAGAGGGAAGGCATCACCTTGAATATCCAGCTGAATTTCATTGCCATCTATGAATAAACGGTGACGACCCAAACGGTCAGCTTTTAAAATCTTAAAGCGATTATCACCACATTTTTGACCGAAACTAATAATTGTTTTATTGGCTAAATTAAGATTCCTAAGTTTTTTATCATCGGCATTTAAGAAAATTGTACCGTTTTCGGGAATGGCGTCAAATAGGGCTTTTTTAGCCATTAAAACGCCATCGAGGGTTTTAAAAAATTCGGTATGGGCAAAGGCAATATTTGTGATGAGTCCAATATTTGGATGAGCGATTTCACAAAGTTCAGAAATATCATTGGGTTTGCTTGCGCCCATTTCGATAATGGCCACGGAGTGATTATTGTTGAGATCCAAAAGGCTCATGGGGAGACCCAATTGATTGTTGAAATTACCTTTTGTTGCTAAAACATCGTGCTTTGCACTCAAAATGTATGAAAGTAAATCTTTCGTCGTCGTCTTACCATTGCTTCCTGTAATGGCAATGACGGGAATATCAAAATCTTGCCGATGCAGAGTCGCCAATTCACCGAGACTTTTTTCAGGAATTTTACTTAAAATAAGAGGAAGAGAGTCATCCCAAGTATCTCTCTCCCTCCAACTGTCAGAAGCCATAACAGCAGCAGCACCATGGGAAATGGCGTTTGGGATGTAGCTGTGACCATCTGCAGTCTGCCCTTTAAAAGCAATAAATAAGTTGCCCGGAACTGTCGTTCTTGAATCAATAGAGACACCATTAATGGGCGACGATAATTGTCCCAGTATTGATGTGTCCTTTAAGGATTTAATATGTTGAAAAGAAATGGACATTTATTTAAAGAAACCCTTTATAATGTCGATGTCATTGTAAGGAAAAAGTTCGCCTTGAATATCTTGATAATCTTCATGCCCTTTACCCAAAATGGCTAAAACGGTATCATGATTCGAAACCTCAAGTGCCGTTAATATTGCCTTGATACGTGGCGTTATTGTATTGAATCTATTAAGATTAGGTATGCCTAGTACGATATCGTCGATGATGGAATGGGAATCTTCAAAACGAGGGTTATCATCCGTTATGATGATACGATCGGAATATTTATCTGCGATGGCGCCCATTAGGGGTCTTTTCCCTTTGTCTCTATCACCGCCACAACCAAAAATAGTGATGATTTTTTTTTCTGGGAAGCTGCCTCGCAATGTTGTTAAGACATTTTCCATTGCGTCGGGTGTATGAGCATAATCTACGAATATGGGGTAATTATATTTGGTTTCTATGCGCTCAAGGCGTCCTGGCACATTTGGGAGTGTTTTTATTGTTTTTAATACTGATTCATTAACTTCATGCTTTTCAGAAATCAATGAAAATGCTTGCAATAAATTGCTGTAATTAAAGTTGCCCATCGTGTTCGTTTTCATACGCATTTTCTCCGATTGGTGTAAAATTACTAAAGTATTTAAAGAGGGATGTGGAATAGTTTTTATTATTTGATAGTCAGCATCTTTATGAGTGCCGACTTTAATAATTTTCGCTTTCGTATTTTCTACGATTTTTCCCCATGCAGGGTCATCTGAATTGACGATTGCTAGGCTATCAGGTTTAAGCTGGTTAAATAATATTTGTTTTGCGGCTAAATATTTTTCAAACGTGACGTGATAATCGAGATGGTCACGCGTAAGATTTGTGAAAATGCCAGCATCAAAATCGATTCCTTCGACACGTTTTTGTTCTAAGCCATGCGAAGAGACTTCCAAACAAACGGCTTTAACTCCCTGTTCAACAAGTGTTTTTAAGATGGAATTAATTGTCAATATATCAGGTGTCGTATTTTTTAGTGGGATATGTTTGTTCAGTGTCCAGGCGCCGGTTGTACCAATTATAGCACTAGGCAAACCGACGGACCTTAACAGATGTGCTAAAAAATAACTTATAGTCGTTTTTCCATTTGTGCCTGTAATACCGTAAACCAACATCTTTTTGGATGGATTGTCAAACCAAGTATTCGCCACATGAGCCAGTGTATTACGAGTATCACCACTTAAAATATAGGAAACATTATCTTGAAAATTCGGGATTGGCTTTTCATGAATGACAGCGACAGCACCTTTTTGTATCGCCTTATGAATGAAATTATGGCCATCAATATTTTCACCTGTTATGGCAATAAAAACGAAGTTTTTCTTAACGGTTCTTGAATCGATTGAAACCCCTGTAATTTCAACATCCATCGAACCCATTTGACCTTTAATTGGCGTATGTTTTATAAGTGCCGATAATTTCATTTCGTATCCAAGTATAAAATAATCTTATCATTTGCAGATAGCTTTGATCCTTTTCGTGGAGATTGCCTATATACGCGACCTTTTCCATGTATTTCAGGATTTATGCCTAATCGACTTGATGTCTGCAATGCAGAGCGAAGACTTTTGCCTATAAAATTGGGCGTTTTATCAATCGTTGAATTTTGAACTTTAGAAACAAGCATCGAGCTTGAAAGTAGCTGGTCATTTGAAACCGTCGGTAAACGATATTCGGTATCATGTGATACTTGTACAACATCGTTATGATTGTTAACCAATTTTGATGGTTGATATAGGTTATACATGCGATTATATATATTTCGAGCAATAGGTGCCGCAACGGTTCCACCCGTTCTATTCGATCCGTGGGGATCATCAATAATAATGGCCAGAACATATTCGGGCTGCTCAAATGGGTAGAAGGAGATAAAGGATGTTATGTAATTATTGGTATATTCCCCATCCGTAAGTTTTTTTGCCGTCCCCGTTTTCCCAGAAATTCCCATGTTTGGAACATCTGCATTTTTCCCAGTACCACTGATGACAGCTGTTCTCAACATATCTTTCAAAGTTTCGATTGTTTTGGGACTCGCGACTTGTCTAATGACATTAGGTTTATCTACTTGTCGGCGGTAACCTGTTGACGTTTCAAGATAGTTGACCAGCATGGGTTGCATTAAATATCCACCGTTCGCTATTGCACCATACGCCATGCTAAGCTGAAGTGCTGTTACTGCGACTTCATAGCCGATGGAAATCTGATCACGACTTATCATAGACCATTCGGTGTAATTCTTTAAAGATCCACTCGCTTCGCCAGGGTAAGTGATGCCTGTTGCCTCACCAAATCCAAATGCAAGCGTCGCATCATAGAGATCGATGTCTTGAATTTTTGAAGTAGCTTTTACGACACCAATATTTGAAGAATTGGCGATGACATTAGCAAATGTAAGATTATCAAATGCTTTCCAATCGTGAACCGTGTGATGAGGGAAGCGATATTCTCCATGTTCACAATTAATAATATCTTCTGGTTTTAACATTTTTTTCTCTAAAACTGCCGAAGCACCCACGACTTTAAACGTTGAACCAGGTTCAAAACTTGCTGAAAAGGGGGCCATAATTAGGGATTGTGAATTTTGAACTCTTCCTGAGTTTGGATCAAAAGAAGGATAATTGACGGCACTGAGTATTTCTCCAGTAATCGGCGACATTAAAATAGCCATACCTTTTTTTGCTTTTGTCTTTTCGACAGCGAGTTTTATTTCGTCAAATAGAATTACTTGTAAATCGATATCAATACTGAGATGAATATTAGTGCCGTCAGATGGCTCTATTGCGTTATCATCGCTTATAAAACGGTTTCTTTTCTTTCCATCACGAGCAGTGAGCTTAGACCCATCTTCGCCTACTAAATAGTGTCCGTAATGTTCTTCAAGGCCACAGAGTCCGACATTATCTTTGTCAACAAACCCTATTAAGCTCGCCATACTTTCTCCGTATGGATAAAAGCGATTCGTCGAGTTTTCAATGACTAATCCCTCAAAATCTAAATCCATTAAATCTTTACATCCTTCAGACGGAACATGTCTTTCTAAATAAATAAAGTTCTTTTTGGATTTAATTTTTTGGAGATAGCTAGATGCGGGTTTGTTGAAATGTTTTGCGAATACTTTTGAAAGGTCATTCGGGCTTTTAACCTGACTTGGATGAACGGCAAAAGAGCAATACGTAATATTTTGAGTCAACTGTTTGCCATTTCGATCGAAAAAATTTCCTCGTTCTGAAGGTATTGGCATCTTACGCTCAAACGTTTTAATTAATATTTCACTAAGCTCCTGCGTGTCCATAATTTGGATCGTAAAAACTTTAGTTAAAAGAATAAGCCACACAAAGATAGCGATATTCCTAAAATATTTTAGCCGGGTTCTATATTTGTGATAACTTATTTTCAATGTTTTGGGACTTTGATGATGAGTGCTTCAGGCACAGGTTGAACAAAGTTCAATTTCTTTCTTGCCATTTCGGAAAGATTATCAACGCGTCTTTGTTTTTTTTGGTTGGCATCTAAAAAGTGATTTCTACCAATTAACTGATTTTCTTTTAGGTGGAGTTTTTCTAACTGCTCGCCAGATTGCCTCACTTGGTCGCCTAACCAAACGCGACCGACTAAAATCATCAAACCGGCGATAATTAAAAATACAGGCCGAAAAGCTTTTAACGTTTCGATGATAGCGATACGATATTTTGCTAGCCAAGTTTTTCTGCGACGCGAAATTTAGCACTCCTTGCTCTAGAATTATTTGCGACTTCATGGGCTGTTGGTGAAACAGGTTTACGCGTTATTATTTTGATTTTTGGAATAAATGATTCTTCTGGAAGCATACCGGGTTGCATGGGAATATCTTTGGACAAATCTCTGAAAAAATGTTTTACGATTCTATCTTCAAGTGAATGATAGGAAATAACTCCGATACGCCCGCCAGGATTTAAAACATCAATTATATTGACTAATACTTGCTCTAATGCACCGACTTCATCGTTTACTTCAATACGAATCGCTTGAAAAACTTTTGCATACGATTTAACAACTTGGAAGCTTGGGACGACGGATGCAATGATTAATTTTAGTGCGTCTGTCGTCGAAACAGGTTCATTTAATCGAGCGGTGACAATCGCGTTCGCAATTTTTCGATGATATTTTGCATCACTATATTTGCGAAATATAAATGACAGTTCGTGCTCACTATATTCATTGATAATATTGAAGGCTGATATAGGATTCTCTTGATTAAATCGCATGTCGAGAGGACCTGACTTATCAAAGGCAAATCCACGATTTGGATCATCTAAAGAGAAAGAATTAAGACCCAAATCCATGAGTATGGCATCAATGCCATTGATGGATAATTTTGATAGAATTGATTTGATATTCCTAAAATTATTGTGAACGGGGAAGAATATTTGAGGAAGTTTTAGAGTGCTATTTGCTTGGAGAACCGAATTATCTTGATCGATACCAATGAGAGTGGCATCTTTTGAAAGCCGGCTTGAAAAGGCTTTTGTATGCCCACCTAAACCGAAGGTCGCATCAACATATACACCATTTGGTGTAGTTATAAGAAAATCTAAAACTTCATCTAAGAGTACGGGGATGTGTGTAAATTCAGTTTTGCTTTTTTCCATGTTCACTCATGTAATTTGCCACTTGTAAATAATCATCCTTGGATAATTGAAAGTCCGATTGTTCAAAAGTCTTAAAAGTATTCGGATCCCAGATTTCAATCTCTGATAGCATTCCGATAATAAGAACATTATGATCAATATTGGCAAAACTGAGTAGACGTTGGGGAATCGCTATTCTTCCTTGCGAATCGCATTTACATGTTGTTGCGTGTCGTGTTTGGATTCGGATAAAATTGCGATGAGTCGGATTTAGAGTAGATAGGGCAATATACTCATCTTCCTTTTTCATCCATTCTGTAAGTGAATAGGCGACAATGTTTTGAGTTGAACCTCTTGTCACAACGAATGTATCTTCGCTAGATTCAGGAAGGGCTTTTCTGAATTTAGCGGGAATATTGACACGACCTTTAGTGTCAACACTGTATTCGAATTCGCCTATAAAACTTGTTATTCCCATGTCTCTCTATTTCTGCTGCTATTAAGTGGGAAAATTACCCACTATTAGGGATATTATAGGGTAAAACCCCCACTCATGCAAGTATTATGTGTAAATATTTAAAAATATTCTGAATAATAACTCAGATGGATAAGTAAAATTCTAGTGATGCTAGGTGATGTAGAATATTATAAGTATCGTAATAATAACAACATATGCAATTATCATAAGATAAGATTTTACGAAAATAAACGAGTGGGGGAAAGAGGTAAAAAAACTCGCTGGAGCGAGTCTTTATAAATTAGTATTTACCTCGTTTTTAGTAGCTAGGGTGACTCGCTAAAACCAATCGATTTTGAATCTTTCTAATGGAGATACCTTCTCCCGAATTTTTAAATTGATTTGGAAGCGTATCATTTCCGATTGAAACAAAGGCTGAATTGGATGGCCATAAAATGGCGTAATTTAGATCATTGATTAAAAAGGTTTTATGATCTTCAACTTTTAGCCTTAAAGTATCTTTTTGTTTTTGATCGTTTTCATAAATAATATGTAATTTAGCCATACTCAAAATATTTATAACTAAAGAATCATGAAAAGTAAAAGACAGGGAATCTAAAGTAACTTGCTCATTTATGTCCATTAAAATTTGGGAATCTTCCTTTAAATTGCTATCCGAATTAGAGGGTAAAATAATATTCTTCCCAATCACGATAAAAAGGATAATGATAAAAACAGCCGCGAAAACTTTAATTAAGTTCGAGTTGGATAGAGAATCATTGTCAAAAAGTGCATTATTTATATTTGATTGATGATGTCCAAAATCCTCAACCTCAGAATCAGGCGAAACCACTTTTATATCTGTATTTTTCCGCGGTGATGCCAGCTCAACTTCCAATTGTCTCATAATATCTTCACGAGGGTAGCCTATGACTTTTGCATAAGACAAAAGAAACAGTCTCGCATAAGGAAGCGGCAAAACGTCGTAATGACCTGCATCCAGTGATTGTAATATATCTAAAGCAATTTTTGTTTTTTCAGCGATGAATTCTAGCGATATTTTTTGTTCTATTCGATATTTTTTTAGTTCTTCGTAAACAGCCACGGAAGCTCCTCTTGTTTCAGCCTGATATAATATTCATTCTTATACAGAAATCAAGTTAACCTAATTGTAGAATGGAGATAATTTCAATATTTTAATAAACCGTGAAATGGGAAATCCAACAACATTGTAAAAACACCCTTCAATACTATCAACGAAGCTGGCTGAAGTGTCTTGAATACCATAAGCTCCCGCTTTATCTTTATAAGAGCCTGATTTAATGTAAGATTGAATTTCATCAACACTTATTTCTCTGAAATGTACGAGGGTCTCTTCAATATATGATTGTTTGAAATTACTATCGACATGTACCAACGAAAATGCTGTTTTGACTTTATGCCATTTACCGCTTAGTGTTTGGAGCATCTTTTGACCTTCATCCTCATCACATGGTTTACCGAGTATTTGGCCATTAATCATAACAATTGTATCGGCTCCAATTATGAGATGATTCGGATAATTTGACGCAACAATTTGAGCTTTTTCTATAGCTAGATTTTGAACATAGTCATTAATGGAGCCGTCGGAATAAGGATGCTCTGTAATATTGGTGGGTATAATTTTAAAATTAAAGCCCGATTTTTTAAGAATATCTGCGCGTCGTGGAGACTGACTGGCTAGAATTACAGGGAATTTCAATTCCATTGAATTATCGACTCATCACGAGTTTCTGAATGACATCCGAGGGTTCTTCGAAGGCATCAGACTCTGCGTGTACTTGATATAAATAAACACCGTTTGCCAGCTTATTTGCGTAATCATCTTCTCCATTCCAATATGTTGTATGGAACCCAGTACTGAGATATCCGGCTTCGAGAGTAGTAATTTTTCGACCTGAAAGTGAAAAAATATGAATAAAGACATCCGACGAGTGACTAAGTCGAAAAGTGAATTGAGTGTCATCAGACATAGGGTTCGGGAAGTTATAAACGTCAAAAACTACAAATTTATCTGAAGCGAAAAAATTAAGCTCAATATTTTCATTTGATGGATTATTATGATTATCCCAAGCCTCAAGGCTCAATTTGTGTCGGCCTGGTTCAATATCAGGTAAGATTAGACTTATTTTTCCTGATTTTGAATCATCAAGATTATATTGAAAAAGTTCTGTAATATCCGTTGAATTGCTAAGATTATCATCAATCGAAAGGATGATTCCATGTCCGGCAGCACCTGTTAAATTGATGCCTTGCTCATCCGTTAATTCGATAAAAAACTCTTCATTTGCAGATAATTCATCACCTTGCATTAAAGGCAAATCTCCTTGCACGAAAATTATTTCAGGACCTTGTTGGTTGAGTGTTGTGCTATCGCCTCCTTGAAATTCCAGAGTGTCAATAGTTGCAATACCAGACGCCTTATCGGCGTCCCAAAATTGCACATTAATTTTACCTTTATTCCCCGAATAATTGATGTCTTTTGGAATAATAAATTGTCCTGAAAAAATCGAATTAGTATAAGAGATTGAACCTCTAAAAATTCTTCTACCAGGTAAATAGTAGGAAATATTGTTTTCAAAAGACCCTGTCGCGGTTTGCCATTCAATATGTCGCGTAACGCGCCTTGGAGAATCAAATGCCGTTACCAAAGCAAATCCGTCATTCATTAAATCGCTAGGAGCTTGTCCCTCATAAGAAAATGTTTCCATTGCTGACGGTTTCAAGGGGTTAATTTGAGTGAAGTCACTCGAATATTTTGGCGTCGGGATTCGAAGAGCTGGATCCGATAGAATGACATATTTTAGATCATTAGGACTCGCTCCGCCGCTGCTTCTGGCAATTTTTGTTAATTGCATGGCTTTTCCAATTGGGATAGAATAAGAGGAATTATTATTGGGGAATAAATATGTGTAGAATTTAGAGAATAATGCTGCGTTTGAACCACCGAAAGATTTTCGAGTTGATGCAATGACACCAATGCCACCTTCATTTTCAAGCAGTAATAAGTGTTCAGCCATGGACTGGCTAGCAACGTCATCATATTTACCCCAATCACATGTTCCTGCACAAAAAAGTGGCCATTGTCCATGAGTCCTTAGGTTTGACAAATCACTTTCTGTAAAGACTTCTTCCTGTGCCCAAACCCAAGGAGAACCGTGTCCCATATAATTAACGATGGCGGTTCCATTATAAATACGTTGGAGCAAAGCATCTCTAGCGGCTGGTTTCAGAACATACGGTGAGGTAGGGTCTTGAACCTCGGGATATTCTGTCAAATAAACTTTATTGACTTGCAATGATTTGGGCAATTGATCAGCCAAATCTTCAGTATCGTCGATGTGATAACTTTCAAAATACTCTCTTGGTCTAAGGGGATCGTCTGCAACTAAGGTGATAGTATTGCGCCACAAACCCTCGGGGCTATTGACACAATATTGCTCTAGTTTATCGAGAAAAACATTAAGTTTACTTGCGTTTTTAGCGGGAATTCTTCCTAAGGCAATATCGGGTAAAACATCATTTCCAATCAAATGAGTAAAAAAATCATCGGATGAATAACTGTTTATTTCAGTTAATCCATCAACTTGAATGGTAGGAATTCGCAACTGCGAAAGCCCCGTCAAATTTCGGTAATCAAAATCGGCATCACCAAGTAAAACAACGTATTCAGGCTTAATTGCCCAGTTTCTTAAAGCATAACTCAGAAAATATTTAATTGCACCTGGATCATCAACGCCTCCAGAAAATTCATTATAGATATCTGAAATTGAGGCTGTATAACACTTGAGTTGTTCATCCAAACGAACTTTATTTTCATGGATGTCAGCTAGCCGTTCTGCTTGACTTATAAACGTTTCGGGAGAAATAATGACATATTGGCCTTCATTACTTGGATTTCGAAGTCTATTAAAGTCGATATCAACTAGTTCGAGACTAATAGCATCTTCCATCCCATCAGCAAAACCCAATAAATGTACGTTACCTTGTTTTTGAGTCTTAAAATTATTGCCTGTAAAGACAAGTGCTTCAGGATCTAGATAATTATTAAAATCCCAAAAATGCCAGTTTGATGATAATGCTAAGGCAGATAGTTGAGTTGAATTAGCATTCAGTGTGAGCCATCCATATATAGGTTCGTTACTGGACTCGATTTCACGTGGATAAGTTATTTTAAACCAATCTAAATATGCAGCGGCCGAACTTGATGACTGATATTTAAACTGAAGCGTATTACCACCCTTTTGAAATAAATTACCAGTTGAAGACAACATGATATTCGCCGTATTGCTTCGTGTATTTTGAGATGCGTGAAGGTCAATGTTGTTAACAATGACATCAAAATAGTGTACATAACTCGTCGTATAATCAAGTGTACCATTTAATTTTGCGCTAATGGTGCAAGTCCCTGAGGACGTAACAACGGGTAAATCTAAATAGAAATATAAATTGTCTGATGGACCGTTAAATTGTTCACCTACCCAAGATTTTCCGGAGTGCAGGATATTATTAATTTCATTCTCATGATAATACGCTGATGTCATTGTGGAAATTGTTTCGTCGGCAACAATATTTAAAGATTGAATACTTTGAATGCGATTCCCAATAGTTGTTTCGTCATCGGGTAAAAAGAGCCAGTAGGTCATAGAGTTTGCATAAGAATGTGTCTGAAAATTATTTTCGATCTCTCCATTGATGCCCCGAGCATAGAATCGGAAATAGTCATTTCCTGAAAAAACACCATCACTTACACCGAGGCCATCCATGCTCATTTGGCTCAAATTATCGGGTTCAGCAGAATCGTCGAGGAGAATCAGAGGCATCTCTCTTCCTTGGAAAGAGGGTGTATATAATTCCCAACTGCCAGGGTCCGTCAGATTGGTACCTGAAGGAAATGAATTCGGCGTAATTTTAAAAATGCCGCCATTTGTCACATTAAATCGAAACCATCTTCCAGGAATATCTGTCGTTTTGTGAAGGGATGACATAAAATGAAACGTCTCAATATCCCAATTTTTCGCTTGGTTCGAATTGATGAATGGTGGCAAAGATAATTGATTATTGCCTTTCATTACACCCTTGAAATCAATTGTGATGTCGAGAGATTGTATGGCTTGTCTATTCTCCACTGTTGGGATAATTACAATCGTTCCAATGGGAATATTATTCGCGTAGCCTCGATTTCCCATTTGTACTTGTATTTGAGAACTCAGATCAATATGCTCTAAACTTTCTTTATGGATATCTAAAATGTGCGGTTCCTGAAATTGAAAATCGTCCATTGATTTTATTACAAATTGAATATCAATATCTGCGTTAATAGAAGGCAGAACAATAGGAATTGTAAAATACGGCAATATGTGATTATCATTGAAAACAGCCCAACTTACATCTGACCAATGTGGGACAATTTCGTTATTTGTATTTATGTCAAGATAAGATTTGCTGGGTTCAGGAATATCAATTGAAAAATTAAAGGAATGAGAATTTTCAAAAATATTATGAATTTCCGTCGCAAATCCGATTGTTACAAGGAAGAAGAATATATTAAGTATTTTCACTATTCTAAAATGACCTTTCATCAAAAAAAGTTCCAAAATAAACTTTTTATTTTGGTGGATTGATTCTAAACAAAAGGAAAGAGACTACAAGAATATTTGTACTACCGTTCAAATTCTTTGAAACTATATTGGACTAAGCAAAAGAGATTGAAAACTAACAAAGGAATTATGCATGAACACCCTACAAAAAAAAAGAATTATCATCACAGGAGCGAGCGAAGGAATAGGGAAGATGTTATGCCAAGAATTAGGTCGATTAGGGGGCGAAATTTGGGCGGTTGCTCGGAATAAAGAAAAATTGAATATTTTAAAAAAAGAATTGCC
Organism: uncultured Fidelibacterota bacterium; assembly: GCA_937888365.1. Lineage (GTDB taxonomy): Bacteria > Fidelibacterota > UBA8477 > UBA8477 > JABMPR01 > CALBFA01. The sequence continues at coordinate 57,453 of CALBFA010000101.1, read as the reverse complement.
ATGGGATATAAATATCTACCCACTGGATGTGCGAAAGAAAAAGGACGTGCAACACTTTTTTTCAAAAGAGTTTACGGTTGATAGACAGCCTGAAATATTAATCAATGCCGCTGGCGTAGCTCATTTTGCCTATACCGAGGATACGACTTTTGAAGATTGGAATCGTATGATAGATACAAATTTGACAGGCCCATTTTTAATGAGCCAAGAAATTATTCCATTCTTAAAAAAGAAAAAATCAGGAACAATTATAAATATCAATTCTGTGGCTGGATTACAGCCTTTTAAAAATGCCTCGGCCTATTGCGCCTCTAAGTTTGGATTGCATGGTCTTACGCAAGTAATGCGAGAAGAGCTAAGAAAATATAGTATAAGAGTTATTGGTATACATCCAGGAGCCGTTGCATCGAGTTGGTGGGAAAAAATTGAAGGAAGCAAAAATTTACCGTTTAGTAAAATGCTTAAACCTGAAGATGTTGTACATGCCATTGTTTCTGCCTTAACAAGCGAAAATCATGCAGTACAAGAGGAGATTTTGTTACGTAATGTGGGTGGAAATTTTTAAGAATTGATTGAATATTTTGGTGATTAAAGTTCCATAACACTATTGAGCTTCGATAATTGAAGCAGAAATATATACTTCAACGCGCCGATTATTTTCGCGACCTTTCCCAGTGTTATTGACGTCAATCGGCTGAAATTCGCCGAAACCAGCGACGGCAAATTGTCGTTCGGGTAATTTTGTACTTTCTTGAAGAAGTCGCATAACGGTTTGAGCACGTGCCGCGCTTAACTCCCAATTGTCTTTATATGTTTGACTATTTGTGAGAGGAATATTGTCCGTATGACCCTCAATACGTATTTCAACGTTCCATGCATAGCCATCAGCATTTAGATTGTTAATCAGTGAGGCGTATTTACTTTTCTCTAAATGGAATATTTCCAGTGATTTAATGCCTGACGATAGGGCATCAAGTTGATAAATAAGATTTGTCCGAGGTTCAGCACTACCTGTTTCAAACAATCGCGGATCATTTAAAGCAATTCGAATTCCTTTCGAATTTCGTGAAATATTGATTTCATTTAAATTCAATTCATTCGCAACATTTTGAAGTTCAGACATTGCTTCGTCAATTCGACCCTCAACCCATTTATGGATGCGAGATATTTGCCCGGCTCTCAAAGAAATCATCATAATAAAAAATGTAATAAGAAGGGTAATGAGATCGCCATATGAAAGTAACCAAATGGATCGCGTTTTTACGCTTAATTCCGAGAGCGCTCTTTTTTTGTCCATATTCATAAATTATAATCCACAATTTGTACATCGAGATAAATCTCTACGCGACGGTTTTCATCAAAATTGGATACATCTCGCAAAGGATGAAATGGACCATATCCTGAAAGACTAAAAAAGTTTGATGGCAGGCTCAAATCAGATTGAATCAAATTTAAAACATTTCTTGCTCGTGCTGTACTGAGTGCCCAATTGTCTTCATACTCAGATCCTTCCATGAGTCTCGTTGCATCCGTATGACCTTCGACTCGAATTTTCACTTTTAGATCTTTGTCCACTTTTCGAAGCTTTGCAATATGCTTTTGATTGATCTCATAAACTTTGTCTAAATTTAATCCATTGATTAAACGTGAAATATTGCTTAGAAATGGAATAAATTTAGGCTCAATACGATCGCCTCCTGATTTAAAAAGAGATTGATTATCAATTTGTGAAGGTATAAGTATTTTTATACCGCGCTGCCCCGCGTTTTCAATATGCAGCCAACTCAGATTTAATCGTTCTTTTTCGGCGAGTAAATCCACATAATATTGACTCTTCAATTTGTCAGCTAAACGAAACGTCGATTCGGCTTCACTTTCAGCCTTTTGCACGAGTAGCAAGAAAAAAGCTAAAACGGCTGTCAGCAAAGAGCCGTAAGTCACCATCCAAGTTGTAGAGTGGCCAGTTTTCATAAACCGTTAATACGGTGCATTTCTCTCGTTTGTTTATCAACAAAAGTTAAAAGTTTTTCTTCTAAGACTAAATGGTGATCTCTTTCATGAATACTCAACACACCGGCTCTTATGATGCGGTTGAGAGCGACTTCATCTTCGGTTCGAGTTTTTAATTTTCCAGCAATTGGAATAAAAAATAGGTTCGAAAAAAGGACACCATAAAAAGTAGTTACAAGGGCGCGTCCCATTCCTGTCAAAAGCATGTTCATACTTCCCTCACTATCTGACGCAAAACTCGCCATACCCGTCCCATTATCAGATTGGCCTCCCATCATCAAAATCAAGCCCATAACAGTGCCAAGGAGACCAAAGGCCGGAGCATAGCTGCCCATATTATAAAATATTTCTTGTCCGCTTTGATGTCTTTCTATCATGGAATCCAATTCATTGTCTAAAAAATCAAGCAATTTTGCAGGATCTCTTGTAAGAATAGCATTTTCAAGCCCTCGTTGCAGATATCCATTTTGAATTCTGCTAATGCTCCCTTCAAGTGCAGCGACGCCCTGTTTACGAGCAATTTGAGCATAACCAGACATCTCTTGAATAAGTAAAAGAGGGTCATCGTTTTGACGATGTAAGAATACTTTTGCAGTGACTTTAAATAAACCGAATATCCGTTTGATAGGATAGTTAACTAAAGTAGCGGCAAGTGTACCTCCTAAAACAATGGCAAATGCCTGTGGATTAAAAAACATGCTTGAGGGCATCATAGTAGAAGGGTCAGCCATCCCATAAGCAACTAAAACAACGCCAACAATAAGACCGATTAAGGTTGCAATATCCATTTAATAACCTCTTTTTAAATTGTTTGATAAAGAAAAAATGTATGAAACCTGTAAGGTTAAGAAGATGAGTAGTGTATACTTGTGTGGGAAAAAACTTGTTTTAAAAATAAAACTCACTACACCTCCGTTTGCATAACATCGTGACAGTTTAAAAAAAAAGGGGCTGAAAAACAGCCCCTTAGAAAAATAAATATTCAATATCCTAAAGAAATTTGACCCGATTATCTATAATCTTAGATTTTTCTTTTAAATTGCTTAAATATGTATTCCAAGCCGTTTCTTGAGCTTTAGTGATAAGCGATGCTTTTGTGTTCGCATATGCAGCTTTGTAAGCAGTCTCAACAATTTCTTTACGGGTATTGAGCCTTATAATAACGGATCCGCGAGGCGTCTCTAAAACCGGAGAAAGTTGTCCTTCTTTTGCAGATGATAGAAAACCAGAAATATTTTCATATCGCCCAAGACCTGTTATATAGCCTGAAGGTTTTACTTTTTCAGCGTGGTTTTGTCCATAACCCGATCTATCACATGTAATACGTGCAAAATCGACCACAGGAGTCAATGTTTGAAGAATGCTGTCAGCATAAGTTTTAGCGAATTTATTTTTTTCGTCTGTTCTTATTTTGGAGGTGATTTCTTTTTTCACATCTTCTAGAACGCGTGCACCTTCAGGAACAACCTTGTTTAATTGGAAAATAGCCATTTGAGTTTGATTTTGAAGCAGACTACTTTGCGTATTAAGATCGGACCTAAAAGCAAATCGAATAGCCGATTTAAATTGGCCAAGCCCTGAAATAAAACTATCACTATATTTAAAAGGAGTACTTGTTTTGGACTCAAGTCCTGCGCTATCGGCGGCGGCCTCAAAAGACATTTCTTCCGCTAAATAACCAAAATTTCGAAGTGATCTGCGTATTTCGTTTCGAGTTGATTCGCTCGGATTTATGTTAAGTAAAACATGTCGGGCTTCAATTTCAGGTGAACCATCTGCAGCGTTTCGCTTATTTTCGACACGGATGATATGATAGCCAAAGCGCGTCTTAACAGGACCAACAATATCACCTAATTTTGCTGTGAATGCAGCTTCTTCAAATGGAGGTACCATACGACCTTTGCCAAACCATCCTAAATATCCACCATTTGTACCCGATGGATCATCAGAATAAAGTGCGGCAAATTCTTCGAATTTTTGGCCGTTTTCAATATCAGTTTTATAGCCAGAGATTCGATCAAAAATTTTCTGAGAGTCGCGAGTCGTAGCCTCTACGGGTAAACTAACGTACTTAACAATCCGTGTTTCTTCGTTGAAAAAATCATCTTTATGTTCTTGATAATAGGCAGCAATCGCTGCGTCTGAAACGGTGACTTCATCATCTTTCCACATACTTGATTTAACGAAAAAATAATCTAAATCAAATTCAAGATTGTCTCTTTCATACGCTAAACGAATGTCAGCATCACTCACGCTCGCCGTTGCATAAATTCGTTTTTGTAATTTTTCAATAGGAATAATCGAGGCAAGCTGATCATGAATTGCATTGAAAAAATTGGCTGCTTCAGGGGCATTGACAGCTTCGTCATATTTGACTCTGTCAAAGGCACCTTGTTCATCAACAAAATATTGTTTTATCATTGGATGAATTTCATCAACAAAATAGTATTTGAGTTCTTCATCACTGACACGAATATTTTTATCCGCGATATCTTGTTTAATCATCACTTGAGAAATCATCGTTTCCCATGTTTGATTCATTATTTCATCTGTTACACGCTCGTCTGCTTCATTTCCACTTCGTTCTTTATAAGAATCGAGTTCTCTTTGGACAGCTCTCGTATATGTATCATACGAAATGGTTTCACCATTGATTTGGGTAAAAACATTTGTATTATTTCCACCTACAAGGTCCATAATATCAGCACCCCCAACGAGACCACCAGCGGTCATTGTTATCACGAATACTACTACTAAACCTATCATAATACTGGACATATTTGCCCGCATTGAATTCATTACGCCCATGGGATTAAAATCCTCCTTTTTAAAGGCTTCAACTATCATTAAAAAGCCGTGGAATGTATTCGAGATGGTAGGGATAGGCAATGGACAAAAATCAATTCAAATACATCTGAAACTTGTGAAATATTAGTCCAAATTGGGTTTTTAATTTAGATTATTTCATACAAAAAATACATGATTAAATCAGTCGTCATTAAAAAGAAATCCGCTTAAGTTCGGTGATGAATATTTACGCTCAAAAGTCCGTTATTACAATTTCACTATTATTAATATTGACCTGCTCGTCGAAGGAAATACCGAAAATGAAAAATAATTCCAACTTAAATCATCTCGCTGATGAAACCAGTCCATACCTACTTCAACATGCCCACAACCCTGTAAATTGGTATCCCTGGAGTGATGAAGCTTTTGCAAAAGCTAAAATCGAAGGCAAACCAATTTTTCTATCGATCGGTTATTCAACATGTCATTGGTGTCATGTCATGGCGCATGAATCGTTTGAAGATTCTGTAATTGCTCAAATTCTTAATGAAAATTTCATTAGCATCAAGGTGGATAGGGAAGAACGTCCTGATATTGATCAAGTGTATATGGATGTTTGCATGGCGCTAACCGGTAGAGGTGGCTGGCCCCTTACTATCATAATGACGCCCGACAAGAAACCTTTTTTTGCAGGAACTTATTTTCAGAAGGAATCTGTTGGAAATCGTACAGGGCTAGTCGACATTTTGAATCAAGTCCAAACCATGTGGAAAAGCAATCGAAATGGTTTTGAAGCCGACGCAGATCGCATCATTGCCCAAATTAAGGAGCGTCTCGAACATTCAAAACCAACGGAACCGTTAGGCGATATTCGGCCTGAAGCCATCCAACAGTATAAAAATACGTTTGATGGCTCTTACGGTGGTTTTGGGCGTTCACCCAAATTCCCATCGGCGCATAACTTAATTTTCTTAATGCGAGAAGCTCAAATTGCAGGCGATAATACATTGATAAATATGGTTTCCAAGACATTGACTGAGATGCGATTGGGTGGCATTTATGATCAAATTGGGTTTGGTTTTCATCGCTACAGTACGGATGAGATGTGGCATTTGCCTCATTTTGAAAAGATGCTTTATGATCAAGCTATGTTAATGATGGCTTATACGGAAGCTTACGCAATTACTCGAAATCCTTTATTTAAACAAACAGTCGAAGAGCTCCATGCCTATCTCGTTAGAGACATGAAAAGTGACAATGGAGCGTTTTATTCTGCCGAAGATGCAGATAGTGAAGGTGAAGAAGGGAAATTCTATGTCTGGTCATATACTGCATTAAAACACTATCTTAGTGATGATGAATTTTCATTTATTCAGCAGTTTCAAGTTTTTGAAGATGGTAATTTTCAAGATGAGGCGACGCATCAACTTTCTGGATTGAATATTTTTGATCCATCTTTCGATGCATCAAACATGACATTAGAATGGAATCAAAAATGGGAAAAGATTCGTCAAAAATTAATCAAATTGCGAAGCAAAAGAATTCGACCCAGCAGAGACGAAAAAATTCTTGTCGATTGGAACGGCATGCTCTTAGCCGCATTTTCAAAAGCGGCGCGGACGCTTCAGAACCCAGAAATCAAAGAAACAGCCCATCAATTAGGGACATTTCTTTTACAGAATTCCAAAGATAAAAATGGACGTCTTATTCATCGTTGGTCCGATCAAAGCAATCATATTCCAGCATTTTTGGACGATTACGCCTTCCTTATTTGGGGGTTCCGAGAATGGTACGAGCTTGAATGGAACGAACAAATATTAGAAACGTCTATCGCGCTTCAGCAAGAAGCTATCGACTATTTTTGGGACAATTCTTTCAACGCTTTTGACCTTGCTCCCCATGATGGCGAAAAACATTTCCTGTCAAAAAAAGACATCTATGACGGCGCATATCCAAGTGGAAATTCAATTTCGGCGCTGAATTTATTTTATCTTTCAAAAATCAATGCAAAGACAAATTGGGAAACGATGGCTTTAAATATTGGCAATGCCTTAAGCGTTAAAATTATGCAATATCCCATGGGTCACGCCGTTACACTTTGGCTAAAACAGGCTCAAAATGTGTCGTTTCAAGAGATTACTATTTCAGTAGGAAAAAACGAGAGAAAAGACATCCTAAATACTTTAGAAACATGGAATTGGCCGTGGCGAGTTATTGTGTATAATGAGCCAAAATCGAATTTAAATAATATCATTCCTTACTTAAGCAATCAAATAGCGATTGATAATCAAACGACCCTTTATGTTTGTGAAAATCATACCTGCAGGCTTCCAACATTTTCAAAAGAAACAATGGAATCTCTACTCAAGAATGCTTATTTATTCGACAATGATTAGCAATCCCAAATCATATTCAGATGCTTGCGCTTTGCTTTTATCCGGCGGAAAAAGTAGTCGGATGGGTCAGGATAAAGCCCGAATCGTTTTGGAGAAAATTGAACTGCTTAAACAACATTCTTTGGATTTGAAAAACACATTTAATTCGGGCTTTGTCATCAGCAATTATAAAGACCATCGTGGATTATCTGCTTTGCCTCTTATCTACGATGAGACACCTTTTCAAGGACCGCTTAGTGCCATAGCAACAGGATTGAAACATTGCGATTCAGAGTGGGTTTTCGTCTTTCCCGTTGATATCCCAAAAATTGATTTTTCATGGGTTCAGCAGCTCTGGGACGCAAAAGATGATAGGCAAGTATGTCTATTTGAAAATAAAGAAAATATTCTGGAACCGCTTTTTGCGTTATATCATAAATCAGTCCTAGGGACTTTTGAAGACGCATTAAAAAAACAAAATCTCAGTCTTCATAAAGCCATAAAAAAAACAAAATATAAAGTCATAAAACTAGAAAAACATAATCGTATTATAAATATCAACACGCCAGAAGATTTATTAAAATTTCAGCAAAAACCGTCAACCCAATAATTTTAGTAAACGAATATGCGATTCCTTTAAACGCTATTATCAATCGGATAAAGTTTTTCGGTGCCTAAAGTTTAGTCTAAAAATACAAATGAAAATCTTGTTACGAGGAAGGTCTCCGTTTATACTGAGCTATGGCGTTTGATTGGATTCAAAAAGAGTGGTTTAGCAAAAATTCAAAGCTCGTTTTTTTTACGGGGGCAGGGATGTCAGCAGAGAGTGGCATTCGAACGTTTCGAGATAATGATGGATATTGGTCGCAATATGACCCCATGAAACTAGCGAGTCCGGCTGGTTTTGAAAATGATCCAAAACTCGTTTTGGACTGGTATCAATATCGTAGAAATGAAATAAAAAAGGCCAAACCCAACAAAGGTTACGACGCAATTGAAAATATTGCGAAACTTTTTCCTCAAGCCCAAGTAATCACTCAGAATGTTGACGGATTTCATAAAAAAGCAGATTTTATTGATGTGATCGAATTGCATGGAAATATTCATAAAACTCATTGCAATCAATGCAGGAAAGAGAATCTTGACGGCTGTGAACTTTTGCATGACGATAAACCTATTTTTTGTGACTGCGGTGGTCTAATGCGCCCCTCGGTTGTTTGGTTTGGAGAGTCGCTTAGACTTTCGGTGATGCATCAAGCCGAAAGCATAAGCCGAAGCGCCGATATATTTTTTAGTATTGGAACGTCGTCATTGATTTACCCCGCTGCCCAGATGCCTTATGAAGCCAAAAATAACGGCGCAAAAATTATTGAAATAAATCCACAAAGTACGCCTCTGACATCCATGGCCGATGCCTCAATTCAGGGACTTTCTGGAGAAATATTATTCAAAATTTATCAGGAACTCCATGCGAATTATAATTAAGCTCATTGTCCCCATTATATTATTGTCAAGCTGTGCATACTTTAATACCTATTATAATGCAGAGCTTTATTTTCAAGAGGCTCAAAAATTAAGCAAAGAGAATAAGACAGGTGAAGTTTCGCGAGAAGAGCGTCAGCTTTACGATAAAGCCATCCAAAAAACGCGCAAATTAATGGAAAGATATCCAGCCAGTTCCTATGCAGACGATGCCCATTTATTAATGTCAAAATCCTATTATTACCGTGATGACTTTGGCATTGCATTGAAACAACTCGATGCATTTCGGCGTGATCGATCCGATAGCGAGCTAATGGATGAAGTCCCTTTGTGGGTCGCACGGTGTTTGGTTGCAACGCAAGATTTAGAAATGGCTAAACATGAATCCCGAAAACTAACGACATCAAAAACCAATAATAGATTAAAGGCAGATGCCTATCTTTTACTTGGAGAAATTGCTTTGGAGCAAGATTCCATCGATTTGGCTCTAAGATACTTGGACCATGTTGTCAAAGTTGCTCCTAATAAGGATATTATGGCAAAAGCGGCTTTGCAAAGAGGTGATTTATATGTCTCTGAAAAAGAGTTTAATAAAGCCTTAGATTCCTATTCGGATGTTATCGATAAACGAACAAGTAAGTCTCTAAAAGTTGCGGCTGTTCTAAAGAAATTTGACGTTATGTTGGCTTTAGGGATGGACAACAAAGTCCTTGATGAAATTGCAAAAATGTTAAAAGAAGAAGACTATTTTGATATTCGTGGACGATTGGAATTGGAGCTGGCAAAGGTCTATTTATTTCAAAACGATTATGGCCAAGCTGAGACAAAGCTTGAAGAAATAACAGACAATTATATCAATCAATCTTATTCTGCAGAAGCTGCTTATGAATTGGGTTTATTATATATGAAAGAATTTAGAGGCTACCCAAAAGCAAAATCGCATTTTGGAGACATCGTTCGACTTTATTCTAGATCTGACTTTAAAAAAGCAGCAAATGAACACACAAAAAATATTGAAACGCTTGAGAAGTACGCCTTTGACTATACAAATTTAGAATTAAAGCTTGCGGGGAAACCGCCACAAAAAAAAGAAACAAAAACTAATAAAACAAATAACGCAAGAGGTCGATCAAGAGGCCGTGCTCCTGGGAATGCCATTCCAGAAGCCAGTGAAGAGGTAGAATTAGACGTCATCAAAGACGTCACATCAGCGGATTCTATCCAAATTCAGAAAGAAATGTGGGCAAATTTATATCAACAAGCCGAACATTTGCTTTTTAATATAGACGACCCAAAAGGAGCGTTATTTAAATTGGCCGAATTCGAATTGTCTAATAGGGATACAGCGCTTATTCAAAATGGACTCTACATGAAATATTTCATCTATGATGAAAAGTTAAATAATCCAGACATGACACAGGCTATTATTCGAGAAATAAGGGGTCGATTTCCTCAATATTACGATTTAGTATTCGGAGAAAAAAAGGAAGAGATTCCTGCACTTGAAACTCAAGAAGACAGTTTGATGACTCAAGCTGGTGAATACTATGATGCCCACAATTGGGACGAAAGTATTCGCATATTAAAATCTGTTTACGCTGATACAAGTGCTGCGACTGACAAGCGTGCATTATCCGCTTTTAAAATTGCCTGGCTAAATGATATGCATGCACGCAATCAAGATGAAGCATTAGAGTATTACAATAACGTTGTTTATCTCGCAAAAGAAGGAGAAATATTAAAAATTACTAATGGCCGGTTAAAACTTATCAAAAAGAATGATTTAGCCATTAAAGAGCCTGATGAATTGATCATGGAAGAAAAACCTGAAATTGAAACAGAAGAAAAAATAATTGAAACAAAATAAATACAATTTTCTAGGAGAAAAAATGAAAAATCGAATTCAAACCAGTGTAATGATTGCATCAATTTTGTTGCTCATTTCGTGCGGTAGTGAGAAAGCCCCCGTTTCTGAAATGGCCACAATATCACTTGATCTATTGCAAGAAGAAGCCCCAAAACATGTTAACCAAACCATCAAAATTAGCGGAATCGCGGATCATGTGTGCAAACATGGCGGCAAAAAGATTCTACTGGTTTCGAATGAAAATAACGTACATGTTTTTTCAAAAGAACGCTTTGACGAAAATCTCGTTGGGCAAGAATTGATTATCACGGGAATATTAGGTGAAAATATTATTGATGAATCCACATTCCAAAAATGGGAAGAAGATGCAAATACGATCGAAGATCATGCTAGTAAAATAAGTTCTTTAGAATATGTCACAGTGATGAGAGATTCGTTGAAAGCCAGCGGCAAGGATTATTTTTCCGATTATTACGTTGATTATATTTCTCATCAAATAACTGAGTAGATAATTATTTTATGAAGCAAATTAGAAAGTGGAGTCGCATTCTCCATCGCGATTTTGGATTCCTTTTTATTGGGACATCAATTATTTTTGGATTATCCGGCATTGCATTAAATCATTTGGCGGATTGGAATCCCAACTATTCTGTTGAAAATAAACAATTTAAAACAGATATAGAACTCAGGAAAAATATTACTACGGACCAAAATATTCGAGCGCTGGTCAATTCAATCGCTGATACTGATGATATGCGAAAATATTATTATCCTGAAGGTAATAGAATTAAAATATTTTTAAAAGGGGGCTCTTCTATTATTGTCAATACTGATAATGGAATGGGGAGGATAGAATTGCTTAAACGTAGGCCTCTTTTTTATCAATCTAACTTTTTGCATTATAATCCAAATCGTTGGTGGACATGGTTTTCCGATGCGTTTTCTGCATCATTAATCTTGTTTGCGTTGACTTCGTTTTTTATGGTTAAAGGTAAGAGGGGCGTTTGGGGTTCAGGCGGAATCTACACACTGATTGGTATTATTATCCCCATTCTATTTTTAATCTTTTCATAAAGTGTCATAGAGTTCCAGAAAATTACAGAGATAATGCCTTTTAGTCTCTGTAATTTTCTACCTTAATGAATCCATATATATATTTATATTTTTGTTCAAATAACTCAATAAGTCCCTTGCTTGCAGTTTTTCATTGTTTTAATTGCCCAAAATGAATCCCATAACTAAAATAGGTTTTAATACATGCAAATAATGCCTTTTTGTGCGACACTTTATAATCAAGATAAGTTCGAAAATCTTACGGATGTCATTGCTCCGCCTTTTGATAAAATAACGCCAGCGGAACGACGCTTTTTAATCTCTAGAACGGAATATAATGTTTCTCGTCTGATTGTAGGTCAAGAAAAGATTGATGGATATTATGAAAACGAATTCTATGAATCCGTTCCTAAACTTATTAAAAAATGGATTAGGGATGGCATTTTAGAGCACACGACAACCCCAGCTCTATATTATCTCGTTCAATATTTTCAAGGACCTGATAGCATTTGCCATATTCGAAAAGGTTTCATTGCACTTATTCCGATAGAAGATTATGCGACGGAAAAACTGTATCCTCTATCGCGATTGTCGGATGACGTCATCAAAGATAGACTGCGATTACTCAAGGCATCGAAAACAAATTTTAATCAAATATTTTTTGCGTATCAAGATCCTGAAAATAGAATAAATAAAATTCTTGATGAAGCGCAAACACGCGCTATAAAAACACTTCACGCTGAAGATGAAACCAATGGCGTACGGAATATTTTATACGTTATTCAAGAAGAAGATGTGATCCAAGAAGTACAATCTCTTATGGCGACTCAGTCAGCTCTGGTTACAGATGGCTATTTTCGACTTGAAACCATCAAACAATTTCGCGACGAACATATTGATGAAACAGGAATCGATCAAACGGATGCTGACTACACAATGGGGTATTTTGCCTGTACGAATGATTTTGGCTCAAAAATTTATCCGACGCATCGCGTATTACATGATATTCCTGATTTTTCAGATATACTTTTCAAAGAAAAGCTTAAAAAATATTTCTCCTTCTATACAATCGATTATGAGGATATAAGAATAGACAATGAAGATATGATTATCACCTTTGTCGAAAAAGATGGAACGGTTTCTGAGCTAGAACTCAATAATGAAGGGAAGGCTCTCCTTAAAAGTCGTATCGAAAATCCGGCATTATCGAAACTTGACACCGTTATATTGAATGAAATCGTTTTAAAAGAAATCATGCAAATGTCCAACGAAACCATACAAAATACGGATTCTATCAATTACCATTTTACGCTAGAATCTTTTTGGGAAGATATACGGGGAAATGGACAAGCAGGCTTTATATTAAACTACCCTAACACAACTTTGATTTATGAATTAGCAACAAACGGCATTCAACTTCCTCGCCACACTACCTACTTTTTTCCAAAATTATCAACGGGTCTTGTGATGCGTGAAATGGAAGATTAGCACAATGAAATTATTTATTCCTGGCCCAACGCATGTCGAACAAGATGTTTTAAATGCGATGGCTCAATACCCGGTTGGCCATAGAACACATGCGTATCGCGAACTTCACAATGAAGTCCGAGAGGGCATTAAAGATGTTTTAATGACGAAGCAGAATGTCATGCTTGTGACAAGCAGCGCGACAGGTTTGCTCGAAGCAGGAGTTCGAAATCTTGTCGGAAAGCGAGTCCTTAACCTCGTTTGTGGTGCTTTTAGCCAACGCCAAGCCGACATCACAAAAGAATGCGATATTCCCCAAGATACACTAAGCGTTCCGTGGGGTGATGGCTTTACTCCCAAGCAAGTTGATGAAGCATTGAAAAATGGTGATTACGACGCAGTAACTCTTGTCCACAATGAAACATCAACGGGCGTTATGAATCCTTTGAAAGAAATAGCACAGATCGTCCAAAAATACGATGATGTCCTTTTTATTGTTGATGCGGTTTCATCCATGTCGGGTGTTGAAATAAAGATGGATGAATGGGGCATTGATTTTATTGTCGCATCGGTGCAAAAAGCCTGGGCTTTGCCGCCTGGTTTCGCCATATTGGGTCTGTCTGACAAAGCCTTAGAACGCGCAAAGCTGATTCCTCAATCGCAGCGAGGTCATTATTTTGATATATTGAAATTAGCCAAAGCTGACGCAAAAAACGAGACTCCCATTACACCTTCAATACCCCATATTTATGGGCTCAAATTACGTCTTCAGAAAATTCGCGAGGAAGGCCTCTATGCACGATTTAATAGACATCACGAGATGGCAAATAAAGTGCGAAATTGGGGAAAGGCTCGATTTGGTTTATATGCAAAAGATGGTTTCGCCTCCGACACTTTGACCTGTTTTACCAATGATTGTGGCATCGATCTAGATGCTTTTGGAAAAGCGATGGAATCACGCGGATTCCTGATTTCAGGTGGATATGGCGATTTGAAAGGGAAAACTTTCCGCATTGCTCATTTAGGCGCATTGCATCATGAAGATATTGATGAACTTATAGCAGTTATGGACGAAGTGTTGATAGAATTATGAACAAATTGATTCTTGTAACGGACGCATTGCACGCCGACGGCCTAGGCATCCTTACGAATGCAGGATTTGAAATATTACAGTTGAACCCCGATGAACTCGAGCTACATCGGGAAAAGCTAAAGTATGTTAGCGGATGGATTATTCGTAGCGGAACAACAATAACTGCCGCTTTGATGAATTTAACACCAAACTTACGCGTTATCGGACGAGCAGGCGTTGGTGTTGATAATATTGATCTTAAAGAGGCAAGCCGACGAGGGATTTTAGTCTTAAATACACCTGGCGGTAATACGGTTTCCGCCGCTGAACATACCATTGCAATGATGATGTCTTTGGTGCGAAATATTCCCTTTGCTCACAGTGATTTAATGAAGGGGCAATGGAATCGAAAAAAATATGTGGGTCGGGAACTCGCTGGAAAGACATTAGGCGTTTTAGGTTTAGGCAAAATCGGACGCGAGGTTATTAAACGCGCGTTGGGGCTCCAAATGAAGATTGTTGGCTTCGATCCATACGTTTCTCCAGAAAATTTCAATGACCCTCAAATCGTGATTAAATCCTTTGATGATGTTATTATGGAGTGTGATATTTTGACGATTCATATGCCAAAAACGAAAGACACAATGGGTATCATTAATGTCGATGTCATGAAAAAAATGAAGCCTGAATCATTTATTATCAATGTTGCACGCGGTGGCATTGCGTCTGAAAAAGATTTGGCTGAAGCGCTAAATTCGGACATGATTGCGGGAGCCGCTGTTGATGTCTTTGACACTGAACCCATGAATGATTCACCACTTCTAGGTGCTAAAAATTGTGTTTTAACACCGCATCTCGGCGCTTCTACAATAGAGGCAAGTGAGCAAGTTACGCTTCAAATCTGTGAACAGATTGTTAGCTATTTAAGTGCAGAAAAAATCCAAAACGCTGTGAATTTACCGATTCAAAATTTGTCATTGTTAAAAGACATCGAAAAAGAAGGTGAGCTAGCGGAAGAATTGGGTCGCATGATGCATTATCTGATTCCTGGAGCAATTAAAAAAGTGACACTTAGCTTTTCAGGCGCTACCAAATATCTTGAATTATTGTTAATGAAATTTTTACAAGGATTTTTAAAAAGGAGAGCATCTGGCGTCGTTAATCCCGTAAATGTTATGAATATTGCCAAAGACGCTGGTATAATACTGGAGACATCAACGCGCTCAACAGCCCCTAAAGGAACGATTTGCGCTCAACTTTTATCGGGTGAGACAGAGCGGATGATTTGTGCTCGCGCAGATGAACTCGGAGATTTTAGGTTAAGAAAAATTGATGATTATCGCATTGAAATGCCAATGAGGCATGGACTTTTATTTGTTTCTCATAAAGATACACCAGGAATGGTTGGGAAATTAGGCAAAGTATTGGGTGACTTTCACGTTAATATTGCGAATTACGCTCTTGCTGAAGGGCCTAATTTTACGGCGTTTTCAGTCATCTCAATCGACACTGAGATTACTAATGAACTTTTAGAAAAATGTGCTAGTTTAGAGCATGTCTATTCAATTACAACAATTCCAAATAAAGGTTAGTTAAAATTAAATTGATGCAATACGAAGTCGTTATCGGATTAGAAATACACGCCCAACTCAAAACTGAATCAAAAGTGTTTTGCGGATGCAAAACAATATACGGTAATAGTCCTAATTCTCAAACATGCCCAATTTGTTTGGGGATGCCGGGTACCTTGCCTGTCCTCAATGAAAAAGTCATCGAATTCGCAGCAAAAGCAGGTTTGGCCCTCGAGTGCAAAATTCGCTTAAATTCGCGCACAGCACGGAAAAATTATTTTTATCCTGATTTATCGAAGGGATATCAAATTTCACAATATGATGAGCCTATGTGCGAGTTTGGAAAAATTGAAATATTCTCGGGTGAAGATAGAGCGAAAGTTTTAGGCATCACTAGAATTCATATTGAAGAAGATTCTGGGAAGAGCGTGCATGGATTTGGCGATAAAACCGCCGTTGATTTTAATCGATGCGGAACGGGATTAATTGAAATCGTGTCTGAGCCTGATATGCGAAGTCCTGAAGAAGCTCGCGCATATTTAGTGAAATTGAAGCAAATATTAGAATATCTCGAAGTCTCGGACTGCAACATGGAAGAGGGCTCACTTCGCGTTGACGCCAATATTTCGCTGCGTCCATTTGGACAAAAGGAATTAGGGACCAAAACAGAAATGAAAAATATGAATTCATTTCGAGCTGTCGAAAAAGCACTTTATTCCGAAATAGAACGTCAAGGTAAGGTTCTTGATAATGGCGGCGAGATTCAACAGGTTACAATGTTATGGAACGAGAATCTGAATCAAGCTCGGGTGATGCGTACAAAAGAAGACGCCCATGATTATCGTTATTTCCCTGAGCCAGATTTATTACCGATTGAAATCACCGAAGGCTATTTAGCTGATATAAAATCCCAATTACCAGAATTACCTGATGCAAAAATGAGACGTTTTTCCGCAGATTACAAATTAGGGAAAGAAGCTATCTCAACACTCGTTTTGGATAAAAATTGGTCGGCTTGGTTCGAGGAGGTCGTACAAGCGGGATCTGACCCCGTTGAGGCATCCAAATGGGTTACGGTAGAAGTTCTACGTGTTATAAAAGAACGGCTTATTTCAATTGATGAATTCCCCATTTCGCCTTTGAAATTGAGTCAACTAATAAAAGAAATCGAAAAGGATTCTATCTCTAAACAGGCTGGGAAAAAAGTCTTTGACCACATGCTGGATGATCATTCAGACGTTTCGCTTATAATTGAAAAATTGGGTCTCAAGCAAGTCAGTGACACAAGGAATCTAGAAGTGATTATTAGGGACATAAAAGAGAAATACTCAACTGAAGTTTCTCGATTCCAAAATGGCGAGTCTAAATTATTGGGGTTTTTTATGGGGCAAGTTATGAAAGAATCTCAAGGCAAAGCGAATCCTAAAATCATTGCACCCTTGATACAAAAAATCATTGGCGACTGAGTTAGTTTTAAAGATATTTAAAGGGGATGAAGATTTTTTAAAAATTTACAAATAATGTTTTTTAACCGAGGAGAAAATATATGAATACACTTTGGGATGATGTAAGAAAGAGTTTAAATGAATTTAGTTCTGTAGCGATAGATAAAGCTGGGGAGTTTGGGAAAATTGCTTCTGACAAAGTTGAAGAATTAACGCATATTGGTAAAATCAAGATCGAATTACTGCAACTCAAAAGAACGTATGCAAAAAAACTAGGTGATTTAGGTGCATTTACTTACCATAAAGTAATGGAAGGTCAATATGCAGATGCTGATAAAGATGAAGCTTTTATCAAAATTTTTAATGAAATTAAGAAAATAGAAATAGACATTAGATCGAAAGAAGAACTTGTAAAGCATCAGGAAGAAGAAGGTGTAATCGTTGACTCGATGAATGAGTCTTCAGACACAAAAGAATAAATCCTTGATTCAAAAGACCATTACGACTATAATCAAGGGCTCAGAGGAGAGCGGAGATATCAACAACAGCACAGGAACGCAAAATGAAAGTAGATAAGGGGTTTAGATTTTTTCTTGTAAACGATAAAAAAAATCGTGTTTCAGAAATATTTATCTCTAATCGTTCAATTGCGTTATCCCTATTTAGTGCTTTGGGCGTTTTTGTCGCTTTACTAGTGTTTACCACACTAGAGTTTGGTGATATCGATTACTCTTATAAACTACGTGATATGCAAAATAAAAATATGCAATTGGTCAGCATTATTGACGATATGCGCGACCATTTGGATGATGCTGAAACGCAGCTCGCAGATTTAACAGAAAAGAACGGTGCGCTTCGTAATTATGCCAATTTACCTCAAATAGATGATGCTGTAAAACGCGTCGGTATTGGAGGAACTATTTTTAAAAATAGAAATAGTTATTCTGAACTGTTTCCCGTCGAGAAAAATGATTTATTAAGTTTAGAGTTTGATCTGGATTTGCTTTCGCGAGAAATAAATCTGCAGAAGAACAGCTATGAACAAATTTTTAACAAAGTGAGCAAGGATATTGTCAGGTTAAAACATCTACCGTCAATTCCTCCCGTTACAAGTGGCTTTTTCACATCCTCCTATGGAACGCGTAAAGACCCATTTACACAGAAGGCCAAATTTCATAAAGGTCAGGATTTTGCTGTAATGAGCGGAACACCTGTCTATGCGACTGCTGATGGGAAAATTATTTCAGTGAATGGAAAAACGGGATATGGGAATATTATGATTATCGATCATGGCTATGGCTACCGTACCTTATACGCTCATTTAAGCCGTTTTAAAGTGACTGAAGGACAAACGGTTACGCGAGGTCAACTCATTGCTGTAAGTGGAAATACCGGCCGTTCAACGGGTCCACATTTACATTATGAAATACGCTTAAATAATGTTCCCGTTAATCCACGGAACTACTTTTTTACTAATAATCTAGAACTTTAAAATTATTCAAAATTGGGCAATGAGATGCAGGTGATATTTAGAAATATTGCGCTGTATTTGTTTGTTACATTATTTTTTATAAATGCTGGATTTTCGCAATCTCGTAACGACCTAACTTTTCTTCTCGTTGGGGATATAATGCTTGGGACTTCTACTCCTGTAGGACATTTACCGAACAATAACGAAATAATTGTGGACTTAAAACTACGAGAGATATTGACGAGAGGGAATACCGTTAATATTGGAAATTTAGAAGGCACTTTTTGTAATAGTGGCGAAAGCGATAAATGTGCGGACAGCGAAAATTGTTTTGCGTTTAGAATGCCAGAATATCTTGCTGATTCATTAGCTAATTTAAATTTTTCCTTACTTTCACTCGCCAATAATCATGCGAATGATTTTGGTGATACTTGCCGAAGTAATACTGAAAAATTGCTCGATTCGCTAGGGATAGCATGGTCTGGGAAAGTGGGTTCAATTGCTTACTTAAAGCAAGCATCAGTTGCGATGATTGCTTTTCATTATGGCGACAAAGCAAATAGTCTTTTTGATCAAGCTGCCTTGAAAAAATTAATCGATAAAGCGCATCAAAGTGCTTCGACTATTATCGTTTCGTTTCATGGTGGGGCAGAAGGAGAATTCTTTTCTCATACTTCCGACACAACGGAATACTTTTTGGGTGAAAATCGTGGTGCAGTTCGAGAATTTGCACATTGTGCAATTGACGCTGGAGCTGATATTGTTTTCGGTCATGGTCCTCATGTTTTACGCGGGATTGAATTATATCAAGGAAAATTAATAGCTTATTCATTAGGTAATTTTGCGACCTATAGCCGTTTTAATTTAACAGGGAATTTAGGCATTTCGACGATATTAGAAGCAACAATCGATACATCTGGGAATTTTGTATCGGGGATGATTCATCCAGTAAAACAATTGGGGCAAGGTTATCCTGTATTTGATGAAAAAAATCAAGCGATTTCATTGATTCAAAAAATGACGCAAGAAGACTTTAAAGGCGGTTCGCTTCTCATCGAAAATGATGGTCACATTTGGCCCAAACAATAAAATGTTCGTTTTAGACATCCACACTTAAGACAATAATAAATAAATAAAGCCTTTTAGAACGCATCAATTCCGATTTTATTCGAGGCAAATTAAATGGAAGACATAATCACGCATGAAAAATTATAAAACGAACACAAGTATCCGAAATATTGCCATTATTGCCCACGTTGATCATGGCAAAACAACCCTAGTCGATCAGTTATTTAAGCAAAGTGGACTATTTAGAGAGAATCAAAATGTTGACGATAGGTTAATGGATCGAATGGATTTGGAGCGGGAGCGGGGTATAACGATATCTGCAAAGAACTGCTCTGTGAAATGGGATGATATTAGGATTAACATTTTAGATACACCTGGCCATGCTGATTTTGGCGGCGAAGTTGAACGCGCATTAAGGATGGTTAATGGCGTTGTTCTATTGGTTGATGCTGCTGAGGGTCCTTTGCCACAAACGCGTTTCGTGCTACAAAAAGCGCTCAATGATGGCAAAAAAGTGATTGTTGTAATCAATAAAATTGATCGTCAAGATGAGAGAAGCGAAGAAGTCCTTAATGAAATTTACGACCTTTTTATTGAATTAGATGCAACGGAAGAGCAAATTGAATTCCCCGTATTATATGCAATTGGCAAAGAAGGAAAAGTGGGAGAAACCAAAGAAAACTTAGAGGATAACTTAAAAATTCTTTTTGATCTCATTATCAGGGAAATTCCACCACCCCAATATGAAGAAGGCGTTAATTTTCAGATGCAGGTATTGGATTTGGACTATTCTGATTATATGGGTCGTCTCGCGGTCGGTCCTGTTGTCAATGGCGAAGTGAAAAAAGGTGATGCACTCGTAAGAATTGGAGAAGATGGCGTACCTCGAAATTTGAAAGTAAGTAGCATTCAGCTTTATGAAGGTCTTACGGTTAGAGAAACGGACTATGCCTCAGCGGGAGACATTATTATTTTATCGGGGATTGATGATGTTCATATCGGCGATACGATTTGCCAAAAAGATTTTCCGGAAGCTTTAGTTCGAATTACAGTGGACGAACCCACGATTTCCATGACATTCACGGTGAATACATCGCCATTTGCGGGTCAAGAGGGGAAAATTGTCCAGGGAAATAAAATTAAGGATAGATTGATTAAAGAAACGCTCCAAAATGTTGGGATAAAAGTTGAACTGGATTCCAGTCGTGACACCTTTATTGTAAAAGGTCGAGGTGAGTTTCAAATGGCGATTCTAGTTGAAACAATGCGACGTGAAGGTTTTGAGCTGAGCGTTGGTCGTCCTACCGTTGTTTACAAATATGAAAACGATAAGAAACTTGAACCTATCGAACATTTATTTGTGGATTGTGGTGAAGACTTTGTCGGTGTTGTCACCGAAAAGCTATCGCGAAAAAAAGGAAGACTCACAAACATGGTTAATCATGGTTCGGGTCGAGTACGACTCGAATTTTCAGTCCCATCTCGCTCATTGATTGGTTATCGCAATGAATTTTTGACCGATACAAAAGGAACAGGAATCATGAACTCATATCTTGAAGGATATGAAGAACATCGTGGCGATTTCCCTGCTCGTTTATCAGGATCGCTTGTGGCGGATCGTATGGGTAAAGCCGCAGGTTATGCCTTATTCAACTTAGAACCAAGAGGTGTACTCTTTGTCATACCAACTGAAAAAGTGTATGAGGGTATGATTGTCGGTGAACATAATCGTGAAAATGATTTGGATGTCAATGCGACGAAAGAGAAAAAACTATCCAATATGCGTGCTTCAGGAAAAGATGAATCCATTAATCTTGCACCCGTTACTCCCATGACCTTGGAAAAAGCCATTGAATTCATCAAGGAAGATGAGCAAGTCGAGGTCACTCCAAAATCAGTGCGATTACGCAAGAGAATACTGCAATCAAACATGCGTTATGTTGAGAAGAAAAAAGGGAAACAATTTTAGGAAAAATATAAATCAATTATACAAAAACCCCTCTTTTACAGGTTGATGAAAGAGGGGTTTTTTATTTTATGCTTGAATAAGCTAGTCGTTTATGCCATAGTTAGGGGCTTCTTTTGTTACGTGTAAATCATGTGGATGGCTTTCTTTAAGTCCCGCACCTGAAATTTTGACAAATTGTGCATCTGAGCGCATGGCGTTGATATCCGCCGTTCCGCAATATCCCATTCCCGACCTAAGTCCCCCAGATAATTGGTAAATAACGTCTTTTAATTGACCACGATATGGGACACGACCCTCAACACCTTCTGGCACAAACTTATTACTATTTTCATCTTGGAAATAACGGTCGGCGCTTCCTTTTTTCATCGCTCCAATACTACCCATTCCGCGATATACCTTGTAACTCCGACCCTGATAAAATTCAATGTCGCCAGGGCTTTCGTCTGTACCGGCGAGGAGATTCCCTAACATCACAACGGAAGCACCTGTGGCAATGGCTTTTACAATATCGCCGGAATATTTTATGCCGCCATCGGCAATGATGGGAATATTGTGCTTATCAGCTTCACTACTGCAATCAGAAATAGCTGTTATTTGTGGAACACCAACGCCGGCAACAATTCGTGTTGTGCAAATTGAACCGGGGCCAATTCCAACTTTGATAGCATCTGCGCCTGCAGAAATAAGATCAGCCGTTGCAGAACTTGTTGCAACATTTCCCGCAATAATTTGTACAGTTGGGAATGTATTTTTAACTTTCTCAACCATTTTAATGACATTTAAGCTATGTCCATGTGCCGTATCAACGATTAGAATATCAACGCCTGAATTGACCAAAAGCTTTGCCCGAATCAATGAGCCTTCGCTAATCCCAATGGCTGCTCCCACTAGGAGTCGTCCATTTCCATCTACAGCACTCTGGGGGAATTCAACTGCTTTTTCGATATCTTTAATGGTGATAAGTCCTTTTAAATAATGGTCTTTATCAATAAGAGGTAGTTTTTCAATTTTATAGGTTTTCATCAATTCAGCGGCTTCATCTAATGAAGTTTGTGGCGTCCCTGTAATAAGATTTTTGGTCGTCATCGCTTCGTGAATAGGCTTTTCCATATCTTTTTCAAATCGAAGGTCGCGATTTGTAAGGATGCCAACGAGAATGCCATCCACGACAATTGGAACGCCAGAAATGCGATATTTTGACATCAAAAAAGCGGCATCTTTGACTTTATGGTTTGGTCCTAAGCTAAATGGATCCGTAATGACTCCGTGTTGTGAACGTTTTACTTTATCAACTTCTGTGGCCTGCATCTCACCAGGCATATTTTTATGTATGATACCGATGCCACCGACACGCGCCATGGAAATAGCCATCCTCGATTCGGTAACCGTGTCCATTGCTGCACTCATAAACGGTATATTTAAACCGACGGATTGAGTGAGTCGTGTATTAAGATTGACATCTTTTGGTAAAACTGTAGATTTTGCTGGGACAAGTAAAATGTCGTCAAATGTTAGTGCTTCTTTTAAAATATTTAGACTCATATTAACTCCATTGTAGCGCGTAAAATTTTATAAAAGGAAATGTTAAATATGAAATGCGTACAAAACAAAAAATCAATTGTCGTGTAGGTTTAGAAATGGTTGGAAATATTTAGACGCCCTCATATTGGCGCTTAATATATTTTTAGATGTGGAACCTGCAAATACTGCCTTTGCAAAACGAAAGAAAAAGTTTAGACTTAGCAGACATTGAATGTTTGGGTTAAATCACATATTCAAATAAAAAGAAAATTAAATTTACGACCATGAAAAAACGAATAATCGGAGAAAATAAAATGAAACCAGCTATAAAATTAATGCGTATAATACTCATTCTTTTTCTTGTGATATCTTGTGAAAATGATGTCAATCAACCGAAGGTTGTCGATACAACTCCACCATCAATTCCTGGCAATTTTAGTGTCGTGATTAACGAAACAAGTGACGGTGTAGTAACGCTGGAGTGGACACTCTCTCCAGAATCTGATGTCTTAGCATATGTCATTTCACGAAAATTATCTTCAAGCGCGGATTGGACGGTTATCGACTCTCTTGGCAGTGGCATTCGTCAATATAAAGATGAATATTTGGAATATGATTTGACCTATTATTATGCGATTCAAGCGACCGATAGAGCCGGAAATATTTCGGCATATTCCTCAACAGTTGAAGCATATCCTCGAAATGAAAATTCTCCTTCTAAACCTTATGGGCTGAAAGTTAATGCACACCATCAGCTGATTTTGGGTGGCGGTGAACAAGTTGACGTTCAAATTAGTTGGAGTCCCAATACCGATTCTGATATTGACCGATATGCCATATATCGTTCAACAAACCAAAGTTTTGCAGCAGTCGATAGTAATAAAATATTTACAACAGAGGTAACGTCTTATAGTGACAATGATGTTGAAGCTGGTACGCGTTACTATTATCGGATTCGCGCCATCGATAGAGCTGATTGGGAAAGTGACCCGAGCGTGACTGTTTCAGATATTCCTCTTGAAATGCCCGTATTAATTTCACCTATCGACAATGAGCAAGTCACCACATCCATACCTGCATTTATTTGGCAAAAACTTGACGAAGCAACGGCGTATCAAATAAGTGTGAGAACCTCACAGCTAACAGGTGAAATTTGGACTGCAAATATCGAACAAAGTAACACTGAAAATATCTCAATTACCTATCCCGCCAACGCAACAACGCCTTTGCTGAGCGGTCAAACGTATTATTGGATGATTGGAACCTTTAGTATTCCTGAATACCAAGAAGTGAATTCATATAGTGCAATGGGCGTGTTTAGAACCCCATAACATATTGAAAATAAATTGAAATTAAGTCCCGCTATTACAGTGGGACTTTTTATTATATGCCCATGAAAAAATCACTCGCTTTATACATCCATATTCCATTTTGCAAAGTAAAATGTACCTATTGTGATTTCTATTCCGTGAAGGGACGCGAGACAGAAATTCCCAACTTTATCAATACATTATTATTAGAAATCAATGCAACGTTTCGTCATTTTGATACAGATGATTATGAAATATCGTCCTTATTTTTTGGCGGTGGAACACCCGGCTTGTTTAAGGCATCACATATTAAAACAATTCTTGATGCCTTTAAGCGCGAAATCTCATTTGCGAAGGATACTGAAATTACGATTGAAGCAAATCCAGGTGAAACGAGTCAAAAAACCTTTGTGGGATATTTGCAGGCAGGCGTTAATCGTTTGAGTATGGGTGCACAAAGTTTTAATGATGCCAATTTAAAATTTATGACACGCATTCATGATGCGAAACAAATATCAGAAAGCTATCGAGATGCACGGATGGCAGGTTTTAATAATATTAATCTGGATCTGATTTTTGGGCTTCCCAATCAAACTTTAGAGGATTGGACGAATGATTTGGATAAAATCACATCGCTTAATCCAGAGCATATTTCAGCCTATAGTTTAACGGTGGAAGAGGGGACAGCGTTGCATCGATGGGTGCAAAATGGCCATGTTGAATTGATGGAAGACCTAAAAGATTTGGAGATGTTCCACTTTACGAAAGAATTCCTCGCAAAATATGGATATAGCAAATATGAAATATCGAATTATACCAAAGATGGCTTTGAATGCCGACATAATTTACACTATTGGTTGAATCGACCCTATTTAAGTTTTGGTCCTGCTGCCCATAGTTATTTTAATCAACAACGCTGGGCAAATGTGCGAAATCTAAGTTTATGGCAATCTGATATTCATAATCATCAATTCGCATTTATTAAAACCGAAAATATTGATATGACCAAAGCAAAAAACGAAATGATTTTCACGCGATTACGTCTTTTACAGGGCTTGGATTTAAGCGAGTTTAATTCTGCATTTAAGGATGATTTTCTTCAATCCTTTGATATGACTATAAAAAAATGGCTTCCCAATTTCATTAAAATAGATAATAACTGCTTAAAACTAACAGACTTAGGCTTTGAAATAGCAGATGAAATTACGAGTGATTTTATGCTTGAGGAGGACTAAAATATTTGAATTGTTTGTTTACATTGAATTAAAAAACATGCTGAATTATAGAAGAAAAAAAAATGGCTCTCAATTGATGAGAGCCATTTTTAATTGTGTGTAAACTAATAATTATAGTTTATCAGCATTCTTAGCGAGATAGTCGTTAACGCCATCACGCGAAGCTTTCATACCTTCTTGACCTTCTTCCCAACCAGCTGGACAAACTTCGCCATGCGTTTGATTGAATGTCAATGCATCAATGGTACGAAGCATTTCGTCAACATTTCTGCCTAGTGGCAAATCGTTGATAACAGCATGACGAACCACGCCTTCTTCATCAATTAAAAAAGAGGCACGCAATGCGACATCGCCACCAATACTTGTTTCCATTTCATCTTCGTCCGTCATAACGGTAGCAGGTGTACTCCCAACCAATACATCATAAGCGCGAGCAATTGATTTGTCCTTATCAGCAATAATTGGGTATTGAATATCGCCAATTCCGCCTTCTTTCGTTGACATATTTTTCCATGCCCAATGACTAAACTCAGAATCGACTGAACAAGCTAATACTTGTACCCCACGTTTTTCAAACTCTGCAAGACGGTGATTAAAAGCCAAAATTTCAGTTGGACAAACAAACGTGAAATCTAAAGGGTAAAAGAAAAGTACAACTTTTTTACCTTTAAAATCCGATAAACTGATTTCTTTAAACGTATTGTCACCGAGGACGGCAGTTGCAGTAAAATCGGGTGCTAATTTTGTTACTAACATTTCTAAAATTCTCCATTATTTATATGTTTTTTAATAGTAATCATTCCTAAGAAGATAGATATTATTCCTTCAAGTACAAACTTTTTTAATTGAAACAATGTCGGATTAATAAAATACACTTGAGATAAAGAATATAACCTTGCTTTACACCTAGTGTGTTTCCACCTTTTTATCTTTTAGTTACCGTCTTTCCAGTTAAACTATGCGCCGAAATATGAAAGGAATATACATAAAATGAACACACAGATATTATTAATGGTTGGAGCTCAAGGCGGTGGCGCTGGAGGCAATTCAATTCTGGGTTTTTTACCCTTTATCCTCATGTTTGTCATCATCTATTTTCTTATTATTCGCCCTCAGAATAAAAAGCAAAAAGATCTCGAGAAGATGCGGAGCAGTGTAAAAAAAGGTGATAAAATAATCACAAACGGTGGCATTCATGCTGTTGTTGAAGGTGTGAAGGATAATAACGTTCTTCTCATCAAAACAGCTAGCGACACGAAACTTCACATTGATAAAACAGCGATTGCTTCGGTAAAAACTGAGAAATAATGCTTTCAATTCGAGTATTTGGAGACAATGTACTTCGCAAAAAAGCAACGCGAATACAATCTATTGATGATGACATAAACAATCTTATCAATGATATGTTTCTCGCGATGTATAGTGCAGAAGGTATTGGCCTCGCTGCGCCACAGATAGGTCGATCAATTCGTCTATTTATTACTGACATTTCTCCCTTGGTTGAGGATAGTAAAAAAGAAATATTTATCAATCCTCAAATAGTTGAGTACGGTTTTGAGCGTGAAGATTATGAAGAAGGATGTCTGAGTTTACCGACGATTCGAGAAGTTGTTAAACGCCCATCAGAAATTCGCTTGCAATGGCAAGACGAAACGGGCAAAGAATTCGATGAATGGGTCGATGGTTACCGTGCACGCGTTATTCAACACGAGTATGACCATTTAGAAGGCAAACTCTTTATTGACCACATAAGCACTTTAAAGCGGTCACTTTTGAAAAAGACGCTCAAACAAATTACATCAGGCGAAATCGAAGTTGAAATGTCTGAAAAATTTGAACTCTAATGCCAATGATTTGGGTCTCATCTTTTTAACGATCAATTCTCCCTGAAAACGAAGTTAAGGAATAATGCGATGCGTGTTGTATTCATGGGAACTCCCGATTTTGCCGTAGCAAGTCTTGATGCCATTCATCAATCACATCATGAAATTGTAGGGGTCGTCACCGTTCCTGATAGGATGAAGGGTCGGGGACTCAAAATTATTCCGTCAGCGGTAAAATTGCGAGCGATGGAATATCATTATCCTGTTGCACAACCGGCCAAGCTAAAAGACCCAAATTTTATCCAACAGCTCAATGCATGGAAGCCGGACATTATTGTCGTTGTCGCGTTTCGAATCTTGCCTCAAATCGTCTTTAATTTGCCTCCTTTTGGTAGCATCAATTGCCATGGATCATTATTGCCAAAATATCGCGGCGCTGCTCCTATCCATTGGGCTTTATTAAATGGAGATACAAAAACGGGCGTTACGACGTTTCAGCTAGATCAAAAAGTGGATACCGGATCTATGTTGCTTCAAAAAGAAATTCCAATATCTGAAAAGGATAACTTGGGAAGCATCCATGACAAACTTGCGTCTCTTGGTGCTGAAGCCGTCGTTGAAACTCTAGATGGCATTGAAGATCAAAGCCTGGTTCCAAGGCATCAAGATAATACCCTTGCAACACCCGCTCGAAAAGTAGCACCCGAAGATGCGGAACTTAATTTTAATGAATCCACAGAAAAAATATTTAATACGATTCGTGCATTTAATCCAATTCCTGGTGCTTCCACACGCTATAATGGTAAACGCTTTAAACTATTTGATGCATCTATTCAAGAACTGAATTATAATCAAAATGACTTAGAAAACGGCGAGATTGTAAAGGTTAACAAAACCTCTTTTACCGTGAAATGTAGTGATGGCTTTTTATCGATTTTTGAAGTGCAACTAGAAGGAAAAAAAAGATTGTTTGTAGAGCAATATTTACGCGGAAAAGGAATTCAAGTTGGCCAAATACTCGGTTGACCCAGGTCGAATCATCGCATGGAAGGTGCTGGTTGCATCAGAGAAAAGCGACGACCATTATGTAGACTATTATCTAAATCATAAGCTCGATGCTGATAAAAAGAACGGCAAACGCCATCCTTTCGTAACGGAATTGGTTATGGGTGTCATACGCTGGAAACTTCAGCTAGACTTCTATATTTTAAATTTTTACACCAAGAAAATATCGAAATTAGATATTGAAACATTGTCCGCCTTACGAATGGGTATTTATCAGCTAAAAATGATGTCGAAGCCAGACCATGCCACTGTCTCTGAAACTGTCGAGATGCTTAAAAGGCGCAATCGTGGCGCTGCTGGTTTGGCAAATGCCGTTTTACGAAAAGTCTCAAATGCGGATATTGAAGATTTGCTTAAGCAAGCCAAACTTTCGGAATTAGAGGAGCTCTCCATTCGGTATTCTCACCCTCAATGGATGATAAAACAATGGATAAGTAATTTTGGCAAAGATGAGGCGATTAAACTTTGTAATTACAATAATACGCCACCTAGCCAATGGATTCGCGTTAACCGCCTAAAAGTTGACCTAAAAACTTTTATCGTATTTTTAAATAAATATGAGTTTGAATATGATCAATCCGAAAAGAACGATGTCTATTTTAAGGTTACGAGAGCTGGTCGTCTTCTTCAAACGGACGCTATGAAAAATGGCTGGTTTGCGTTTCAAGATATTTCGTCTGGGTTTATTGCCGGTTTGCTTGAGCCCAAAAAGAATGAAAAAATCCTCGATGCCTGTGCATCTCCTGGTGGTAAAACGGGGTATATCACAGAACTTATGAAAGATAAGGGCATTGTTCACGCTATGGACAACGCTAAAGTTCGTGTTGAAAAATTAGACGACACTATTCAGCGTTTAGGCTATTCCTCAGTGAAATCAATCCTTGGTGATGCGACAAAAGACATCACCGAAAAGTATGACAAAATTTTACTCGATGTGCCATGTTCGGGCACAGGTGTGCTGTCGCGAAGAGCAGATGCCCGATGGAATCGAAGTCTTGAAAATCTTGCCGAATATCCTCCGCTTCAGACATCCATCTTAAAGCATGCTATTGATGCTCTTTTGCCAGGCGGTTTACTGGTATATTCTACCTGTACATTGAATACCCAGGAAAATGGCGATGTCGTAGATAAAGTCTTGGCCGAATATCCTGACATAGAGGTCGAAGCCATTACAGACCCTGCACTAAAAGAGTATATTGACGAAAAGGGAACTTTGAATACTTTACCCTGGCGAGATGGATTGGATGGTATGTACGCAATTAAATTGAGAAAGTTAAAATGATTCGGATTATTAGAGATTATGTAATCATATTTTTTGTTTTAGGCATGATAGGCCTATTGCTTTTTAATTTTATTTTGATGCCTTTATACGTCAATTGGAGAGATGAAGTACGGGTTCCCAATTTGTTGTACACCAATATTACGG
The DNA here is from genome assembly GCA_937888365.1 of uncultured Fidelibacterota bacterium. Classification (GTDB taxonomy): domain Bacteria; phylum Fidelibacterota; class UBA8477; order UBA8477; family JABMPR01; genus CALBFA01. The sequence continues at coordinate 27,436 of CALBFA010000101.1, read as the reverse complement.
AGGCAGAAAAGAGACTCGATAATCGACAGCTTTCCCTCGTTATTAAAGATACAGTTTATCATGCAGAAAGCTTGACAGGAACCATTTTAGAGCAATATCCAGATCCCGGAACGATGGTGAAGGAAGATCGGAAAATTCAACTTACCGTCGCGATTCCACCCGTAGGTCAGAACTTGCCTGATTTTGTCGCCAGCACAGAACGAAAAGTCAGAATTGCCATTCAACACCTCGGTCTTCGCCTCGTTAATATTTTTCAGGATTCATCCGATATTTACCATAAAGGCGTCATTATGGCCCAATCCGTTCCACCAGAGGCGACGATAATTCCTGGCGATACTATTAGCTACACCGTTAGCCTAGGGATGCGGAATGTCGTAAAATTCGTCCCCGATTTACTTAATATGGATCAGTCCCAAGCCATTGACGCCATTTTATCGGCTGGTTTTAGTCTCGGCGATATTAGCTATCAACAAGATTCCGTATTATTGATGGAAACAGTCGTTGCTCAATCCTATACAGCGGGTCGAAGTTTCCCTGTTGCGAGCCAAATAAAAATTGATTTAGTCGTGACGACAGAATGACAAAACTTCAAAAACAAATTATTTCTCCTTCAATTCTAGCGGCTGATTTCTCTAAACTTGAGGAGGAAATAAGAAGTATTGAAGCCGCCGGTGCAACACATTTGCATCTTGATATTATGGATGGACACTTCGTCCCAAATTTGACATTTGGTCCATTTATTGTAAAAGCGATTCGGAAATTAACAAACATGAAGCTCGAAGCACATTTGATGATTTCGAATGCAAACAAATATTTAGAATCATTTATTCGGGCTGGAGCCGATCAAGTCCAAATCCATATCGAAGCCTGTTCAAATATGGAGGGGGCTATAAAACATGTTCGAGAATTAGGGGCATCGGTAGGCGTTGTTTTAAATCCTGATACACCGTTCGAAAGAGTCGAACCTTTTCTAGGTAAAATTGATCAAGTTTTATTTATGTCGGTTTTTCCTGGTTTTGGTGGCCAAAAATTTATGCCAGAGGTCCTTAAAAAAATCATTAAATGGCAAGACAAAATCCATGAAAGCGGTGCATTGATTGAAATTGATGGTGGCGTTAATATTGAAACCTTACCCTCTATGATTTCAGCGGATATTGATATTTTTGTTGCTGGTTCAGCGATTTTCAATAAGAAAAATACACCCAATGAAAATTTCACATCATTGAATAGAATATTGAAAATTATGGAGCCGTAAAAGATTATTTATTATTTAGTACTATCATGATAAGTATTCAAATGGGTGAAATATATCGCAAGTCGATCCATGTACTAGGTGGCATTATTCCCTTGAGTTATTATTATTATTTTGATAAGACATTCATGTTTGATTCCCTTGTGATATTATCACTTATTGCCGTAATACTAGAATATTTAAGACTTCATTATGCCTGGGTTGAATCGATATTTGAATCGATATTTGGATTTGGCATTCGAAGGGAAGAAATCAATACGGTGACGGGAGCATCTTATTATATCGTGTCGAGTTTGGTAATTATATTTTTATTTCCCAAAAACATCGCGGCTCCTTCTTTGCTCATTTTGTCATTTTCTGATACCGCTGCGGCGTTAGTTGGTATTCCATTTGGGAAACATCGTTTTCTCGATAAATCAATGGAGGGAAGCATTGCGTTTCTGAGTGTATCAATATTTGTATTATTATATTTTACAGAATTACATATCATATTCATCGTTTTAACCGCGATAATCGTAACACTCGTTGAGGCGAAACAAAGCATTATCAATGACAATTTTACAATACCAATGGTCACTGCAATTATGTTAAGTTTAATTGGAGTGATGATACGATGATACCTATTTTTATGCTGATTGCTTCATTCAGTGTTTAGTTTCTTAAATCCAGCAATATTGTGGTTTCTCCCAATTATTTTGGGACCCTTAGCGATTCATTTATTGAGCAAACGCAATGCAAAAAAGATGGAGTTTTCATCATTGAAATTTCTTAAAATGATTGAAGATGACGCCCTCAAACGCATTAATCTAAAGCAAATAATCCTGCTCATTTTACGCATACTCATGCTTCTCATTTTAATATTGGCATTCGCTCAACCCGTATTTCACGGAAATGCCGATGTTTTAGACACGTCAAGTGGTCGATTATCTATCGTGTTGATGGATAATACAGCCAGTATGTTGGGCTATTTTAATTCTAAAATCTTTGAAAATGATGTCCAAGAACTTAAAAATCTGCAACGTAGCGGTGGAAATCTCATCTTTTGTTCTCTTGGCGATACAATGATAACGAATGAAATATCTGACATTAAACCGACGTTTTTTAGTCAGTCGATTCAGTCGTGGATGTCTTTTATCGGCCGAAAAATGGATGTTTCAAAATATCCTTCAAAAGAACTCATTATCATAAGTGACGGCGATATCTATTTCGATGATTTCGCTGAAGTAATCAAATCTTGGGATGTAAAATATATTTCAAGGAATTCAAATTATGCCGCGGATATGGGTATTGAGTCAGTGGAACTTCCGAATCAAATCTTAAATCCCGGACAAATATTAGACATAAGATTTCCTGTTTCATCAAACAGCAATAGTATCTCAAATAGCGATTTACTGCTTAATGGAAACCGCGTTTCCAGCACAGCATTAGAAATAAAAGAAAATGAGACAGCAATAGGTCGGATGAGTACAGAAATAAAAACATCGGGAATTATCGAAGGTATTGTACGTCTCAATGAAGATGACAATTACGTAAATAATCAGCTTTATTTTTCGCTTAACGCCCGTCCTGAAATTCGAGTGACAGTCGCTGCTAAAGCCATCGATATAAATTATTGGACATTGATTTCTCAGGCTTTAAAAACATCGGGAAGTAATATTAAATTGAATATTCAACTCATCTCCGAGCCCCTTGATTTATCCGTAACGGATGTCCTCATCATTTCAGGTAATTCGGATGAGATTCCTGTTTCAGACAATACATGGAAGCAATATGCAAATCAGGGTGGAAGTTTTATAATTTTGGGTCCTCTACATAAATCCTTCGCTTATTTGTTTAATAGGAAAGCCATGGATGAAAAAACAGAGACCCGTGTCAACTATCCAATTTCAGCGGTTTCATCTGGATATTATGAATTGTTGATTAAGCCCTTCGCAATAGCCATCATGAATGAAAGAGTTTTAATTAAAGAGCGTTATACAGGGTATAATTCCGGCACAAATACACAAGAAGTCATCGCTCAATATTCAGACGGATTCCCATTTATTACGATGATGTCGAGTCAAAAAACGAAGGCAATTTGGGTAAACGCAGATGTTTCGATTGATAAATCCAATTTGCTTCGTTCCGGATATTTTTTACCTCAGATTCAAAATTGGGTGCATCAAATTTTACCACAAGGACAAATGCGTCGATTAAATCAATGGGTCGGAGATTCACTCGATTTTCATCCCATTAATTATGCTAATTCTGATGACGGCTTTCAAGTCCGTCTGCCCAAGGAACAGATTGTTTATGCGGTGTTAAATGATGCCGGGAACGTTTCTATCGTGAGGACTGAGACACCTGGTTTTTATCAATTATTCAGGGGAAATCAGCATTTGGAAACGATTGCTGTCAATTGTAAACCATCAGAATTAACAGCGAATATTAACGAAAATCCAGATTTAGAAGCGTATCTTCTGGATGCTCAATATCCGCTTAAAGATCAAGTTATCATGTCGCGCAATAATCAATTATTATGGCCAATACTATTTATTTTGCTGGGAATTCTATGGTTGGCCGAGACTATAATTGCACGAGGAAATGGGAAAAAATTAGATGCTTAAAACAGAGGCTAGAATCGAACGCGTTTTATTAATTGGTGTTATAATTGGTAGTAAAACCGAAGCAGAAGTTGAAGAAAACTTGGCTGAATTAGAACTCCTCGTTAAAACTGCTGGAGGGAAAGTCATTGATTCCATGACTCAAAAACGGGCAGTGGCTCATAAGGGACTTTATGTCGGAAAAGGCAAAGCTGACGAAATAAAAGCAATGATTGATATGTTGGACATTGATGTTGTTGTTTTTGATGATGAATTAACTGCCGCACAGACTAAAAATTTGCAGAGCATATTTGAAGAAACGAAGCTTATTGATAGAAGCCAAGTTATTCTTGATATTTTTGCAAAACATGCGCGAACCAAAGAGGCTAAGACCCAAGTCGAACTGGCCCTATTGCAGTATCAACTTCCTCGTCTTACTCGCCAATGGACTCACTTGGAACGCCAACGAGGTGGTATTGGAACGCGTGGGGGTATGGGGGAGACTCAGATTGAGATTGACCGTCGCTTGATTCGAGATAAAATTGCGAAAAATAAAGAAGAGTTAAAGAAAATTGCCGAGCAACGGAATACGCGACGAAAAAATCGTGATGATATTTTTAAAATTGCTTTAGTGGGCTATACCAATGCTGGAAAATCGTCGTTGATGAATCTTTTCAGCGATGCGGATGTCTTAGTTGAAGATAAACTTTTTGCGACATTGGACACAACGATTCGCAATATTCAGGTTCAAGGTTATGAACTCCTAATTAGCGATACAGTTGGTTTCATTCGTAAACTACCTCATGGACTGGTAGCTTCCTTCCGTTCCACACTTCAAGAAGTTTTGGACGCCGATTTAATCTTAAAAGTTATCGATGTGAGTTCCTTGAATTACAGTGCACATATTGATACTGTCAACGAAGTATTACTAGAAATTGATGCTAAAGACCGAGCTGAAGTGGTTATTTTTAATAAAATTGACCTTGTAGAAGATGCCTCTGTTCTAAAAAACATTTTAAAGCAGAATCCTCATGCGATTCCCATTTCTGTAACACAACAGGTTAATATTCTTGAGCTAGAAAATAAAATCATGGAAGCTGTTAAAGAGAAGTATATCGAAGGCACGCTCACTCTAAAATACGACCAACAAAAACTCCTAGCAAATCTCCATGAAGCTACAGAAGTCTTAAACATCGAATATACAGACGATGGTATTCTTGTTAAAATTAAATCTAGACGCACGACGTTTGATCATTTCAAAGCGCAGACATTGAAGTAAATCGCCTTCATGCTCTTCAACTTTTATGATACTCATTTGTTATATATTTTGAAAACAATAAAATAGCGAATGTCCCAGAAATCAATATATTTTACGCAATATGTTTATAAAAATTATATTAAGGTCAAAAGTAAAAAGGACTCAATCATGTTGAATTTAAGAAAATTATGTACGTTGTTTTTGGTATTTGCATTTTCATCCGCTGGAAGTGTTTTAGCGCAAGGACATGGTGGCCCTGGCGGTGGACATGGTGGAAATCATGATGGTCCTGGTGGTGGTCACGGTGGAATGCACCCGGACTCTCTAATCTTTGTTGATTTGTCTGGAACCGTCATGATTGATTCTATTGCGTGGGGATTTCATGATGATTCTACAGGTGGTTGCCATGAATGGGATAGCACTTTTGTGGGCGGCGGACAAGAAGGAAATCATCAGCATGGTACGTCACATCATGAAACTGATTACATGGAAGCTTCACACAATACCGTTGATCATGAAATTTTACATGAAAACGATAGTCTAAGAGCTGTTTATTTTCTCGATACAGATGCAGATGGCATGGAAGATTACGTCTTAAATTTTGGACCTCCTTGGTTTCAACCAGCTGACAGCACATTAATGCTTCCAGAAGCTGGCGCTGAGATAACAATCACAGGTGCATTAATGGAAAATGCTCCCATGTGGGACATGGATGTCGTTGTTGTCACAATGCTTAATGGAGCAGTTTGGCGAGAATTAGGACCTATGCAGGGTGGCGGAATGATGCCTAGACGCGTTGTCGGATCGTCCATCGGACATCATGAAAATAGTCCAAATCCATTTAATCCATCGACTGATATTTCGATTGAACTCTTACAGGATGGTAATCTCGATGTTTCTATTTATGATATAACAGGACATCAGATAAAAAATCTTGTGAACCAAGGCTACACTAAAGGAAATTATAATTTTACCTGGGATGGCAAAAATTATTTGGGGAATTCCGTTCCTTCAGGTGTGTACTTCTACAGAATTCAAACTGGAAATTCAGTTTCGAGTAGCCGCATTACTTTATTAAAATAATTCAATCCATAAATTAATTCTAAAAACCTCTGATTATCACATCAGAGGTTTTTTTTAATAAACAGCGATGCGTTTGATGCATCATAAAGACGAATTTTATGGTGTGAAATAAACAGTATGCGGTTGAATAAAAATAGCATTAGCATGATTGAATTCTATATTGCCGCGATTTTTTAAAAACAGTTTTAGGAGAGTAATATAATGTCAAAAGATAAAATATTAGAAATATTAAAACAGATAAAATACCCTGGCTATAGTCGTGATATAGTTTCATTTGGCGTCATCAAAGATGTTGAAATCTCGGATGAAGGCGTAACGATTATGCTCAAACTCGCTTCAAATGATGATGATATTAAGAGTCGAGTTCAAAAAGAAATTTTAGAAGTTTTAAAAAATGAGGGTTTGAATGATGTACGATTTGCTTTAGAGCAAACGACTCAAGCATCGGGAACTGGTACGATAGGGAGCAGTCAAAAATTAGCCAATATCAAGCATACGATTGCTGTCGCTTCAGGAAAAGGTGGCGTTGGTAAATCAACGGTAGCAGCAAATTTAGCGGCGGCTCTTTCTAAGGAAGGTTTTAAAGTTGGTTTACTTGATTTAGATGTCTTTGGACCAAGTTTGCCTATAACAATGGGTATTTCTGAAGTCCCTAAAATTTTAGAAGGGAATCGTTTGCTTCCCCTTAAAAAATACGGAATTGAGCTTATGTCACTTGGGTTTATTTTAGGCAATGATAGTCCTGTAATATGGCGCGGTGCGATGGTTTCAAAAATGGTGTCTCAGTTTATATACGACGTTGCCTGGGGCCCACTCGATTATCTTATTATGGACTTGCCGCCTGGGACTGGCGACGTTCAATTGACCCTAACGCAGCAACTCGAGCTATCAGGCGCTGTCATCGTTACGACACCGCAAGATTTAGCTTTAATCGATGTCCAACGCGGTGCCAATATGTTTTCGAAGGTGAACACGCCTATCTTAGGAATCATTGAAAATATGAGCTATCATTTATGTACAGAATGTGGCCATAAATCAGAAATATTTAGTCGAGGCGGTGGCGAAAAAGAAAGTATACGGTTGGAGATTCCTCTATTTGGACGTGTACCGCTAAATGAGAAAGTAATGGAGTCTGCCGAAAAAGGTGAACCAATTGTCTTATCATTTCCTGATTCTGTTGAAGCAAAAGTATTTGTAGAAATTGCAAAATCAATTGTTTCAGCCGTCGAAAATAAGTAAAAAATATTAATTATTGGATGAAGAATTACGCAAATTTATCTTCATCTAAGAATATGAATTTCAAACGTTTGGAGGGCTTCTGTAGCTTGACTTGCTATAAGCCCTCTTCTATATTCCCGCGCTTTTAAAACAAGGGCTATGATAGCAATGAATTTAGATAAATATAAACACCAAATATTAGAACACGGAAACCTCCCCAAGCATGTGGCTATCATCATGGATGGTAACGGTCGATGGGCTAAAAAAAATGGTGCGCTTCGCGTATTTGGTCATCGTGAAGGTGTGAAATCGGTTCGGGTCATTACCGAGTTGGCTGGAGAGTTGGGTATTAAGGAATTGACACTCTATACATTTTCGAGTGAAAATTGGAATCGACCCAAAATGGAAGTCTCTGCACTTATGAATCTTCTTGTAGAAACCATTAAAGGTGAAGTAGATGATTTGAATAAAAATAATGTCAGACTCACCGTCATTGGAAAACTTCATGATTTACCAAAAGGTCCTCAAAAAAGCTTATTAAATGCAATTGAATCGACATCCAAAAACACTGGATTGAATTTAAATCTTGCGATTAGTTATAGCTCTCGAGAAGAAATATTGCATGCAGTAAAACAAATAAATAAAGATGTGCTTGAAAATAAAATCAATCCAGAAGACATAACCTTAGATATGATTTCTGACAATCTCTATACAAAAGGAATGCATGATCCCGACTTGCTGATTCGAACAAGTGGTGAATTTAGATTGAGCAATTTTTTGTTGTATCAATTGGCCTATACGGAAATTTATTTAACCAATGAATATTGGCCTGAATTTAGAGAGATGTCGTTTTTAAAGGCACTTGAAAATTATCAATCACGCGAACGTAGATATGGAAAAGTTAGTGAACAAATCAACTCTTAGTCAGTATATCCCCGAATGAAAAAGTTATTATTCTTAGTTATCTTATCGATAACCACATTATTCTCACAGCAACAAGCTCGTGTTAAGATTGCATCAGTCGAAGTAATTGGCGTTAAAACTGCTTCTGAAGATGTCGTAAAAATTAACTCTGGTTTGCGCGTTGGTGAGTATGCAAACACAGAAATTATTGCCGATGCTATACGCCAACTCTGGAACATGAAGATTTTCTCTGATATCAGAATCTTGATGGATAGAGAAACAGCCGAGGGAGTTTACTTCATTATAAGCGTTGAAGAATATCCTCGTCTTGACAAAGTTGTTTTAAAAGGCAATAAAAAAATTAAAGTTGAAGATATTGAAGAAGAACTGGGCCTCTTAACGGGGCAGGTGCTATCACCTCATGTTGTCTATGAGGCACAGCGTCTCATTAAAGAACTATACTTCAAAGAAGGGTATCTTCTGGCAGAAGTCGTTCCTGCAACGTTTGAAGGAGAAAAAGAAAATTCTAGAGGTATTACTTTTACAATTACAGAAAACGAAAAAGTTAAAATTTATCAGATAAGTTTTAAGGGGAATACTGAAGTATCTGCTCGCAAACTTAAAAAAGCGATGGAAAACGTAAAAGAAGAGCGTTGGTGGAAAATATGGGTCGAGAATGAGTACAATGATGAAAATCTTGAAAAAGATATGCGCTCAATCGAGAATTTATATCGTAGTTTAGGGTATCGCGATGCAGAAGTTGTTTATGACACGATTTCTTATGGCGAAGACAATAAAAAGATGTACCTCGATATCGAAATCAATGAAGGTCCACAATACCATTACAGCGATATTACTGTCAGCGGGAATACACTTTTTGACAATAAAATGATCCTGAGCGGTTTAGGCATCGAAAAGGGAGATGTTTATAACTCTGAAGAATTGATGATGAATATTGAACAATATGTTCGTGGTGCCTACATGGACAAAGGCTATCTCTATTGCCAGGTCAATCCAATTGAAGTGCCTGTATCGGCGGATTCTGTAAGCATCGCTGTTGAAATTGTCGAAATGAATCCTGTAAAAATTCGCCGCATTAATATTGTCGGCAATGATAAAACATGGGACAATGTCATCCGAAGAGAATTGCGCGTTTATCCTGGTGATTTGTTTAACCGGACGGCGCTTATGCGAAGTCAACGAGATGTCTATATCCTTAATTATTTCGCTAATGTTATCCCCGATGTTGTTCCCGTTAGTCAAGAGGAAATAGATCTTGAATTTACTGTTGAAGAGAAGCATACAGGTACAGCTACGGCTTCCGCTGGTTATAGTGAGCGTGATGGCTTTATCGGTACGGTAGGCGTCCAATTTCCGAATTTACGCGGCTCTGGTCAGCAATTATCATTTAGCTTTCAAAGAGCTGGCGGCTATCAATCATCGTCGATTTCCTACGTTGAACCTTGGCTTATGAATACGCCAAACCTCGTTGGTTTCAGTGTTTTTGATTCGGATCGCTCTCGGAACGACACATTTAATCCATTCGGGTCGACAACCTCATATACTCCTTATGATATTCATACAAGGGGTGGCTCTGTAACATTTGGTCGCCGTTTTAAATTCCCTGATAATTATTTTAGAGGCCGTTGGGCTTTTCAAGCTATGACCAATGATTATGACACGACAAAAGTTTATGACTGGGCAACTTTTAATAGAATTAATCCTGCCCACATTGAGCACACATCGGGCATAAGTTTAACTCAGACGATTACACGTGACTCTCGAAACGCTCCGGAATTTCCAACAGGCGGAAGCGTTTTATCTTTGGTTTCCAAGTATAGTGGTTTTGGCGGAAATGAAACATTCTTTAAACAAAATGTTTCCCTTGATTGGTACACACCATTATGGAAAGATAAACTCGCGTTAAAGAGTTATTTTGAATCAGGCTATCTTAAATCCTTAAAAGAAGGTGATAAGTATATCATCCCATACGATGAATATTTATTTATGGGTGGTGCAGGGCTCATTTGGGGATCGGCTTTACGCGGATATCCTGAACGCTCCATTGGTGGATATTTTGGCGGTGTCGCAAGTATGAAATACAGCCTTGAAGCACGCTTTCAACTCAGTCCTAATCCAATGATGTACCTTCTTGCTTTTGCAGAAGCTGGTAACGTTTGGGATGATTTGAATAAAATTGATATCAATAATTTAAAACGTTCGGCTGGTTTTGGAGCCCGAATTATTATGCCACCATTAGGCCTAATTGGAGTAGATTTCGGCTGGGGCTTTGATAGAGAGAAACTCGGTCTAGAGCCAAATGGATTAACATCTCCAGAAATACATTTTATTTTTGGACAACAATTTTAAAACAACTACAAATAGGAGATAACATACTCAAATGAAAAAACTACTAATTATCGCAATAATCACCTTAATGGCTGGCAATGTGTTCGGTCAAAAATTTGGGTATGTAAATTCCGAGTATATTTTGTCTCAATTCGACGAATTTATTGAAGCTCAAAATAAGCTTGAAATTGAAGGTAAAAAATTAGAGCAAGAATATTATAGAATGGCGGGTCAACTTGATAGTCTTAAACAAGATTACGAGCGTCAAAAGTTTTTAATGACGGATGTGAATAAAAAAACCAAAGAAAATGAAATGATGGTCCTCAGTCAAAAACTTCAAGATTTTCAAGTGAATAAACTCGGTCCCCAAGGTGAATTCTATCAAAAGCAACAAACTTTAGCTGATCCTGTTTTAGAAAAAGTGAATAAAGCTATTAAAGCTGTAGGTGAAGCAAATGGATACGATTTTATTTTTGATTCTGTAGCAGGAAATATACTCTACGCAAAAGATGGTTTCGATTTAACCGAAAAAGTTTTAATCGAGCTCAATAGAAAATAAATATTGGCCATAACCCTAGGACAATTAGCTGAGAAATTAGGGGCTCGAATTTCGGGTGACCCTAATTTTCTTATTTATAAGCTTTCGGAAATTCAAAATGCGATAGAAGGCGAAATTACCTTCCTTTCCAATGCTAAATATGCCAAATATGTCGAGGGAACACGGGCATCAGCGCTGATTGTTCAAGAAAATATGGATGTCAAATTCCAGAATATCCTTTGGGTTAAAAATGCCTATGCAGCAATGGTAGAAGCTCTATATATCTTGAACCAGAAGCAAACTAGCTATCCAGTGGGTATTCACAATTTATGCGATATACATGCAAAAGCATCTGTCCATGAAACAGCTCATATCGGAGCATTTGTCTCCATAGGCGAGAATTCCTTCATTGGCGAAAAGGCAGTCATTTTCAATAATGTGTCAATTGGTCAAAATGTTTCAATTGGAGACAATACAATTATTCATCCAAACGTTACAATTTATGACGATGTTGTCATCGGTAGTGCATGCATCATTCATGCGGGAACCAGCATTGGAGAAGATGGATTCGGTTTTTTACCGACTGAAACGGGTGTTAGAAAAATCCCTCAAACGGGTAATGTTGTGATAGGCGATGACGTTGAAATTGGTGCGAACTGCTCAATAGATAGAGGCACAATAGGCTCGACATCTATTGGACATCATACAAAACTGGATAATCTTATTCATATTGCCCACAATGTAAAAGTGGGAAATTATTGTTTTATAACGGCTCAAGTAGGTATCGCAGGTTCATCCTCCGTTGGAAACCATGTTCAAATGGGCGGACAAAGCGGTATTGTGGGCCATGTTAACGTTGGAAATCATGTTTCCATTGCTACACGAGGTGGCGTTACAAAAGACATCGAAGATAATACTATGGTAAGTGGATTTCCAGCTCGATCCCATCGTGAGATGCTAAAAATTGAAGCTATGATTCAAAAACTACCAAAGATTTATACACATCTGAAAAAAGAATCAGATAGTGGGAAAATTTAGAAAAGGCTAGAGATGCAGACAAAATCAGACTTTCAACGAACGATCAAAAAATCCGCAACTATTTCCGGTGTCGGATTGCATACAGGTGTACAAACGACTCTAACGTTTCAACCTGCTGAAGCAGGAAGTGGGATTCAATTTTTACGAACCGACGTCGAAACACCTACCCTTATAAAAGCAGACATAGATCATGTTGTTGATATCTCGAGAGGAACAACAATCGCCAAGGACGAAGTTCGCATCCATACAGTAGAACACGTTTTGGCGGCTGTATCAGGCCTTCAAATTGACAATATCATTATCGAATTAGATAATAAAGAACCACCTGTTTTAGACGGAAGCGCAAAGCAATTTGTCGATATTTTAATTGAGGCTGGAATCGTCGAGCAAGAATTAGAACGACAATATCTCGTTATCGATAAAACGATTACTTATTCTGATCCTGAAAAAGGTGTCGATATTCATGTGCTACCTTCAAATGATTTTAGAATCACATTTATGATTGATTATAAACTTGAATCGTTGGGAACGCAATACATGAGTTTCTATTCGTTGGAACAGGATTTTATCAACGAATTTGCCCCTGCTCGCACGTTTTGTTTTTTGCATGAAGTCGAAGCTCTTAAAGAACAAGGTCTCATTAAGGGCGGATCCGTTGAAACAGCGCTTGTCATGATAGATAGGAAGATTGAGGACTCAGAACTAAATCGACTAAGGGATCTATTTCAGATTAAAGGTGACTTGGTTCAGGGTGAAAATGGAATTTTGAATGGGAAAGAACTCCGCTACAGAACGGAGCCTGTACGCCATAAAATTTTAGATATGATTGGTGATCTCGCCCTTTTAGGGACCCCTATTCAAGGCCATTTTATCGCCGCACGCAGTGGTCATAAATCGAATGTTGAACTTGTTAAATTGCTAAAAAAGGAATACGAAAAACAAATTCTGGCTCAACGCTTTAAAATGAAGCCGCGCAAACGCAAGATTTTCTTTGATATTGAAGCCATTAAACGGATTCTACCTCACCGTTATCCCTTTTTATTAATAGATCGCGTCATTGATTTGATACCGGGTGAAACCATCACAGCTATCAAGAATGTAACCGTCAATGAACCATTTTTTCAAGGTCATTTCCCAGGAAAACCAGTAATGCCTGGCGTTTTATCGATTGAAAGTATGGCGCAAGCTGGCGGTATTCTTTTACTCAATGCCGTCGCAAATCCTGAAGACAAACTCGTATTTTTCTCCGCAATAGATAATGTGAGATTTAGAAAACTTATCGAACCTGGTGACACGATAACGTTTGAAGTTAAACTTGTAAAATTCCGTTTAGGCACGGCAAAAATGAGCGGTGTTGGGTATGTTGATGGAATTGTAGCAATTGAGGCTGATTTAATGGCGTCAGTGGTCAATCGCTGATGGAAAATCAAGTACATCCTAGTGCCATTATTTCTGAAAATAACGTACTTTTTGGCAACGATATCATTATTGGTCCTCATGTCATCATTGAAGAAAATGTTACCATAGGTGATGGAACGATCATAAAAGCGAATGCTTACATCGGACGCGACACAACGCTTGGGAAAAATGTAAAAATATTTCAAGGTGCCGTCGTTGGTGAAGCACCTCAGGATCTAAAATATGCAAACGAGGACACAACGACGCATGTTGGTGATAATACTGTCATTCGTGAATATGTTACGGTGCATAGGGGAACAACTGACAGACGCAAAACGGTCATCGGTAAAAATTGCCTCATTATGGCGTATGCACATATCGCTCATGATTGTATCGTTGGCGACCAAGTCATCATCGCAAATTCATGTAACTTAGGGGGCCATGTTGTTATCGGTAGCCATGTTATCATCGGCGGGATGGTTGGGATACATCAATTTTGTCATATTGGCGATCATGCATTTGTTGCGGGAGGATTTCGCATTTCTCAAGATATTCCGCCTTATATCCGAGCCTCAAAATATCCACTCGCTTTCAACGGTTTAAACGCCGTCGGACTCAGACGGAGAGGCATGAGTACCGAAACAATTCGGGACATTAAACGCGCCTATAAACTTATTTACCGCTCAACTTATAATGTGAGAGAAGCTGTAGAAATATTAAAACAAAAAGACAAAAATTCACCTGAAGTTCTAAATATTATTCAATTTATACAAAGTAGTCCTAGAGGAATCATTCGAGGTAAATAATCATGCAATCCTCTGCTAGAGGTTATTTATCCTCGATTGTCGTCTTTCTATCACTAATGAACGTGTGTTATTCTATCGATTTAGCCGGAGCGCTTTTATCTGGGAATAATGGTAAATCAACACTTTTACTCCTTGCAGGGCAGCTTAATTCTGATGCCTTAATCAATGAAGCGAGTACTTCAAATATCGCATTTACCTCCAATCGATTGTCAAAGAACGAGTTAGCAGTAGGAGCCCAGCTCTATTTTTCACCTTATCCTCAATTTTCATTTAGTGCAGAAACAGGGCAGATCGTTGATAATTTGCTCAATTATTATTATGGACTTGGTGCTAGCTATAATACGGAATCAACGATTTACGGACTGCATCAGAGTTATGCCTATTTTGATAAAATTGGCTTGGTTCGCTCTTTATCGATTTCAGCCTCCAATCGCAAAAGTATTAGCTTTCTCAAGCTCAATCTAAAAGGTGGTGTATTGATGCAGCGCTACCTTGCTGATAAAACATCACCCTTTAAAAGCCAAAGAATTGATTATGGATTTATAGACGTTTCGACTCAAATGGATTTAAATGAAAAATGGCAAACAAAAATCACAACTCGATTTATTAAGCAAGGGTTAGGGATTCAATTGTCATTTCATTATACATTCAAGGAAGACTTGAATTAAATGAAAAAATCTATTTCAATTTTAGGCGCAACGGGTAGCATTGGCGTTAATGCGTTAAACGTTATACGAGAAAATCCTGAACTATTTTCGATTTATGGATTGTCAGCCCATCGTCAAGTGGATCAACTTATTGTTTTTGCCAAGGAGTTTAATGTCAAAGTCGTTGCCATTGGCGATGAGACCCAAGTCTCCTATTTAAAAAAAGAACTGTCAAATGTTGAAGTACTGGGTGGTCGTGACGGTTTGTTGGAATTGGCAAGTCGCGATGTTCCAGATTTAATGATAAATGCAATAGTCGGTTCATCGGGTATGGAACCCACGATTCAAGCCATCATAAATGGTGTTGATGTAGCGCTTTCGAACAAAGAAAGTCTCGTGATGGCAGGGGATTTAATTTATCGTCTGCTTGAAAAACATAAAACGAAACTTTATCCCGTTGATAGTGAGCACAGTGCTATTTGGCAATCACTTGTCGGCGAAAATATGGATGACATAAAACGCCTTATTGTGACGGGATCTGGTGGCCCTTTTCGAAAACGACCACTGCAAACGTTTAAAGACATCACCGTGAAAGAGGCATTGAAACACCCTAATTGGGCGATGGGAAATAAAATTACGATTGATTCCGCAACGATGATGAACAAAGGGCTTGAAGTTATTGAAGCACGATGGCTTTTTGACATGCCTGCGGAAAAAATCGACATTATTGTGCATCCCCAAAGTATTATACATTCTATGGTGGAATTCGTCGATAGCTCCGTAAAAGCGCAACTTGGCTTACCTGACATGAAAATACCAATTCAATACGCGTTGACCTATCCAAAACATGTGGCGACAAATTGGGAACCTTTAGATTTGATAAAGATCGGTGAGTTAACGTTTGAAGCACCCGATTATGAACGGTTTCCATGTATTCAATTAGCCTATGATGCCTTGCATCGAGGGGGTACAACGCCAGCAGTACTAAACGTCGCGAATGAGTTCGCCGTTTACAGATTTTTAAAAGAAGAAATTCGCTTTACGGAAATTCCTGAGCTGATTCAAGAAGCAATTTCACAACATTATTTTATAGCTCATCCTTCTCTTGATGATATTCTTAGGAATGAGGAATGGGCAAAACAATTTATCCAAAACAAGGAATAACAATAATTTATGATTGATTTAATGTATACAATAATCGCAGCAATATTAACCTTAGGTATCTTAATACTCGTGCACGAATGGGGTCATTTTATTGCGGCTAAAATGGTGGGGATACGCATCGAAAAATTTTCCATCGGTTTCCCTCCTAAATTTTTAGCGTTGAAAAACAAAATGGACGGACTTTGGGTTACCATGTTTGTGCCATGGTTTTTACAGAAACTTTTAAAGGCATCAAAAATTGAATATCGTTTTAGGCGCAAAAACCCAAAGTCGAGTGATACGGAATACACCATAAGCTGGACACCTCTCGGTGGTTATGTAAAAATGTCGGGAATGATTGATGAATCCTTGACTGGAGAACTCACAGGAAAACCTTGGGAATTTGCCAGTAAAAAGAAATGGCAACAATTCTTGACGATTTCGGGTGGTGTTATTATGAATACCATTTTGGCATTCATTTTCTTCGTCATCATTATTTATTCAAGCGGCATTCCAATCCCTAGCGAAACAACTGAAGTTGGAAGCCTTACAACGACTGAAGAGCGTGTTGTATTCCCAGCTGAAAAAGTTGGCGTTCAAATTGGTGATGTAATTACATCTATCAATAATGAAAGGCTGTCGAATTGGGACGAACTGGTTACTATAATACAAACATATCCTCATAAAAATGCATTTATTACATGGACAAGAAACGGTCAAAATTATTCGGATTCTATCGCGGTTGTAAAAGAACAAATCCCAACATTTGATGGCATTAAAACGGTAGGCATGCTGGGTATTGGACGCGTTGTTGATCAACGTCCCGCTGCCTTTATAGAATCTATAACACTGGGTTTTACAACGACTGTTATGCATGGAACCTTGATGGCTCGATCTTTCTGGAGTCTCATTTCGGGAAATGCAAGTATGGACCAGGTTGGCGGCCCCATCATGATTGCAAAAATGGCAGGCGATGTCGCGCGTCAGGGTTGGCTTGACATTCTATATTTTATGGCCATCATTTCCGTGAATCTTGCATTTATCAATATTTTGCCCATCCCTGGTTTAGATGGTGGTCATTTAATTATTATTATTGTTGAATCAGTACTTCGAAAACCACTTCCCATTAAAGTCAAACTTGGTATTCAGCAAGTTGGGATGTTACTGTTACTTGGCTTAATTTTATTTGTAACCATTAATGATCTTTCAAGATTCTAAATCGAATCAAAATAAATGGCAGATAGCAAACAAAAAATAACTACAAGTAAGAAGGCTCCTGAAAAAACGAGCGTTTTAACTTGGATTCGATATTCGTTTGAATTTATTGTATTTATTAATTTTACGCTGATTCTTTTCATCATCCCATGGTCAATCGTTTGGCGCATTGGTCGCGGTATCGGTGCTGTTATGGCCAAATATTTTCCAACTCGACGAAAATTAGTCGAGAGTAATCTGTCTCTTGCTTTCCCCCATTGGGAAAAGAGTAAACGAGATAACGTAATTAGGGATGTCTATAAACATTGGGGTGAGATGTTTTTTGCGACACTAAAACTTTGGTTCCTTTCAGATAGAAAAATTGAATCTATAGTTGAAGCAGAAGATGGTTTTAAAGACTATTTGATTGAGAAGAAAAAGCAAAATATCCCCGTGATTTTTTTTACGGGACATTTTGGTAGTTGGGAAATAGCAGGTCGCTGGGTTGCCATGATGTCGAAAGGTTCAGCATCAATTTATCGCATCCAAAAAAATCCATTGGTTAACGCACCCTTGGAATGGATGCGAATACGAAAAGGTCTCTACCTTATAAATTCATGGGCAGGTTTAGGAGCGATTTCTAACACTTTGGTTGAGAAAGGTCAACTAGCTGTTGTTGGCGATCAACATCGAGGAAAAAATTCACTCAAGATTTCGTTTTTCGGGCTCCCATCGTCCTCACCACGTGGCGCTGTTGAGCTCATAAAACGTGTTAATCCTGAACTCGTATTTTTATCCGTCAATCAAAATCTTGGAACATATACGATTCATTGGGAAAAAGTTGATTATACGTTGCCAACTGAACCTAGCGAAGAGTGGGACATTGAATTGACTCAAAAACTTATGAATTTACTTGAAGTTGAAATTATCAAAAAACCGGAACAATATTTTTGGTTTCATAAACGTTGGCCAAAATTATTAAATAAATAATACCATATTGCTGAACGCTTAAAATCATTGTACCTCAATCACCTAAAGAATAACTTAGCGTTAAACAGAAATTAACATGAAAATCGTATCCCTATATAAAGAATCTGCTGTCGATATTGCGCTTATGGCCAAAGAAGTATTTGAAGCGGGAGGAATCGTCGCATATCCAACGGACACATTATACGGTCTTGGTGTCGATGCGACACAGGAAAACGCCATCGAAAAATTGTATCATTTAAAGGGTCGAAGCAACACACCCATGTCCATAATGTTGGGTAATGTCAAAGATATTGATGATTATTTATGCGATATTTCCGTAAGTAGTCATGTGATTATCAATAAACTCCTGCCAGGAGCCCTGACGGTTGTTGGTACATCTAAATACGAATTTAGCTCGCTTTTGTTGGGTGATGGAAAGAGCGTTGGGATTCGGGTTCCAAATCATGAATTATGTCAAGCGATGGTTCAGATTTTGGGACGCCCTATTACAACGACAAGTGCCAACTTGTCAGGTAATCCACCCGCATTAAATATTGAGCGCATCATGAGTTATTTTCACGATAAAATTGACCTTTTAATCGACAATGGAACCTTAAATAAATCAGCTGGAAGTACGGTCTTAGACATTCGAAATGAAAATCCTGTTCTTATGCGAGAAGGTGAAATATCGAGAGAGACAATCCAACTATTATCAGGAGCCAAACTTGTATAAGCGACTGTTTTCATTATTGTTGCCTCATTGGGGAAAAGTTGCAATCAGCTTTTTCTTTGCCATAACAAATGTCTTATTTAATTCCATTACCGTATGGATTTCAGCCACATTTGTTACGAGTATTTTCTCACCTGATATTGCGCAGGAAACCCAAGCCTTAAGTGTCACAAATAATTTGGATTTAAATACTCGACTAAAGATTTGGACCTATCAACTCGTTGATTCTGCCGACACCGTTTCTATTTTTCAAATTGCCGTTATGATTATTGTTATCGCATATTTTGGCAAAAGTGTTTCGTATTATTTAAATTCTGTTTTTACGGGACTCGCCCAGCAAAAAGTCGCAGAAGATCTAAGAAATCGTCTTTATTCTCATTTCCTTATTCAACCACTTTCTTTTTTTCAAAGTCGTCGGAGCGGCGATTTAATTAGTTTGACGATGAATGACGTATCACGCATCAATAATAGCTTAGGATCAAGTTTCCGAAGTTTAATGATTGAGCCATTAACAATAATTGCCTTGTATAGTTTGCTTTTTATTATCAACTGGAAACTAACGCTCATTTCAACTGCAGTGATCCCCTTTACAGCATTTATTATTGATAGAATTAGTCAAAGTATGCGACGCAAAGTGAAACGGTCTCAAGAGCAACTCGGTGAAATAACGAGTCAACTTTCTGAATCGATTTCAGGTATCAAAATCATTAAAGCATTTACCAACGAAACATTTGAACGAGGAAAATTCTTTCAGTTTACAGACTATTATTTTAAGCTCATGTTCCGTCAAATTCAGCTTCAGAGTGCGTCATTGCCTATCACCGAAATGCTCGGTGTCCTTATGGGCGCAAGCTTGCTTTGGATAGGTGGAATGCAAGTATTGGAATATGGTACAAGTTCAAGCGAAGATTTTTTGCGCTTTATTATTCTACTTTTTACTATTTATCAACCGATACGAAATTTGGCTAATGTGAATGTTTCCTTACAAGGCGGGATTGCTGCAAGCTCAAGGATTTTTGAGATGCTCGATATCGAGGCACCGGCAGGACATGATGCTAAGCTAGAAGACATCATGGAACTCAAAGATTCCATTCAGTTTAAAGACGTGTCATTTCATTACGATACCAGCGATTATTCCGCTTTGTTGAATATAAATCTCGAAATTAAACGCGGGGAAGTTGTCGCACTCGTTGGTGCAAGTGGTGCTGGAAAAACGACCCTCGCTGATTTATTACCACGTTATTATGATGTCGAAAGCGGCGGGATCTATCTAGATGGACAGAACATCAATACCTTGTCACGAAAGAGCTTACGAAATCTTATGGGTATCGTTTCCCAAGATACTTTTCTGTTCAATACAACCATATTTGAAAATATTGCCTATGGTTTGGATGTGGATAAAGATGATGTCTATCATGCGGCAAAATTGGCGCATGCACATGATTTTATTTGTGAATTTGAATTAGGATATGACACCATCATTGGCGAACGAGGCACACGACTTTCAGGTGGACAAAAGCAACGTGTCGCAATTGCCCGCGCGCTACTTCGAAATCCACAAATTCTCATTTTAGATGAGGCAACCTCCGCATTGGACACGGAATCGGAGCGACTCGTTCAATCTGCAATAGACCATCTTATGGAAAATCGAACAGCCCTCGTCATCGCACATAGACTCTCTACAATTTTAAATGCCGATAAAATTGTGGTGATGGAAAATGGTCAAATTATTCAGCAAGGTAGTCATGATGCCTTAATCAAAGAAGGAGGCGTTTATAAAAAACTCTATGATTTACAATTTAAAAGTGAATAGACACATTATTTAACGGCCCAATTTTATGATGTTAAAAAAACTCATTTTATTGTTTATCTTAAATATTTCAGTATTAATATGTCAAACAGACGAAAACATTTTACATCAATATTATTTAAAATATGGCATGTTAACCATTGGAAGAGCAGAATTGAGCTTTCAAGATTCTTCTGGAACGCTTCTCTCGCACCTTTTCATGTATTCAACAGGTATGTTGGACAAAATTTGGTCCGTTTCGGATACGATAAAATCAGAATATTTGCTTGACTCTAAGCAATTGATTTTCCATTCAAAAGCTGTAAACGAAGGGAAATACCATAAACGATTCCAGCTTCGACACACTGAAAATGCAGCAAAAGTATTGTCCTCGAAAAGCTATGCTGATTTAAGCAGTTATTACGATCTATTGAGCTTTTTACACAGCATGAGACATCAAAACATTCAAACAGGTGACACCCTTTCATCTAATTTTGTTGATGGGGCAAACAAGGCGTCAGCTCACTTTATTGTTTCAGAATCAAAAGTTTTAAAAACAGCTAGGGGCAAACAAAATGCACTTAAATTCACACCTTATTTTGAAAGTGATAAAGCGCGAAAAAATGATATTAATGTGAGTATGTGGTTTAGTGAATCGATGCCACATCTTCCGCTTCAACTGGATATTGGCTCAAAATATGGTGATTTCGTTTTAATACTACGACATTAGTTCTATGGACTCATTATATTAAAAAATTAACTAAAATTAGGGAAACTATTTCCGTGTATTTTTCGTATATTAAGGCAATGAAAATTGAATTATTTTACACAAAGAGGTGAGATAAAATGAAACTAAGATCAACTTTATGGGTGCTATTAATATTACCCACACTTATATTTTCTCAAGTTTATGTCATGAAAGTTGAAGGCACCATTGATATGGGTTTGGCGCACTTTTTTGAGCGAGCAATTCCCGAGAAAAATGCTGAAGGCGGAAAAGCAATCATTCTTGATATTGATACCTTTGGTGGACGCGTTGATGCTGCAACTATGATGAGAGACGCCTTACTAGAGTCTGACATTATGACAATTGCTTTTATAAATTCCCGCGCAATATCAGCTGGATCATTGATATCATTGGCCTGCGACACGATTGTCATGCGGACAGGAGCAACCATGGGTGCAACAACTGTTGTTGATGGCCAAAGCAACAAAGCGAGTGAAAAATCTCAATCCTATATGCGAGAAGAAATGGCATCCACTGCAGAAGCAAAGGGTCGGAATGGTGATATTGCAATGGCCATGGTTGACGAAACACTTGATATTGATACACTTGTTCTGGCAAATGGCGATACCCTTTTTATCAACGATGTTGAAGGTGCAAAAAGTGGCAAACTGGTGACGCTACGCACGACAACAGCTTTAAAATACAATATGGTAGATTATGAGCTGGATTCGTTTGATGCATTACTCAAACACTTTGGTCTTGAAAATGAAAAAATTATTCACGTTGAACCAACATGGTCAGAATATGTCGTAAGATTTTTAACGAATCCTATTGTGAGCTCTTTACTCATGACCTTGGGATTTCTAGGCCTTATTTTCGAAGTTCAAAGTCCGGGTTGGGGAGTGGGAGGCACCGTTGCTGTGATTGCATTAACTTTATTTTTCAGCACTTCTATTATTGCAGATTTAGCGTCAATGAATGAACTTTTGATTTTCTTAGTGGGTATCATTCTTTTGGCTGTGGAGGCATTCGTGATTCCAGGATTTGGTGTCACAGGTATTGCAGGAACAATTGTCGTATTATATGGATTATTTCTCATGATGCTACCCACCATTCCGACAAATGTTGATATTCAATCTGCCTTATTAGGGGTTACAATCGCGGTTATAGGTGGCATCGTCGGTACGATTTATCTCATCAAAAACATGAGCAAAACGAAATTCTGGAAAAGAATTGCTCTCAATGTTGAAGAAACGCAAAAAGAAGGATATTCCAACGATATTGGACTTTCAGATTTAGTCGGTTCTTCAGGAACGGCCATTTCTGATTTACGTCCTGCGGGGACAGCTAAATTCTCTGGCAAACGTGTAGATGTTTTAACCGACGGTGAATACATTGAAAAAAATAGTGAAATTCGAGTCCTAAAAGTTAAAGGCAATCGAATTTTTGTTGAGAAAATATAAAAATCAAATGAGACAAAATCATAAATTAAGGGGACGCGTATGACAACACCAACAACGATTATTTTTCTTTTTGGTGCTATGCTTTTTATTTTCCTGTTTGTCTGGTTAATACCAGTAGGATTATGGATTAGTGCAGCAGCATCAAAAGTGTATGTAAGTTTATTTACGCTCATCGGAATGAGATTGAGGCGCATATCGCCACAACTTATTGTGGGAGCATTAATTAGTGCCAGAAAAGCAGGTTTAGATATCGAAACGGATGTCTTGGAAGCTCACTTGCTTGCAGGAGGAAATGTCGAGCGTGTCATTTTCGCTATGATTTCTGCTGACAAAGCTTCTATTGATTTACCGTTTCAACGCGCAGCTGCCATCGATTTAGCAGGTCGAGATGTTCTTGATGCTGTTAAAATGTCGGTTATTCCTCGCGTTATTGAAACGCCAAGAGTATCCGCAGTGGCAAAAGACGGGATTCAGCTTTTTTGTGTCGCACGCGTAACCGTTCGAGCCAATATTGATAGACTTGTCGGTGGAGCGGGTGAAGAAACCATTATTGCCCGCGTTGGCGAAGGTATTGTAAGTAGTATTGGTTCGGCAATTTCGCACAAAGCTGTGTTGGAAAATCCTGATATTATTTCGAAAAACGTATTGGGCAAAGGTTTGGACTCCGGTACCGCCTTTGAAATTCTATCCATTGATATCGCCGATGTTGACGTCGGTAAAAATATTGGCGCTACCTTACAAATTGATCAAGCGGATGCCGATAAAAATATTGCTCAAGCTCAAGCCGAAAAGCGTCGTGCTATGGCTGTTGCCAACGAGCAAGAGATGAAGGCACGCGTCGTTGAGATGAAGGCAAAAGTTGTTGAGGCTGAAGCCGAAATCCCAAAATCTATTGCAGAAGCCTTTCGTAAAGGACATCTCGGTATTATGGATTATTATAGAATGCAAAACATTCAAGCCGATACATCCATGAGAGATACGCTTGCGACAAGTAGCGAAGGGGAAGTCTCGAAATAGAGATAGAGGTTTTAATGCTTATATGATGAAGAAAGGAGGATAAAATGGACGATTATAAACCGCTATTTTTTGTCCTCATATATATGGTGATAGCTTTTTTGAAAAAGAAAAAGAAAAAAGCCGAACGAAGTTCTCGTGACAACGAAAGAAACCCTCTTCCAGAGAAGAAGAAATCAGGTGGTTTTGATTTCCAAAATATGATTGAAAATCTTAAAGAGGAAGTTCAAAAAGAGTTCAGTGATACGGTAAAAGAGGTACCTTACGTTATAGAGCCAGCTTTTGAAGCGGTGAAACCAGAACCCACCGTTGAAAAGAAGGGTGAAACATTCTCAGAGGGCAGTAACTCTCGTTTGTCTGAAACACGAAAAATAAAAAACAAGACAGTTGGGGCTAAAAAACCTAGCGAGATAAAATCTGTTTTGGATCGACTCGGTCGCCATTCGCCTTTAGCGCAAGGTGTTATTATGGCTGAAATCTTGGGGAAACCGGTTTCATTACGAGAATAGATTCTCACAAATATCTCAAAAAAAAAGACCCTCCAATGTTGAGGGTCTTTTTTTTTGCTAAATTGCCTCTCTTAGCTCATTTAAACTTGGATTGTTCCAAAAGCGTAAAACAATTAAACAATTTCTGCAGAACATTAGCCTTTGTTATTAGCGTGTCTGGAATATTCTTTAATTGTATCATATAAGTACCTGTTTATATTAAATCAGTTCTAAACTTGAGGACTGAAATGAACAAGCGCAATAATCAATCTAGAGAAATATCATATGACAAATATTAATATTTGATTTATTGTTCGGGACATCAACATGACAAAAAAGAGAAGACCATGAAAATACTAAAATTATCATTTATTAAACGATCAATGTTATTTCTTTTATGTGTCACGGCCATTGCCCAAAACGAATGGGTGTGGCAAAATCCTTTGCCTCAAGGCAATGCTCTTAATGCAATCCAGATCTTAACGCCAGAAACAGCTATCACTATTGGTAGGAACGGCACTGTTATGAAAACCCTAGATCAAGGTCTTACTTGGAATATTGGACAAATCACTGACATGAATCAGCAGTGGTTTCCTGATTTACATTTTATCAGTCCAACAGAAGGTTGGACCGTAAATGGTTGGGGAGATGTGTTCAAGTCGATTGATGGAGGTGCTACTTGGAACGAACTATCAAATTGTGGGCTGTCTGGTATCCATTCAATTTATTTTGCGAATTCTGAAATAGGTTATGTGGCTGATTATTATGGGAATGTTGCAAAAACTATAGATGGCTGCGAAACTTGGACACAAATGGACATTGGAAATTATACGTTTTGGAGCATGGCTTTTATTAATGAAACTACCGGATGGATTGTTGGAGATGGTAGCGTAATTTTTATGACGGCTGATGGTGGTGAATCATGGTCTCCCCAAGTGATTAATATTTCTACACAGTTACAGGATGTCTATTTCGTAAATGAATCGACAGGTTGGGCTGTAGGTGTCAATGGTGCTCTTTTAAAGACGACAAATGCAGGTGAATCATGGGTACAACAAGGCAGTACATTTTATTTGAGTTCTGTCCATTTCATTGACACTCAAACTGGGTGGGCTGTGGGCTATCAAGGCACGATTGTAAGAACGGTGAATGGCGGAATAACATGGGGGGAGCAACAAAGCAGCACAGGCCAAAATTTGAAGTCTGTAAGATTCTTTGATGCCAACAATGGTATTGTCGTTGGTGATAATGGTACACTATTGACGACCTCAAACGGAGGTCTTACATGGGTTGAGCAGTCACAAGGGACAGAGATTGGGGAATTAAATTCTGTAGATTTCATTGATTCAGAAAATGGCTGGGCTGTTGGTTATGATATTAATGAGCCACTATACGGCCTCGTCGCTCATACAAATGATGGCGGTGTGAATTGGAATATTCAGAACAACAGTATTTCGGAGAATCTGTTAGCAGTCCAATTTCTTGACGACAGCAACGGATGGGCATCTGGCTATAATGGCATCATCATCAAAACCCAAGATGGAGGCGAAACTTGGAATAACGTACCAAGTGGTACAACAAATTCATTATATGCACTCTTTTTTATAAATGAGGATGTGGGATGGGTTGTTGGCACTAACGGTACAATATTAAAAACATCAGATAGTGGTGAAAACTGGACTGAACAAGTGGGAGGACAGTCGAATTCCTTGTTTTCGGTCCAATTCCTAGATGAAAATACGGGTTGGATTGTTGGTTGGCAAAATACAATTCTAAAAACGATTGATGGCGGCGTCAACTGGATTCAACAAGCGACTGGACCCTATTGGCATTTACAAGATATTTTTATGCTTAACGATAGCCTCGGCTGGGCCGTTGGGCAAAATGGATTAATCATTAAAACACTAGATGGCGGTAACGAATGGTCTCAAATAGTAACTGACAACTATGAGATATTTTCATCTGTCAAATTCTTAGATGAAAACATTGGCTATGTTGTCAATTGGGATAACGGCACAATATTATTTACAGACAATGGAGGCGAGAATTGGGAGTCGCAAATAAGCAACACCAGTGGTCTCTATTCTGTTGAAATTATTGACAGTCAGAACATTTGGGCAGTAGGTCGATATGGCGCAATATTAAAAAAGAACTCGGGGCAGACGCATATTATTGAAAACGCTAATGCTGGATTAATTTCTACTCCTCAATTAACACAGAATTTTCCCAACCCATTTAATCCTATTACGACAATTGAGTACTCAATTGCACATACAGGAACTGTAATGCTACAGGTATATAACTCTCTAGGACAAGAAGTTGAGACTCTTATTAATCAAAATATGAACCCTGGAACATATAGTGTTATGTTTAACTCTACAAATCTTCCAAGCGGTACTTATATTTATAAGATTACCTCAAATAATTTTGTAGAAGTTAAGAAAATGCTCCTGCTTAAATAAATTATTAGTAGGGTTATTTATTCTCGCAAATAACCCTACTTTTATTACTTTAGTTACGTTTATTAAAACAGGAGCTGTAAACATGAAAAGAATCATCTTGATGATGATAGCCATTCTTGGACTATCAAATACCGTACTCGCACAAGCTGAACAAGTAAATGTTGATTGGCCAACAATAGGTCAATCAGACTGGCCCATGATAAGTCATGATCCTCAACGCACCGGACGCTCTCCATTTAGAGGCCCACAATCCCCACTTATAGAATGGGCGGCAGATATCCCAGAAGGTATTTTTTCAGGTCCAGTTATTGGAGAAGAGGGCAACCTCTATTTAGTCGCTGCTGAAAAAGGTCCAAAATCACTCTAACTTGTCTGTAAATAAAGT
>CALBFA010000100.1 GCA_937888365.1 uncultured Fidelibacterota bacterium | reverse complement strand
GACTTTATTTACAGACAAGTTAGAGTGATTTTGGACCTTTTTCAGCAGCGACTATCTTATCCGCTTTACGTCTCCTGAATATACAGGCACACAGAAAGCCTTGTTGTTGAGATAAAACGTCTATTAAATCGGAAAATTAAAAGAAGCCTCTGCTATTGCAGAGGCTTCTTTTGTTTCAATCCGACAATTGACTCAAACGGACTCAATACTAGCAAGTTTATTAATTGCGTCATAACGCTTTGCTTGGCATTATGATTGCAAAAGGCACGAACCTATGAAAAAAGTTATGAATCAGCTATCCATACTTGTAACCCCAAAACATCCGATTACATTGCGCCCGAATAAGGCGATGAGGTGAGAATTATCACATGTTAGAACATTATGGAACCGCACTAGCCCTAGGAATTGTTGGCTTTTTGTTAATGTATGCAGCATTCATTATACAAAAGCTCGTAGGACCTAAGAATAGTACAGATGTAAAATTAGACACCTATGAATGTGGGGAAGAACCCGAAGGCGAAACATGGATTCAGTTCAATGTTCGTTTTTATGTTATTGCCCTCATTTTCATTATCTTTGATATCGAAGTTGTTTTTCTTTTCCCGTGGGCTGTCGTTTTTAAAGACTTGGGATTCCTGACTTTTATTGAAGTATTTGTATTTATTTCAATATTGGTCGTTGGACTGGCTTATGTCTGGAAAAAAGGCGACTTACAATGGGTTAAAATGAAATTGAAATACGGTACTGGACGTTACTCTGCAAGCAATCTTCTCGAAAAAGAGAATCTAAAAGAAGCTGCCTAGGAAAGGGAGAAAAACCTGATGGGTTATCTTGAACATAAATTTAATAGTGACAATCTGATAATTACTAGCTTGGACAAGCTCATGAACTGGGCTCGTTCAAATTCAGAATGGTATTTTCAGTTTGGACTTGCATGTTGTGCTATCGAAATGATGGCGACAGCCGCTGCTCGTCATGACTTAGAACGATTCGGCGCCATGCCACGTTCATCCCCACGTCAAGCGGATGTTATGATTGTTGCTGGAACGGTTTCTCTTAAAATGGCAACCCGTGTCCAACGACTCTATGAACAAATGGCAGAACCACGATATGTGATTTCAATGGGCTCTTGCTCCAATTCTGGAGGACCGTATTCAGAGCATGGTTATCATGTCTTGAAAGGCGTCGATCAAATCATCCCTGTTGATATATACATCCCTGGATGTCCGCCACGCCCAGAAGCCCTTATTGAAGGACTTTTGCAACTACAAGAAAAGATTCGCGAAGAAGCAACACTTGGTGGGAAAGGGAAATAGTCATGACTGAAGAATCAATATATTCCCAATTATCCGCCAAATTTGGTGATGCCTGTCTCGCTTTCGAGAACGAAGCCTCTCATAATCCTGGAGCATTGATCGATTCAACCAAACTTATGGACATTATGATAGAGCTGAAAGAAAATCCAGCGTTTGCATTTGATTCATTGATGTGCGTCTCAGGTTTTGACCTTGGCGAAGAAGCAGAACTCGGAATGATATATCATCTCTATTCCGTTTCACTCAATCACTATTTTACGATTAAAACCTTACTAAACAGAACAACACCCAAAGTCGCAAGTGTCGCGAATATGTGGCGCACAGCCGATTGGCATGAAAGAGAAGTTTACGATATGTTTGGGGTTATTTTCGAAGGTCATCCTGATTTTAAACGGATTCTATTGGAAGAAGATTGGGAAGGCTATCCATTACGGAAAGACTATGTTCCTGCTGAATTTTATCGCGGTATGAAAATCGCGAAGGAGCGTTAGATGGGGCGTTTGCACACTGAAGAAATGATTCTAAATATGGGTCCCCAGCATCCAAGTACCCATGGCGTATTAAGATTAAAGCTCATTACGGACGGTGAAATTGTCTCTCATGTCGAGCCTGTTATTGGATATCTCCATCGTAGTTTTGAAAAGCATGCCGAGAATCTTGAATATCAGATGGTTTCGCCATTCGTGGACAGAGCAGACTATATCGCTGCGATGAACAATGGTCATGCTTACGCCATCGCCGTTGAAAAAATGTTGGGAATCGAATTGCCACCACGCGTTGAATATATTCGAGTTATCATGGCAGAATTCCAACGCATCGCATCACATCTCATCGCCGTGGGTACTTTTGGTTTGGATGTCGGTGGCATCACGCCGTTTATTTATTGCATGAGAGAGCGGGAGCTCATTCTTGACTTGTTTGAGATGGCTTCTGGCGCGCGCCTTTTATACAACTATATCTGGATTGGCGGACTTGCACATGATTTGCCAGCCGGCTGGGTTGAAAAAGCCTACGAATTTTTGGATGAGTTTGATTTTCACGTTGAAGAATACAATCGTATTTTGACGACGAATAAAATTTTTATTGAACGAACCGCAGATGTCGGTGTTCTTCCCGTTGAGGTCGCCATCAATTATGGTGTTACAGGTCCAAATCTACGCGGATCAGGCATCCCGTTTGATGTCCGCAAAAATCAGCCCTATTCTTTTTACGACCGATTCGAATGGAAAGTCCCTGTTGGCGAAGGTGCCATGGGATCCGTTGGAGACAGCTGGGATCGATACATGGTTCGGATTGAGGAAATGCTCGAGAGTGCAAAAATTATTCGCCAAGCACTTGACCAATTGCCAGCAGAAGGCGATGTGAAAGCAGCCATCCCGAAAAAAATTAGACCTCCAAAAGGAGCCGAGATTTATTCCAGATATGAAAATCCAAGAGGCGAACTAGGTTTCTATATCAGAAGTGACGGAACCAATATTCCAACTCGCGTAAAAATGCGATCACCTGCATTTAGTAATATTAGCGCATTAAACGAAATTTCTCAAGGTTGGATGATGTCAGATGTCATCACTATTTTGGGAAGTCTCGATATTGTATTAGGGGAGATTGATCGATAAATGATTGAATCAATGGCAAACTGGTTTTTATCTCTGACGTGGTTTCCTCAAATGGAATTAGCCAGTGTAAAACTGTTGTCCGTATTGTTGGTAGGCGCTGGTTTATTCGCGTTTATCGCGGTTAATGCCATCGTACTTGTCTATGTGGAACGAAAAGTGTCTGCATTTATGCAAGTAAGACTTGGCCCAATGAGAGTTGGACCTTATGGCACATTGCAAACAGTAGCGGATGCACTTAAACTATTGTTAAAAGAAGATATTATCCCGACGCTTGCTGATAGTATTCTATTTCGAGTCGGCCCTTTTATCATTCTTATTTCGGCTATCGTTGCTTTTGCTGCGATACCCTTTAGCCCAACTGTCACTGCTGCGGATATGAGTATAGGTTTATATTATATCGTCAGTATTTCCTCCATCGTTGTTGTGGGAATTGTGATGTCGGGTTGGGCGTCTAACAACAAATGGTCACTTTATGGCGCTATGCGTTCGGCGGCTCAAATTGTGAGTTATGAGATTCCTGTCGGCCTGACGCTTTTAGCCGTCGTGGCAATGGCGGGTTCACTCAATATGAATGAAATCATTATTGCACAAGGGGGATCATCGAATCTATTTCATTGGATTCCTTTACCATTACCAAACTGGTATATGTTTAATAACCCTTTCCTCTTTATAGCATTCTTTATGTATATCATTGGTGCTACCGCTGAAATTAACCGCACACCGTTTGACTTACCCGAATCTGAATCTGAACTTGTAGCAGGGTTTATGACAGAATATTCTGGCATTCGCTGGGCATTATTTTTCTTAAGTGAGTACGCAAACTTTACCCTTGTTGCCTTTTTGACAGCTGTAGTTTTTATGGGTGGATGGCAATCGCCGTTTGAAACCATTTTTGCTGCAAAGACTTCGTTGTTGGTACTTTTGGCTTTAGCGCTTGCATGGACAGGCTATGTCAAAACAAAAGCAAATCGACTATCGATTTATCCCTTGGCAATTATTGGTCTATCAACAATTGCGGCTTGGTTATTTCCAGGCTTCGCTATTTGGATTACAGAGCCAGGTCTTTTTTGGATAGCGATGAAAGTACTCTCACTCATCTTTTTACTCATGTGGTTCAGATGGACATTTCCAAGACTTCGCGTCGATCAGCTTATGTACGTAAGTTGGAAAGTTCTGATGCCAATTGCTTTATTTAACCTAATCGGTGTTGCAACGTGGATGTGGCTCACCGGTGAGATACAGTTCTAAGGTGTCATGATGAACTATTTTAAAAATATTTATATTGCCATTTCGACACTGATGACGGGTATGAAATTGACTTTAGGCTACTTCGTCCGACCGCGTGAATACGTTACATTACAATATCCAGATGAAGTTTGGCCCATACCAGAACGCAATATCGGTACAGGTGAACTCGCTTCTTATAATGTAATTCGGAGCAAATTACATGTCGATATTGATGACTGTATCGGATGTAAAAAATGCGAACGCGCCTGCCCCGTTGGATGTATTTCCATCGATGTCCTTAAAGGCGACAAAGGCGAAGATTTAGGTGTTACCAAAAACGGTACGTCCATTAAACTCGTTGTCACGAAACACCAAATTGATATGTCAGAATGTATGTTTTGTGACCTTTGTACGCATCCATGTCCCGAAGATTGTATTTATATGGAAGCTGATTATCGCTTCGAGAGAAATGACAACAAGCGTAAAGATGTTACAGTGAAAGAGCGATGGAGAGACCGCTCGACACTGATTTATGATTTTGCGAAAATAGCGCAAGAAGATGTCGATGCGCGTACTGCCAAAATTGAAGAAGAAAATCGCCTAAAAGCTGAAGAAAAAGAAAAGGCTATGGCGGAAAAACTTGCAGCTGCAGCAGCTAAACAAACTGCAAAAGCTGATGCAGAACAAACACAAAATGTTAAAGCTGATGTAGAAACAACGCTCTTTAAAACAACTGAAGGGGGAGAATCTTAATGGCAGATCTAATATTCTGGCTATTTTGGGGATTGACGGTTGCGTCAGCTTCCATCGTTGCTTTCAGTAAAAATCTGATTTATGCGGTTTTCTCGTTATTGGGAACATTTATTGGCGTTGCAGCGATGTACATTTTCTTAAATGCAGATTTTGTTGCAGTGACTCAAATTGTCATTTATGTAGGCGGTATATTGGTGCTTCTCATTTTTGGAATTATGCTTACAAACCGAATTACGCAGACCGTTATTTCTGAATCATCGTTTCAAAAAATGTTTGGTTTGACGGTTGTATTTGCCGTCTTAATAATGGTACTCATCCCTGTTTTAGGACATACGTGGACAAACGGCGAACCCATGGCTTTTCAAGAAACTATCCATCAAATCGGGACACTTCTTTTTACCGATTACATATTGCTTTTTGAAGTTGCCTCAATTTTGTTACTCGGTGCTCTTATAGGTGCCGCAACTCTAGCAAGGAAGGAGAGATAATGGGATATATTGAATCTTACTTAGCTCTCTCTGCGATACTGTTCGTGTTAGGACTATACACCGTTTCAACACGTCGTAACGCCGTTGCAATCCTCATGGGTGTTGAGCTCATCCTCAATGCAGCAAATATTAATTTCATTGCATTTTCTAAATTCGTAACCCATAGCCTTGACGGTCATGTTGTTACGATATTTGTTGTGATGCTCGCTGCGGCAGAAGCTGCTGTAGCACTGGCTATTGTACTGAATATGTACAATAATACAGGGCATATTAACGTTGACGAAGCAAATAGCTTAAAGCAGTAGGGCATTATGATTACAGTAGCATTATTAATACTATTACTTCCATTGCTTTCATTTGCTATTCAAATTTTCTTTCGAAAATTTATTGAATCAAAAAATGGAGAATGGATTTCCATTGGCATACAGCTTACGACTTTAGGACTCGCATTTTACTTATTTGCCGTCATGATTGGACATTACGATCCGCATTTCCGTATAGAAGAAAATGTTACGTGGTTTAACCTCGGTAATTTTAGTCTGGAAATGGGTATCCTGATTGACAATATATCGGTGATTATGCTTCTAGTCGTTGCTTTAATCTCATCACTCGTACATATCTACTCAACCGAGTATATGAAAGGCGACATTCGCTTTTCGCGATACTATGGCTTTTTGGGGATATTTACATTTTCGATGAATGGTATTGTCCTCGCCAATAACTTTTTCATGATTTACGTATTCTGGGAACTTGTCGGTCTGTCATCTTATCTCCTAATCGGACATTGGTGGGAGAAAAATTCAGCCGCTGATGCCAGCAAAAAGGCGTTTATCACGAACCGCGTCGGCGATATTGGTATGTTTATGGGACTCATGATTATCATGACAGTTCTCGGGACATTAAATTATCAAGGCGTCTATACAGGCATTGCCTCGGGCGAATGGGAAGGTGGAATCGGCACCCTTTTTGGCGGCGCAAATCCACATACATTATTAACATGGGCCGGCATTTTGCTCTTCATGGGAGCCGTCGGTAAATCCGCACAATTTCCGCTCCATATTTGGCTTCCAGATGCCATGGAAGGCCCAACGCCTGTTTCGGCTCTTATACATGCCGCAACAATGGTAGCAGCAGGTGTTTATTTAACCGTTCGTATTTTCCCTATTCTAACGCCTGATGCAATGGCAACCGTCGCGTTTATCGGTGGTGTTACAGCCTTTTATGCAGCGACAATAGCCATCACACAAAATGATATTAAGAAAGTTTTAGCATATTCGACTGTTTCCCAACTTGGTTATATGATTATGGCTTTGGGGACAGGCGCTTACGTCGCGGGCTTTTTTCATCTCATTACACATGCCATGTTTAAGGCTGGATTATTTTTAGCGTCGGGTTCGGTTATTCACGCCATGCACCATGCTTTACACGACATCAAAGATCACGACACCGATGCCCAAGATATGCGAAATATGGGCGGCTTAAAAAGTAAAATGCCCTACACATATCTTATTTTTATCGTTGCATCGCTTTCGATTTCGGGAATTCCATTTTTCTCTGGATTCCTTTCGAAAGATGCGATTTTAGCCGGAAGTTGGGCCTACGCAAGTACGGCTCATGAAGGATGGCTCGCGTCGATGCACATGGCTTGGATTCTTCCTTTCTTCGGCTTTGGTGCTGCGGTCATAACGGCCTTTTATATGTTTAGATTGATTTTTATGACATTCTTTGGCGAATCGAAACGACCTGATATTTTTGAAAAAATGCATGAATCACCCAAAGCAATGACAGTACCGCTGATGATATTAGCCGCGCTATCACTCTTTTTCTTTTATACAATACCAAGTATCAATCCATTCTCAACGCACGGATGGTTTTCTCATGTTATAGAAAATCCTGGGACCGTTGTAAATTTTGGGTCAACATTTAATCTCGAGCATTTTGAACACGCCAATCACGAAGCCCACATGCCGGCAATGATCCTTTCTTTGATTGTCGCTACCTTGGGTATTGGCTTTGCGACTTTAGTTTATCTACTTAAAAAAGTATCAGCTGAATCCCTCGCAAGCAAGCTGGGTGTGTTGTACAAAGGCTCATTTAATAAATGGTACATGGACGAATTTTACATTAACGGCATTATTCGCCCCTTCTTAAAAGGGTGTGATGCAGTTGCATTATTCGACATGGAATATTACGATCATTACCTTATTAATGGTGCAGGTCGTAATACAAAAAAAGTTTCCTCGGGTGTTGGAGTTGCTGACGATTTAATCGTCGACGGCGCTGTAAACTTTTCGGGATATATTTTTCAATGGTTGGGATGGAGTTTGAAATTCATCCAAACAGGTCGAATTCAAAATTATTTAATTTTTGCATTGATAGGCGTTGTAGCAGTTTTCTTGCTCAACGCTTTTTAGGTCAGGGAGGCATAGAAGTAGATGGAAAATCATCTGTTATCACTCGTAACATTCCTACCCATGTTGGGAATATTAGCAATTCTCTTTGTCCCCCGGGCTAGAGTTGACGTTATCCGCTGGATTGCAGCAGGAGCAACTGGTTTACAACTTGTTGTTGCTCTTATTATTTTAGGAGCTTTCGATTCATCGAGCTCAGGCATCCAAATGCAAGAGCACGCAGCATGGATACCTGCATTTAATATCGAATATTTTTTAGGCATTGATGGCTTAAGCTTACCAATGGTGCTCTTGACACCGTTTTTAAGCTTTTTAGCAATATTTACATCATTCTCAATCAATAAAGCCGAAAAAAGTTATTTCGCCTTATTTCTACTTTTAGATGTGGGAATGATGGGCGTGTTCCTTTCATTAGATTTCTTCCTATTCTACATTTTTTGGGAAGTCATGCTCTTACCAATGTATTTTCTTATTGGTATTTGGGGTGGCGATCAAAAAGAATACGCTGCGATTAAATTTTTTCTCTACACCTTATTCGGATCCGTTTTATTGTTGTTAGGGATGTTAGCACTTTATTTCGTAAGCGAGCCACATACGTTCAATATGTTGATACTTGCACAACAACCAGATATTTATAGCCAATCCTTATTATTGGGCATGAATGCAGGGAAAGTCATATTTTTACTTCTCTTCGTTGGTTTCGCAATCAAGGTTCCAATTTTCCCATTCCATACATGGTTACCCCTTGCACACGTTCAAGCACCAACGGCTGTTTCCGTCATTCTTGCGGGCGTTCTTTTAAAAATGGGAGCCTACGGATTTTTAAGAATCTCATTCCCAATTTTGCCTCATGCGACACTTTGGTTTGCATTACCAATGGCGATTTTAGGTTTGATAAATATTGTCTATGGCGCAATGGCGGCTCTTGCTCAAAAAGACTTGAAAAAGATGGTGGCTTATTCGTCCGTCAATCACATGGGTTATGTTTTAATCGGTATGGCGGCAATGACGTCTGCTGGAATGAACGGCGCCGTTTTCCAAATGTTTAATCATGGAACCATTACAGCCATGCTCTTTATGTTGGTCGGCGTTATCTACGACCGAGCTCATCATCGCGACATTGAAGGCTTTGGTGGCCTTGCGACGAAAGTCCCTTTATATGCAGGCGTGATGGGTTTTGCCTTTTTCGCAGGTTTAGGACTTCCAGGTCTGTCTGGATTTATTTCCGAAGCATTGTGCTTTATCGGTGCATTTCCCGTATTTACTTGGATTGCAATCGGCGCCACAGTGGGTATTGTGCTAAACGCAGCCTACTTTCTTTGGGCGTACCAACGCATTTTCTTTGGTCCATTAAATCCGAAATACGAAAATCTTGAAGACATCAACAAGCGCGAACTTTACACCCTCATTCCACTTGCCATGATCACATTATTCCTCGGTATTTATCCAGCGCCCATGTTGGATTTAATGAGCGCGACGCTCAATCACCTTGTTGATACGGTAAATGCAGCTGGATTAATGACAGGCTTCTAATAAACCTTAATGATGGAATCATAATGAATCTTTCTCAAATCGTTCAAGACTTAGGATTTTTAACACCAGAGATCTTACTTACAGGTTTAATCCTTCTTGCAATTATATATGATTTATTTTTAACCAAAGAGACATCCATTCGAACAGGATATCTTGCGATTGCAGGCATGGCCATTGTTCTATTTTCCCTCTTTGCTCAAAACGTCGAAGCATCTCAAGGCCTTTTTAACCAAATGGTTGCTTATGATGGCTATGCTCGATATTTCAAAATTATTATAACGCTTGCAACAATATTAGTAATGTGGATGTCTTTTCAAAATGACGAACTTAAAAATCGGACCATTGGTGAATACTATCAATTGATGCTCGTTCTCGTTTTTGGGATGTTTTTTCTCGTCTCAGCTACCAATATGCTGTCAATTTACCTTTCTTTGGAAATTGTTAGTATTATGAGTTATCTTTTAGCTGGTTACTTAAAAGAAAATCTTCGCTCCAACGAATCGGCTATTAAGTATGTCGTGTTTGGTGGTGTTTCGTCAGGGATAATGCTCTACGGAATTTCACTTATTTACGGATTGACGGGTAGTCTCAATATCTATGAAATTCAGGCATCACTTGCCGCAAATGCAGCGATTTCTCCTGCGTTATTGATGTTGGCTTTTGTCCTCGTATTTGTGGGTTTTGGCTATAAAATTGCCGCTGTACCGTTTCACTTCTGGACACCTGATGTGTACGAAGGCGCACCAGCGACGATTACCGCTTTTCTGTCTGTCGCGCCAAAAGCGGCCGGATTTGCCGTATTATTACGTTTCCTAAATACAACATTGACGCTTTCAGGAGATCCTAATAACATTGCTTTAGAAAGTTTAAGCAATCTAGATTGGCCCACACTTTTGGCCGGCGTTTCAGCCATCACCATGACGGTTGGAAATGTTGTTGCGCTACAACAAACCAATATTAAACGGATGCTGGCATATTCGAGTATTGCCCACGCAGGATATATGCTCATGGGCGTTGTTGTGATGCATCATAATGGTGTTTCGGCCATTTTGTATTACGCTGGAATTTACACGCTTATGAATTTGGGCGCATTCTTTGTCGCCATCTATATTAAAAATGCGTTTAATACGGAAACGATTTCTGATTATACAGGGCTTGGTTATAAAGCACCCATGATTGGTATTGCCATGGCTGTGTTTATGTTCTCACTGACGGGTTTGCCTCCAACGGGTGGATTTGTGGCAAAGTTTTATCTTTTTAGAGGCCTCGTTGGCGTAGGAGACACGTTTATTTGGTTAGCGATAGTTGGACTTATAAACGGCGTTGTATCGCTTTATTATTATCTACGTGTACTCTACTTTATGTATTTTAAAGAGATGAATTTCCCTGATGTCTATCATCGGGCGCCGCTGCAATTTAATATATTGATTGTGATTATTATTATTCCGCTCCTTTTTGGTTGGATGATTGGTGACCCCCTCTCGACTTGGACAGCTTCCGCGACATCCTTTTTTGTCCCTTAAAGAACGCCTTTAATAAATAATATTAAAAGCCATCTCATTGAGGTGGCTTTTTTGTTTATGGTTAATCAATCTGTAACTCTGCTGTAAATTTCTTTCAACTTGTGACTCTGGGCAATCCCGGCTCTTTTGACGGGATGTCCGTCGAAGAGTCCCCTTAAGTCTCATAGAAAAACTGTAAGGTAGTCGCTGCTGAAAAAGGTCCAAAATCACTCTAACTTGTCTGTAAATAAAGTC
>CALBFA010000099.1 GCA_937888365.1 uncultured Fidelibacterota bacterium | reverse complement strand
TTGCGTACAACATACTTCTTCTCGATGTGTCCGTCAAACTATAGCAACTTCAGTTTATTATACGTATCAATGATGAAAGCTTTTGAACTCTACTGTCGTCTTCTTCTAAATACTTTTCAATATCAGTAATTCCATCCTTTTGAAGTTTTTTGAGTGCAGAAATACTTGCGCTAATATCGACTTCCCATATACCAACTGGCGCTAAATCAAAAATGTGCTGATAACGGCCGTGTTCTATCTTTAAAAAATCTTTCTGCTGTTTCAAATTAAAACTCCTTTATTCCGTATTCATATAAACAATAAGACACATGTTCCATCCCAAGATATATGTGACGAATCAAACTATTTGTGCTACAAGGAAATGCAAATAAAATTAAACAATAAGGGATATTGGTTTAATAAAAATAATGATTTAGATAATAAAATATTAGGAAGACATTATCAGTAGAAGGAAAAGTGAAAACCAAGATAACAGAGCTATAGGCGTTTGCCTCAGGCATAGATGTGTAGCCCTATTGAAAATCCCAATTATCATCTTGGTAATACGTTAAAGAAATTTTAGTATTTATTCAAAAGAAAAAATAAGTAAGTCAGAATTAAGAGCTAAAGGCCCCATCGCAAATCTCTTTTAAACGATCCTTATCGATGGGCTTAGGCATAATACCGTCAACCTGAAATTCAGCTAAATCTTTTATAATTATGTCATCTAAGAACGCAGATATCACGATAATTTTTACATCCATAATAGATTCTTGCTTTCGGATAATGCGTAAGAAATTTAAGCCTGAAATCTCAGGAAGATTTAGATCTAATATAACAAGCTGTGGTTTCGAATGATGTAATTTCATATAGCCATCAAAGCCATTTTTAGCTGTTTCAATTTTCATTTCTGGGTAAAGTTGATCGAGGAGGTAAGACGCCAATTCCAGCTGATTAACATCATCTTCAATAATGAGAATATCAAGATGATGCTCACTCCCTAAGAACTCAGAATTGTATCCGTATCCCTGCTCTTTAACAAAACTAATAAAGAACTCACGACTAATACGATAATGTCCAGTGGGGGTTTGAAAAGCTTTCAATGTGCCGTTTCGAATCCATGAACGGACGGTGCCTTTACCAACTTCGCAGTATTCGGCCATATCAGAGGTGGAAAACCACTTCTTGTACTTTCTCAAGTTTTGTAACATGTTGATAGTTTAATCCAGAGAATGGAAATATCAATCATTGAAGTGATAATATTTAAAAATTCTATTTCATTAAAATAAATATGAATTATGCTCTCCGCATGACGACACTCTTCAATATTAAAATGCAGAAATGACGATGAACATACCCGCACCAAATTCGCCTTTCAGAATCAAACTAGCCTTAATAGTCGCTCTTATGGCCATAAGCTCTGCCGCTATCATAGTTCGCCTTTTACCAGGGCTTCACGCAGTCGTCATTGCATTCTGGCGAATGTCCTTTGCCTCCATTGCTTTGTGGTCCTATTTGCTGTTTAAAAAATCACCTTTTCTCGAAAGAAAAAGTTTTTTGTTGATGTCTATTGCTGGCGTTTTTCTCGGATTACATTTTGCCTTTTTCTTCACAGCGGTGCAAAAAACTTCCTTGGCGAATGCCACGTTGTTTGGGACGCTTGCACCTGTTTTTACAACCGCTTTTGAGCGATTAATTTTTAAAAAAACCATAAAAAAATCGCTCATATCGGGATTAATCGTCGGGTTTATTGGCACAATTATTATTCAGATTCCAGGTTTTTCGATTCATAACACAACATTTTTAGGCGACCTGTCCGCAGGAATTTCTTCGTTTTGGATAGCGATTGTCATATTAATTTCAGCCGAAATTCGAAAATCTATCGATACAATTGTGTTTTCAGCCTATCTTTTCACATTTGCTTCCATAACACTTTTAATTATCGCAATTATCCTAAATCTATCGATTTTTGAAATCAATCAGCACCAAACATTTCTACTGATTTTGTTGGGCTTAATCCCAAATCTTTTAGGTCATTCCATGCTTTACTACGCCATTCGTTATTTGTCCTCTTCAACGGTTGCCTCGCTGCCACTCGGGGAGCCCCTCGTTGTTTCTACTTTTGGATGGATTTTATTCGGAGAATCGGTACATATTTTAGTCCTAGTGGGTGGTAGTCTCATTTTATTTGGACTATGGATCATTATTAAATCTTCAGAAGTCGAAAACATTCCGCTGAATTAGTATCAAGGTTGTTCGATGATATTATTATAAACCCACGTATTTACGTAAAGGAACCTCATGTCATCCTTAAAATATCACGATAAAGAATGTCAATTTTGGTTGGATATTTCAACCATGAACTTTTCAGAGACGACACTACTTCTCTACCAAGAGAAGTGGTCACAAAGCGTAATAGCAATGCAAGAACTCGAGAAGGGAAGTATCGCTAATCCTGACGAAAATCGAATGGTTGGCCATTATTGGCTTAGAAATAGTCAGCTTTCGCCCACAAATGATATCGCATCAAGCATTGAAACAAGTATAAAAGACATCACCCAATTTAGTAAAAAAATCCTAGATGGCGAAATCGGTTCCGCATCTAACAGACCCTTCACACATGTTTTACTAGCAGGAATTGGTGGATCAGCCTTGGGTCCTCAATTTTTATATGATGCCTTAAAAGAACGTCAACAAGGCCTTACATTTTCCTTTCTCGACAATACGGATCCAGACGGAATAGAACGTTTATTTGCGGATCTTAATTTATCTGAAACGCTGGTTTTAGTCATTTCTAAATCGGGTGGTACGCCGGAAACACGAAACGGACTTTTGGAAACGAAACGACAATTTGCCTTACAAAATATAGATTTCCCTCAACATGCTGTCGCCATTACAGGTGTTAATAGCAAACTTGATAAGGAAGCAATTTCAGATGGATGGGTCAAACGATTTCCTTTGTGGGATTGGGTCGGTGGGCGTACGTCTGTGACATCAACGGTGGGTCTTGTGCCTGCTGCATTAATGGGAATAAATTTAGACGAATTTCTCCATGGTGCGCGAGAAATGGACGAATTGACACGGAGTCCTCAACTTGTTCAAAACCCGGCGGGTCTTATGGCCTTAGCGTGGTATGAAAGCGGCAATGGGAAAGGGGAGCGTGCCAATGTTGTCTTGCCCTATCGAGACCGATTATTGCTTTTTTCACGCTATCTTCAGCAGCTCATTATGGAATCCATCGGAAAATCTCATGATTTAGAAGGAAACTTAGTCGAACAAGGTTTGACGGTTTACGGGAATAAGGGTAGCACTGATCAACACGCATTTGTGCAACAATTGAGAGATGGCAAAAACGACTTTTTTGTGACTTTTATTGAAGCACTCGATGATGCGAATGCAGAAACAACGCTTATTGACGACACTTTTTCAACAGGCGATTATCTTTTTGGATTTTTAGAGGGAACAAAACAGGCGCTTTCAGATCAAAAAAGACCCTTTATGTCGATTACGATTCCACAGATTAATGCGCGTACTGTCGGTCAGCTCATTGCACTATTTGAACGGACTGTCGGTTATTACGCCTCATTAATTGGCATAAACGCCTATCATCAACCAGGGGTAGAGGCGGGCAAAAAAGCCTCTGCCACTATCCTAAACCTGCAAAAAGCCTTACTTAAATATTTAGACAATTGTGAAGAAGGAATAGCGCTGTCTGATTTATCGATGGCTCTGAAGGCAGACAAAAATCTGGTTTATCGGCTTGTTCGACGACTCGCCTACAATCAACGTTGTGACATAAACACAACAGGTGATGATTTAGATTCAATGATTATCATGGGAAACAAACGAGAGAAATAAACATCAAAAAAAATGGGCAAATTATTTTCACCCGAATTGTTTTTAATAAACTTTTAATTCACTCCAGGCACGTTCCATAACTTCGGTGTAATTGCCC
Source organism: uncultured Fidelibacterota bacterium (assembly GCA_937888365.1). Lineage (GTDB taxonomy): Bacteria > Fidelibacterota > UBA8477 > UBA8477 > JABMPR01 > CALBFA01. Next base: position 7,546 of record CALBFA010000099.1, on the reverse strand, counting down.
AAATCTTCCATGAATTCACTTCTGGCCATAATTTCAGGACTTGGGAAAATGTTGGTGTCGTTACGAATTTCTTCATCTACGAAAGGAAGTGCTGCGGGAATAGGCATGGCATACCAAATTTCATTAATATTTTTACCTGCGATTTCAGGTTGAAGCATAAAATTGATAAACTCATAAGCCAAATCTTTATGAGGCGCTTTTTCGGGAATACACATTGCTTCGGCAAAGAGTGTTGCACCTTCTTTGGGCACGCAAAAAGCGAGATTACTGTCTTCTTCCATAATTTGATAGACGTCACCGCTATAGGAATGAATAGCAAGGGCATCGCCTGAAAGAAGCAAATCTTTTTCGAGAGAAGATTCATATTTTTTGAGATAGCGCTTCTGTTCCACAAGCATTGCCATGGCTTCATTGAGGTGAGCAGGAATGGTATCATTGAGGGAATACCCGAGTCGTTTAAATGCGATACCAAAAACTTCACGCATATCGTCTAAAAGTAACAAACGCTCAGCATATTTGGGATTCCAAAAAACTTCCCAACTATCAACTTCACCCATCTCAGTGGCATTATATCCAATGCCAGTAATGCCATAAGCGTAAGGTACGGAATGTGTATTACCAGGATTATAAGGTAGGTTTGTAAATTTTGGATCAAGTCCTTTCATATAAGGGAGCTTGCTTTTGTCTAATTTGGAAATGAGCTTCTCTTCTATCATGATGGAAATCATGTAATCAGAAGGAAAAATGACATCATACTCTGATGCACCAATCTGCAATTTAGCTAATAGATCTTCATTACTAGCGTAGGTGTCATAAATAATTTTTGCACCTGTTTTTTGTTCGAACTCTAAAAGAATATCATTGTTGATATAGTCGGTCCAATTGTAGACGTGGAGGACTTTTTCGTTATTTCCACAGCTTAATAAGAATAAAGTCCCTAAAATGGCGATGTGTTTAATGTTCATAATTCTTTTTTCTCTCCAGAATTTATATGTTGGTGATAAATGCTTTCTTTTAGGTATTACTTGGGCTTTAAACCGAGAAGCAATGTGATGTAAGAAAGCGTTGATTCGAGACTTTGATTTTGAGTGGAAAAATTAAAGTCTGCACAAGCAGTATAGTTTGATAGTCGTCTTTTGTAAAGCTTATTCCATTGGCTTTTTGGAGATTCTCCAGCGTGGAGTAAGGGTCGTTTTTTATCATGATTTATGCGCTTGATGGCTGATTCGACGTCCACCATTAAATTGATGACTTTTTGTGTTTTGAGGAACATGCAATTATTTTCGAGCTCAACAATTCCTCCACCACAGGCAACGACGGTATCTTCCCATGTTTTTGTAGTGAGTAACGCTAATGTTTCCATGTCTCTAAAATAAGATTCTCCGTCATTACTAAATATTTCTTGGATGGATCGACCCTCTTCTTTTTCAATCCATTCATCCAAATCTACGAACTCGAAACCCATGGACTCGGCTAATAGTTTCCCCAGTGTCGTTTTACCCGATCCCATGGGGCCGATAAGATAAATTGGGTTCATTTATTGATTAGGAAGTCTTTCAAGAAGTTCATTCATTGAGTCGCCACCGAATTTTTCCAATATTGCATCGGCCATAACCAGCGCTAGCATGGACTCGCCAATCACTGCCGCAGCAGGAACTGCCACAACATCCGTGCGCTCTTTGTGCGCCAGCTTTAACTCACCTGATTTCATGTCAACTGATTGTAAGGGTTTTGTCAATGTTGGAATCGGTTTCATGATGGCATTGACGACAATAGGCATCCCATTGCTCATGCCACCTTCAATTCCCCCTGCATGATTCGATTTCCGTTTCGTTAAATTATTGGCTTCGTCCCATTCGTCATGAAATTCCGAACCCCTCAATTCCGCCGCTAAAAAGCCATCACCCATAGACATGGCTTTAATAGCATTGATAGACATTATCATGGCCGAAATGCGTGTATTTAATTTCTTGTCGAGATGCGTATAACTGCCAAGTCCAATTGGGACACCCGTTGCAACAACCTGAAAAATTCCGCCAAGGCTATCTCCATTGTCTTTAGCCATGTCAATTTCAGCTATCATCCGCTTGCTTGCGTTGTCGTCGAGACAGCGAACCTGAGAGGTGTCCGCCGCTGCATTGAGGGTAGAGGCATCCAAAATAGTAGGGAATCCATCCAAACTAGCTGACCCAATTTTGAGAACATGGGAACCAATGAAAATACCACATTGTTCGAGAAATTTCTTAGCGATGGCTCCTAAGGCGACGCGCATTGCCGTTTCCCGCGCCGAGGAACGCTCGATGACATTTCGAATATCAGTGAATCCAAATTTTTTAGCGCCGGCAAAATCCGCATGGCCCGGACGCGGTAAACTTATGTCTTGGCCTTTATTTTCGACGGCTTCGATTTGCATGATGCGATTTTTCCAATGGTCCCAATCTTTGTTTTCGATAAAAAGTGAAATGGGACTACCCAACGTTCGCCCATGTCGCACACCACCATGTATATGAGCGTAATCGCTTTCAATCGCCATTCTTCTACCACGACCATAGCCTTGCTGACGACGCGCTAGCTCAATTCTAATATCCTCTTCAGAAATTTCAAGCCCTGCAGGCAATCCTTCAATGATACCTGTTAAACCAGGGCCGTGGGATTCACCCGCTGTTAAAAAATTTAATTTAGACAATCTCAATTTTGCTCCGTTCTGCTTTAAGGAATTTAACTAGCGTAAGGTCTTGATAATTTCAAATGCATTATAAACGTTTAAATCCTGTAATTTTGTAGGTGACGGCTTCGCGGAAAGCGTCGAAATCAAGTTTAGACCAATCTTGGGGACCAAACCAAATATCAACGGATGCCAATGCTTGATAGAGAAGCATGTCGAGTCCCGTAACAGTTTGACAATCTGAGAACATGGCTTCTGAAAGTAAACGTGTGTTCAAAGGGTTGTAAACTGTATCGATAACGAATTCGATTCCTGACAACAAATCGGCATCGATAGGCGAATAACTAGTGCGTGGTTTCATCCCGATAGGTGTTGTATTGACGAGAGCGTAACATGATTCGATGGCATCAACAGCCGTTTCGTCCCAACGATAAACATGAATTTCCGTAGGTTTACAGGCTGGTTCTAATTCATCTTTGAGAAAAGTTGCTTGTTCGACGCGTCGAGCGATAATATTGACGCGTTTCGTGTTGAGTTGTGCAAGGGCAAAAACAGCGGCTCGGCTCGCTCCACCAGCGCCTAAAATGGTCACAGTTTTGCCTTCGACATCTACCATTGCGCCGCTTATCATTTTTGTAAATCCGTACCAATCCGTATTAAAACCGATGAGTTTGTTGTCTTTTTTAAGGACGCAATTCACTGCACCTAATATTTCGGCTTTGGGATTTACCTCATCAAGATACGCGACAATGGATTCCTTAAAAGGCACTGTAACGTTGAATCCGTCCACATTTTTAATCTTTTTTGTTCCGGCCCATTCATCTAAACCATTCTTAAGATTTATTTTATTATATGATGCCTCTAAACCCATGGCTTTATATAAATATTCGTGCATAAACGGGCTTACGCTATAACGGAGATTGTTTCCTATGATGGCTAATTTCAATATTTTCTCCTTAGAAAAGGGTGAGTATTAATTTATTAAATTGAATCATTAGTGATTTAATCATGTTGTATGAGTTGGTTCAAGGCTGTAAAAAATTCAGGAAAAGAGATAGCGATTTCAGGGAAATCCAGTTTAGAAATATCTTCTCCCGCTACAAGTGCAGCGATCGTCATCATCATTGCAATACGGTGATCCCCAAAACTTTCTATGCTTGATGGCGTGAGCGTGTTGGGACCGATAATTTCAAAACCGTCTTCAAGCTCTGTAATGTTGACGTTCCATTTTTTTAAGTTCGTCACAATAGCCTTAATACGGTCCGACTCCTTAAAACGTAATTCCCCAGCGCCTTTAATAATTGTTGTGCCTGTTGCCTGGCTCGCCAATAATGCGACGAGAGGGAGTTCATCGATAAGGTTTGGGATTCTAGAAATATCGGGCGAATAAGCAGTTAATTCAGCACTTTTTATTAAGACATTTCCTGATGGCTCATCCATTTCTGTTCGGATAATTTCCTTGTTTACGAATCCACCCATACTTTCAACATAGTCAAGAAAAGCGGTTCGTGTTGGATTGAGACTCACGTCTTTAATAATAATTTCGGATGATTTAAGCAAGGTCGCTGCAACGATAAAAAACGCCGCCGAAGAGACATCACCTGGAATATGCATATTGATAGGTTTCAAGGGTTTAGTGGATTTTTCCACTGTTACGACGAAGCCATCAATATGAATATTGGCACCCATAGCAGACAACATTCGCTCACTATGGTCACGACTTTGTCTTGGGGACGTTATGGTCGTAATGCCGTCGGCTTGTAATCCTGCCAATATTAGGGCGGATTTTATTTGGGCCGACGCAACAGGAAGAACGCAATTAAGAGAATTGAGACGATCTCCTGAAAGCATAATGGGTAAAAATTTATCGCTCCGCGCTAAAAAATGAGCGCCCATTCGCCGAAGCGGAAGCAATACTCTGTCCATTGGGCGTTTTCGCAGCGATGCATCTCCAGTCATTTCTACGCGAATTCCTTCGCCTGCGCAAAGTCCCATCATGAGGCGAGCCGTTGTGCCTGAATTGCCACAATCCAACACCTGTATCGGGAGCTTCAAAGATTTAAAGCCGTTTCCGTTGACTATTGTAGCATCATTGTTCTGGATAATTTCAACACCACAGGCGCTTAAAACACGAATCGTAGATTTAACATCATCACCTGAGTTCACATTTGTGAGCTGAGTTTTGCCGGTTGCAAGGGCTCCAAACATAAGGGCACGATGACTTATTGATTTATCACCAGAAAAATATAATTCTCCTTTTATACATAGAGGAAGCTTTACATGGGGAAATTTGTTCGTCATAAAATAAAGATAAAGCAAATTAAAGTTTTACCAAGTTTATAAAATCTAGTTTTGTGCGCAAGTCCTACGCTAGAAATAAAGCTTAGATTCAAATCTTTATCAACTCAGGTGCAACAGTGTTGATGTAGAATACAAAGCTTTACAGTTATTGTCATTTTTTTTGTTAGAATTATTTTTACTTGAATATTTTTCATGGCGAATATATTGGCGCCCAATGAATTGGTTATTACACTTTACGATAAAACATCCTAAAACCGTTATAGCTATTACATTTATAACGCTCATTATTTTAATGCTGCCGGTTAGCGGAATAACAATTAATTCAGATTTAAATACGCTTATACCGAAAGACGATCCTGATTTTATTCGCTTGGAAGAAATTGAAGACGAGTACGGTGCAGGAGAAATGGCCGTAATTGTCATACATGATAAGGATGTATTTCGCCCTGAAGTTCTGAAAATAATCGACGAGATTATACACGATATCGATACTTGCCAGCAGGTTGACAGAGTTTTAGGTCTTACCAATACACAACGTATTTATGGTGAAGATGATGCCATGGTTGTTGAACCCCTCGTTAAAACCATCCCTTCGACGAAAGCTGAATCTGATTCGCTATTTCGAATTGTGCAAAATGATTCGCTCATTATTGGAAAAACCGTATCCCGCAATCGACAAAATTCCATTATAATGGTTTTTTTAAAACCCGAATGTTTGGACGAATATGTCACCGAAAAATTAGAGGGCATAATCAAACCATACTTAGATGAAGGGTTCGATATCCAGCTTGGAGGCATGCCCATCGTCCGAAGCCACATTACGTTTGATATTGTAAATGACGTTTCCTTTTTTATCCCCGGTGGTGTTTTACTGATGGCGCTACTCTTCTTTTTTAGTTTTCGATCCTGGAGGGGCGTTATTTTACCGATGAGTGTTGTCCTTTTTGCTATCGGTGGAACTCTCGGATTAATGGCATGGTTGGGGCTTGAACTGAATGTTCTCTCCAGTATCATTCCTATCATGCTGATAGCGGTGGCGAACGATTATGGGATTCATCTTATTTCCCGTTATTACGAGGATTTGGAAAAACATCCTGAACTTGTGACCAATCAAGAAATTATTAATAATGGTATTCGACATTTACGTAAACCCTTGTTACTAGCTGGATTTACGACCATTGCTGGTTTTCTGTCTTTGCAATCACATGTGCTACCAGCGGCGAAAGAGATGGGGATTTTAACGAGTTTTGGAATAGCATTCGCATTTTTACTTTCCATAACGTTTATTCCCGCTGTTCTCATGCTTTTAAAACGCCCAACACCCAAACAGATGCTTCATAATAGTTCCAGTGGACACCTTGCACGTATCCTGAGAGCAATTGGTCGTTACTCCTACTATAATCGGAAAATCATTATTGTAATTTTTGCGATTACAGGAATCATTGGTGCATGGGGAATTCCAAAAATTATTATAGATAGTAATCCCATTAATTATTACCCCGAAAAAAGTCCAATCCAAAAAGTGAATGCTGTTATCGATGGGCAATTCGGCGGTAGTGCAACGCTATCAATCATTATCGAAGGTGATGTTAAATCACCTGAAGTTTTGAATGAAATTGATAAAATTCAGGATTGGCTGCAAGATCAGGACATTGTGGGTTATTCACTTTCCATTGGCGATTTTATAAAGCAAATGAATCAAGCTATGCAAAACAATAAGTCTGAAGCCTATACGATACCAAAGTCGAGAGACCTTGTTTCGAATTATTTGTTGCTTTATAGCTTTGAAGGCGATACGGACTACATGAGTTCTTATATTGATTATGACTATAAAAAAGCCCACCTTATGGTTCGAATCGCTAGTATGGACGTCATGAAAATGAGAATTTTCATTGATAATTTAAATACATTTTTGAATGAAAATATTCATGTTAAAAATTCTCCAAAAGGGGAGGGTTTCGTCGTGTTACTTTCGAATCTTATTCCAATGATGATTAATGGACAAATGCGAAGTTTAATATTATCCATCTTTTTGGTCGCACTCATTACGGGTATTTTCTTTCAATCCTTACGAGCAGCGCTTTTTTCCAGCATACCATTATTGTACGCCGTTATTATGGTCTTTGGTTTTATGGGATATTTCGGTGTGTACCTCAATACGGCGACATCTATGCTAAGTGCCATTATGATTGGTATTGGCATTGATTATACCATACATTTTCTATTTCGATTTAGAAGCGAAATTCGACGAGGTCTCAGCGATATTGATGCATTAGAAATCTCCATGGCGACAACAGGTCAAGGCATTGTTATTAATGCAATTTCAGTCATGATTGGATTTTCCCTTTCAATGGGGTCGTCATTTATCCCCGTGTTTTTCTTCGGATGGCTCATCGTTATTTCCATCATCATGTGTCTTTTAGGCGCATTGACCTTGCTCCCAGTTATTTTGATTATCAATCGACCCCAATTTATTTTCGGAAACAAAAAAACGATACTCCAGTAACCAGTCTCGAATAAACAAAAAGGGAGTGTCAAAATAACTGGGTCTCTGTTTAAGACTTCCAAAGGTATTTAGCC
>CALBFA010000098.1 GCA_937888365.1 uncultured Fidelibacterota bacterium | reverse complement strand
GGGCTAAATACCTTTGGAAGTCTTAAACAGAGACCCAGTTATTTTGACACTCCCCTCTTTATAGAGGTTGGCTAAAAGGTCAATTATAACGTCTCTGAAACTGTAGTATCGCCCTATTACATCGCCTAAGAAAAGCTTCGCCAATAAGGGTTGCAGAATACCCGGAGCTGATTTTAATAAAAGACGACCGTTTATTTGCTCCTCCCCATTTTCGCGGATAAATGGTGTTGATGTATCAATAAATAATAGTTCAGTATCTGGTGTTATTTTTGGATTGGCCGCATCATAATTCTTGATGGCCCAATTCGAAAGCTGAGCATCTAATCCTATTTCAATTCCAGAATCACTTTGATTAAAGAACCAAACTTTCGCCATTTCTTTAACGACTAATTCCATCAACAATATTTGTGTTTGTTGCGGAATTTTAAAAAGCACCTTGTTGCATATCGATGATGCATCAAGTCGTTGCTGAAAGAGATAATTCACGAAATGGCCATCATGCCCAACGACATCGATACCCTCAAATAATGGGAGGGACAAATCGATGCTTTGCAGTAGTTGATTATATTTTTTATAAAGTTGAATATAGTTTCGCGACTCTTCAGCACTACTGAATATAGGCAATCGTTTGCATGCCCAAGAACTGCCGTCATCAAATGAAACACCGAATACAGTAGATATTTCGCCATAGCCTATTATTTCAATATTTTCAACGCTTTGAGTCGGTCGAACAGGGTCTAATAGTTGTTCAATATTCTGAATAAATGCCTTATAATTTTCCTCATTAAAACTCACAATTCAACCTTTCTTCCTATCATGATAGCTCTAATTAACGAGCGTGTTTCACTTTTCTATATTTATGAAAAAATAGATTTAAATGCCTTTTTAGCTTTCAGTGCGACTTGATAATACTTCAACTTCCCTATGGCTTTATCCATTGTTTCTAAAACTTCTTCGACTTGCAATTTTGTAATAATTAATGGCGGCATCAGTTGACAAATCGATTTGTCATTATTGGCGTAAATACTCCAAATCCCACTCTCATACGCTGCTTTGGTAAAAAGGGGCCCCAGATCATTATGGGTGAATTTAATTCCCATCATGAGTCCTAATTGATTGAAAGAATGAATGAGGTCAGGATGCTTTTTTTGTAAGGTCTCAAAACCATGGCTAAACAAGGCGGCCATTTCATTAACATGGTTCAAAAAATTAGGATCTGACGAAATATCAAGCACATTTAAGGTGACTTCAGACCCAATTTCAGAACCGCCGAAGGTGCTAATATGTATAAATGGATTTTCATTAAATATTTTCATAAATGGTTCACGGATGACGGTTGCACTCATGGGATATAAACCTCCCGACAAACCCTTGCCTAAAACCACCATATCAGGAATTATGTCGAAATGCTCAAAAGCCCAATTTTTTCCCGTTCGACCGAGACCTGCCTGAACCTCATCAATGATAAGCAAGGTTCTATTTTCGGTACAAAGATTCCGTACTTCTTGCATATATGTTTTCTCAGGAATAATTATGCCCGCAGTGGATTGAACGGTCTCCATAATAACAGCCGCCGTATGGGGCGAAAGTGCGTCTTTAAATGCTTGGATTTCGTTGAATTGAACACGTTTAACATGAGATGTATCTAAGCCAAAAGGTTCCCGATATTGCGCGTCACCTGTTGCTAGGGCGAGTCCTGTATGTCCGTGGTATCCACCAATTGTGCTAATAACTTCGTTTCGTTTTGTGTGCCCTTGCGCCACTTTTAACGCTAAATCAATCGCTTCACCACCACTCACGCCAAAGACCGTATAATTCAAGTCTCCAGGCATCATAGACGCTAATTTTTTAGCAAGTTTTGCACGTTGAACCGAGATAAAATGATGATTGCCAATATCGAGGGATTCGGTGGCTTTTAAGAGTGTCTTTATAATTTCAGGATGACGATGGCCGAGATTAAAAACACCGCCATTGGAATGGCAATTAAACAATTTCTTTTTCCCATCGATGTCCCAAATATAGCATCCCTCACGACGCCCCATGATAAATTCCATTCCGTATTCTTCAAATACATCCGCTTTCGCCGTCGAAACATGATGTCGAAAATCACTGATGATATGCGATTTTTCATTCTTATCGTATGTTTGCATAAACCTTTTCCATTTTTAATGATACTAAAGCAATTCTGAACTAGCGCAACTTTTATTTCGATTGGTCGCTAGTGATTTTACCATCACAATTTCAATCAAAGAGTCAAAAGAGAACGAATATTCGGCGATTTGAAATGCTAATCGTTTTGGCAATCACACCTCTAATATGTTATTTTTCTTTTAAATATGTAAAAATATAGAATGGGATGCGGAAAATTTGGCTCAAAAATAGGGTGATCCATTGATACCATTTAAGACGATGACGAAATAAAATCATCATGCCTGAAAATTTCTTTTTGAGCTTTTTCCATGCGAAAGCGCCACCGATGGAGGCAGACACTTTATGATAAATAATGCTATTCTGAACCACTTTCAGATCAAAATTCTTCTCACGAATCCGCAAGGATAAATCGACATCTTCACCATACATTTGAAAATGTTCATCAAAACCATTTAGTGCTCTAAAAAGAGGTTCTCGAATTACCAGACAGCAACCCGTTATGTAATCCGTTTGACTTATTTGAGGGGTCGTCCCTAAAAAAGGTTTGCGAATATGTGGATGGCTAATATGTCCGGTCCAAAAATTGACGTCTCCCCCCTTATACCAAATTGTATTCGAGCCGTGATATAAAATAACGGGGGCAACGGCTCCTGTATTTTGATTCATCTCCAACTCGCTGATGAGTGGTTCAAGGAAGCGACTCTCAACTTCAACATCATTATTTAAAAATACTGAATATTTGAATTTGCCTGGTTCGATGGCATTGAATCCAGCGTTATTTCCACCGCCATAGAAGAGATTGCTATCGTTTTGAATCAGTGAAATATCTGGAAATAGAGAGCTTATTTCATCCAATCGTCCTTCTTGCGATGCATTATCAATGAGGAAAGTTTGAGCATTCGGATAGGTTATTTTTTCGAGAGAACGAAGGCAGGCAATTGTATCATCAGCGCCATTCCAGTTCAAGATTAATATAGCGACGGGGGGCATATTAGTTGTCATGTAATGCCTCAACCAGCAATTTTGTAAACGAAGCCATTGACCATTTAGACTTATGATGTTCAACACCTTCAATTAGTGCATTAATTTGTTCTTTGTTTAAAGCATTTTCAATGCTCAATGCGATTAATTCCGGATTATTCGGCGGCACGACATAACCAGTTTCACCTTCAATGATATATTCGGATAATCCACCAACATCCGTCACGATTACAGGTCGATTCATGTGATAAGCAATGCCAATTATACCACTTTGTGTCGCTGTCTTATAAGGCAATACGACAATATCAGCGGCATTAAAATAAGTTTGAACGGCATCGTCTGGGACGAATGTATTTTTCCATCTCACATCGTTTTGAATATTGAGATTTTGTATCATATCGAAGTAGGGTTTTTCATCTTCATAGGATTCACCCACAATCCAATACTCTGCTGCGATTCCGTTTTGATTTAATAAAGGAATCGCTTGCAGTAAAGTATCGACACCTTTGTAAGGACGAATAAGTCCAAAAAATAGCACCATCGGCTTTGTAACGCCGAGCATTTTCCGCGCCTCTTCTTTGCTTTGTTGATTTATAAAAGATTCGTAGAGCGGATGGAATAGTCGATAGCTTTTTTTCCTGGGACAAAGCATTTTTGCATCATCCTGAACTGCTTTGGATAATGTGAAAATAATATGGGCTTTTTTCATGGCCAATTTCGCCATCACTCGGTCAAGAATGGAATGTTCGTGTGGGATAAGATTGTCAGCAATGAGGCCAATTTTTGTGTGAGAAATAAGATTTACAAAGAAAGAAACCGTATAAATCATTGGCGCAAAAAAAGGATTCCAATATCTAAATATGAGCCAATCAGATTTATACTTTTTAACAGCGAAGGCAGTTTTTATCCATGTTAAAGGATTGATACTATCAATTAATTTATGGTCGTATGGTGGCTTAAAGGACGATATCCCATCTTTAAACTCGGTTTTACCTGGGAATAATATTTTTGGATATTGACGGCTAAAATTAATAAACTCGACATGATGCTCTAAAGATAATGACTGATACAACTCACTACTTAAATCCGAAATACCGCCTCGATATGGAGGCCCGACACTTATGATGGTAATATTCATGTGAGAATTTGTTTTAAGTATGGATGAATACTATTCTTGTCCAAAGGCTGTAAACTTTGGTTTTTCTTTAACGGCCGAGTTCGCCATAATTTCACCAAGTAGTCCCATCGAAACGAACTGAACGCCAATTATTGCAAGTAATATACCGACGAAAAATATGGGACGGTTTCCAATCCATTGACCCGAGCCAAAAATGTATTGCATGAACCAGAGATAACTTATGTAGGATAATATTCCAAAACCTGCCAACCCCACAATGAGGCCCAGTATTCCGAAAAAATGAAGGGGACGTTTGAGATACTTGCCTAAAAATAAGACGGTCATTAAATCAAAGGGACCCGAAATAAACCGCCATAATCCGTACTTCGTCGTGCCATATTTTCGTGCGCGATGTTGGACGACTTTCTCTCCGCACGTAAAACCTTGCTGTTTCGCGAGTACGGGTATGTATCGATGCATCTCGCCATAGACATCAACATTTTTTATAACACTTGCCTTATAGGCTTTCAATCCGCAATTGAAATCATGTAAGGGAATGCCAGACATCTTAGATGTTACATAATTATAAAATTTTGATGGAATTGTCTTAGAAAATGGATCGTGACGCTCTTTTTTCCATCCCGAAATCATATCCTTGCCTTGAGCATATATGGCCTCAATGAGTGGGACTATTTCAGCAGGGTCATCTTGTAAGTCGCCATCCATTGTGATGATATAATCACCTCTCGCTCGTTCAAACCCAATATTCAGAGCAGCGGCTTTGCCATAATTTCTTTGGAATTTTAAAAGCTTAACACGACGATCTTTTTGATTCAATTCTAAAATTATTTCACTTGAACGATCGGTGCTTCCGTCATCAATAAAGAGGATTTCATGATCGTAAGCTGTCGGTTCAAGAGCCTCTGTTATCTGTGTATGTAGTTCGACAAGAGATTCTTCCTCGTTCAATACGGGTATAACAATGCTGATTAAACTCACTTTATGCTCCAATATTATCTCGATTATTCGATGTATTCAATTTTAATTCTTCATATGTTATTTTTATACGGATTCTTTCCTCACCCTGTAAATAAATCAAATCCGTAGGGAAAGCACTCATTTTATACCTTAATTTCCAAGTCTCGGTATTTTTTAAACGGTTTAACTCAATTGGACGTCCCATTCCATCAACACTGATGGTGTCCCCCACGTCATTGATAAGCATTGAGTGATTATAAATCGACCAAATCTCATTTTCGATGGGTAGCAGACCCGTCGTTAAGGTCGAAATGTATTTTTGAGGTCTCATTAATTCTACATTATAGGTTTCCAGAAAATTATCAATCTGCATATTTTCTGAAACATTTTTGATGCGATTGTTCACAAATACTGAGTCCCCCTGCAAAACGATTGTTCCTAGCTGATTTCCAATATTTGAAAAGATGTCGATGCGATGTTGGTTTTTGATAGAGTCAAACTTTATTTTTAATGTCCCGCTTAACCGTTTGTTTTTATTTGAATATGAGAAAGAAAGTTTTGAAAATCCGACGTTCGTTTTCGAGTACAACGCATTATAGCTATCAAGAAAGAGTTTCGAAGCGTTTTGGTCACTTTCAACCGAAGGAACCGTTGTTGAACAGGCGACCATTAGTACAAATGTGAAAATGGATATCATTTTCAATGATAGAGATTTGTTCCCCGCTACTTGTTTATTATAAAGGATCAATTCGTCGCCTTTTATTTTTAAATTGGGAATTACAATGAATTTTTGTTATGGATTGGGTGCCCCAAAATAATGGTCATATTTATCGTTTAGTTGCAAATACTTTAACAATATTTTTAAATGAATTCTAACATCCTCATCATCAGGCGTTTGTAAATACGCTTGTTCAATGTATTTAAGTGCGATTTGATGGTGACCCAGCAAATGAAATATCCATCCACCTGTATCAAGGTAGGCAGGATTATTGGGGCTTAATTCCAGAGCTTCTTTTACTAAATCAGCGGCATACATTAATTCTTCATGTTCTATTCCAGGCGCCGTTGCCATAATATAAGCATAATTATTTTTGGAAAGATGATCCTCTGGGAAGGTACCGATTATTTTTTCATAAATTTGAAATACTTTTTCTTTGTTATCCAGGAGTTGTGCAACTCGCACATAATTTTGTAAAATACGAAGGTTGTTGGGATTTAAAGCGACTAATTCATCTAGTATATCGATGGCTTCGTGCAAAAGGTTATTGTCTTTTTCGACATTAAAACGCTCGACAAGTAAAGATGTTAACAATAAGCGTAATTCAACATCATCCTGAAAATCTTCAAGACGACTAAGAATTGTCTCTGCAGCTAAATCATATTTTTCTTGAGATGCATAACTAATAGCCAAAAATGACAACGCTTCAACGTTTAAAGGATATTCCTCGATAATAGCATTAAAACTGATGACTGCTTTTCGGTAATCACCGGATTGCATATAGAGATTACCTAATTTTAGCAATAATTCCTCTCCAAGTCCACCTCCTCGCATGATGGGCTCTAGATATTTTATTGCAGCGTATTCGCCGTATGTAATTTGCAGTATCTGGATTTTTAAATCTAAAAATTGATCGGATATAGGATTAATTTTCAATTCTTTGTTAATGAGACTATCAGCCTTTTCGAATTGATGCATCCCAATGAGAAGATGTATCTGTCGCGATACTAATTCTTTATTTTCTGGCATGAGTTCAAGCAAAAAATCATATAACCTGACAATTTTTGCATATTCATGCAATTCCATATAGATTAATTCAGCTCGTTGCAAAGCCTGGATATAATCATGGTTCAATTGCCAAAGTTTTATTAGGGATTCAGCTTCTAAAAGCCTATCACCTTTTTCGCCATAAACATTGGCTCGCTTGAGTATTAATAATTCTGAATCTCCTTTTAGGTTCGCTAATCGATTGATATATATAATGGATAAATCCCAATCTTGGATCATTATTTTTATATCAATCAAGGCCTCTAAGGCATCGGTGTTTTCTGGCTCTAGTTGTAAAATGTATTCGAACGTTAGTTCTGCATCAGAAAAATTGTTTATTTTTTGATACATGGATCCTAGACTTAGAAATATTTCGATTGAGCTTGAATCATGTTCGCTTGCTATTAAATATGCATCGCCAGCACTTTTAAAATCCCCCATTTGCTCATGCATCAAGCCATCTAAATAATATTTTAAAGCCACATGATCGTCGTTTGGTTCCCCAAATCCTTGAGAAGCAAAAAGGGATAATAATACAGCTAGAACTCGTATATACATTTAGAATTAAGTTTTAAACTACTTTTTTCCCATAATAATTAATAATTGCCCACAATGCCGTCAGACATGCAACATACGAAAAAGCTAAAAGACCCCAACTTGCTGAGCCTGAAAAGCCCATGGGGAAATACGCTAAAATCATTATTACTAAAGAAACCGTCAAAGCATATGGGAGTTGTGAATTTACATGATCAACATTGTCGGCACCAGAGGCTAAACTCGACAATATTGTTGTATCAGAAATGGGTGAACAATGGTCGCCGAATGTTGCACCGGAAATTATAGCGGCGAATGTGGCTGAAAATGCGACACCATCAATTCCTCCGTATAATTGAATACTTAGAGGAACGACTAAGGGAATTAAAATTGACATGGTTCCATAGCTCGTTCCCGTGGCAAAGCTCATCAATGAAGCCATAATAAACGTCAGGAGTGGCAACCATCCTCCTGATACCACATCGCCGATATTATGAACGATGTAGCTAGCGGTATTCATTTCGATACAAACACTGCCTAAGGCCCAAGCAAGTACGAGAATCATCGAAGCAAGGAACATGGTTCGAGCACCTTGGAACCATGATTCTAGACTTTCTCTTAAACTCAGTAAACGTTGAGATATTGTCATAATGATGGCAACTAAGGTTGCTGAAAAACTAGCCCAAAGCAGTGCCTTTGCAGAATCAGCACCGTTCATAATAGCAAGCAAACGGTCAATTCCTGATAATTCAGGGAAACTTGTTTCGGATGATCCTGTCACAAGCATCCCAATCATAGTGAAGCTGATAACGACTAAAATGGGAATCAATGCATTAATGGATTTTTTGGGTACATTATTATTTAAAACAGCCATCTCAACTGAGTTGTCGGATAACAATTGTGCGCCATCTCGAAATACTTTACCCGTCTTTGTAGCTCTTACTTCGGCAGTCCACATTGGGCCATATTCTTTACCGAGATAAATTGTCAGAAATACAAAAACAATGGCAAAAATTGCATAAAAACTAAAAGGGATGGACCCAAGGAATATAAAATAGGCATTGCCTGAAATATTTAAAGAGTTGAGTTGACCCTCTAGTAATGACACCGCAAAAACGATCCATGTACTTATAATGCCAATACTTGCAACAGGCGCTGCGGTTGAATCAACGATATAGGATAATTTTTCGCGTGATATCTTCAACTTATCTGTGATAGGACGCATGGTATTGCCAACGAGCAACGAATTTGCGTAGTCATCAAAGAATATAACGAGGCCCATAAAAGCTGTCGCATATTGTCCTTTATTACGATTGACGGCAAAAGCGGAGGCTTTTTCAACTATTCCGCCAATTCCGCCATTATTCTGAATAAGACCAATAAGACCGCCAAAACCGAAGGTAAACAAAAGGATTATCGCATGACCGTCGTTGGCGATACTCGAGACAATGTAGGTGTCAAGAGCGCTGAGCATGCCATCCCAGGGATTGTAATTGAGTAAAATGGTTACACCAGCCCACACACCAGCGAAAAGTGAAAGTAACATTTCGTGTGTTAGCAGTGCCAAGGCGATTGCTACAATGGGAGGCACCAAACTCAGCCAACCGGGGATTAATCGTGGGATTTCAAGGCTTATCTTTTCTTCATTGGAGATTGAATATATTTTTTTTTGATTTTTTAGTACAATTTTACTTGATAATTTTTGTGAAGATAATTCGGCAATTTTTAAGTCATCAGCAAAAATAGAAACAATTGAATGCCCTAAACTGGTCGTATCAGCAAGATTTATTTCAAATGGAATACTCTGTAAAACAACATTTGGTATTTCTATTTCGTAAGCATTGGTGATGGAAATGAACGATAGAAGTAATACATAGAAACGTATTTTCATAGGCTATATTTCTTTATAAAGAACAACTTGATTTCCCCCATGGGCTTTGGCTTCATACATGGCAGAGTCCGCTGTTTCAATGAGATCATTGATTGTT
Source organism: uncultured Fidelibacterota bacterium (assembly GCA_937888365.1). GTDB lineage: Bacteria > Fidelibacterota > UBA8477 > UBA8477 > JABMPR01 > CALBFA01. The sequence goes on along the minus strand of CALBFA010000098.1, from coordinate 23,374 downwards.
TTGCCGTGAATTGGAAATTGAGACGCTCCTATTGAAATTTTGCATTTAGCCGTTTGGGTGCCAAGTTTAAATGTTTTATTTTCGAGAGCTTTAACAATACGATCAGCAACAATTTTACCTGATAGAATGGGTGTATTTGTTAATACGGCTACAAATTCTTCTCCACCATATCGACCGAGAATATCCGCGTCTCTTAAATTTTCCTTGATGATTTTAGCTGTTTCACGAATGACCTCGTCACCCATAAGATGCCCAAATGTATCATTGATGGACTTAAACTTATCTAAATCTAAAAACATAATAGTAATAGGTGTTTCATAACGATTTGAACGCGACAGCTCATTCGTAAGTCTTTCGTTTAAAGCTCTTAAGTTTAGGATGTCTGTGAGGGGGTCAATGGTTGCAATTTCAGAAAGTTTCTCAAATAAAAATAGACGCCTTATAGAGGCACCAAGATTCATCGCAATCATGCTTAGAACGTTAATGTCATCAACAAAAAAATCTTGTTTCTCCGAAAATTCTAATACAAGCGCTCCACCAGAATTTTCGTCTGACCCTAAAGGCAAGGCAACAACTGCTTGAAATTGATATAAATTTAGGTCTCCAGGTTTATAAACACCTGACCATTTAGTTTTTTGAACATCTTCGAAATACTGTGGTGTTCCTGATATAATAGCCTTTGCTACAAGTGTCTCGCTGAGGTGAAACATCATGCCTTGCTTCAACCAATCACTTTTCCCTGATACTGCATCGATTTTAAAATAGCTCTCAAATTCTTCTCGCATGGTCAGAACGGCTCTATCGAAGTGCAAAAAATCTTTCCGATGCGCTGAAATTTCTTTAAGAAATTCTTCTCTCGATGTGACCATACTAAGTATTGATGCGACATCTAAAAGGACAGAAAGGCGATCGCCTCTTTTTTGAAGCCTATCTAGAGTGTTTGAATTACTAAGGAGCATGTTAACGAGTTTCCCTATATGACCACTTACTCGTAATTCATGATCTGAAAAGAATCCTTCTTCTTTATGCTCTTGTAAAAGAAATCCAATTACGGCATGATTAAGTCGAATGGGGCTGAGTATTAATGACTTAGGGATTTCTTGTTCTTCAGTGTAAAATTTCTTGATATGTTGGTCATATTTATAGATACGTCCATCAAATTCCGGGTCGTACATTCGTGAAAAGATTTCATTATGATGGACAATAACCGGTTTAATGGGTGATTTATTTGTTGTGAATGAATCTTTCAGAATAAATCCATCTTGTTGACTTGAATAAAAAAAGAAATAAACACCCTGACTTCCATTCGAGGTCATTGCGAGTTTAAGCAATTCCTTTAAGTGATCTTGAAATACTTCGTTCACGTCAATATTTAAAAAATGAATGTCTAAAAAATTCATAATGTAATCCTTTAAAATTCTAGATATCAGTACCGATTAATGACTCAACATATTGTTGAGTTGAAAAGCGATTATAAGAAATTGCTCTATTTCTCATTTGGCTAAAATTACTCAATAGCCAATAGTAAAACAAGGCTATAAGCTGCTTTTTTACTGACGATTAAGCGTCTATTTATTTTTGGTTAACGAGGAGTAATTCTTGAGACGATTGAGTACTTAATTGATTGTTAAGAGCTGTATCGTTTAATGTGTTTTCTAAACTGTCTGACATTTCTGCTACTAGCGGAACTTCACTATGGATTTTATTATGCGCCGTAATATTAGGTCGCTCTATTTTAGGCACCATTAATTGCGTAAAGCCGAGTGCTAGTACCAATCCCGCTGCAATACCGTATCCTGAATACTTGAATATGTCATTGTTAAGGAATGAAAATGAGGAGCGTTTATTTTGATTTGAGTGAGCCGTAGTGAGGAGTTTTGCCACAAAATCATCACTGGTTTTTAAGCTAGGCAACGAATGCATTACGTGCAGCGTTTCTTTTAAATTTTTAAATAGTGTTTCGCATTGTGAACAAGTCTCTAAATGAGCACTCATCTTGTTCTTTCCCTCAACGCTTAATTCGTTGTCAATAAAACTGCTAAATTCTTCTTGTACTATTTCACAATTCATCTTCATCTACCTATTTTTAATTCGTTTACCTAACAATTATTATGAGCTGTTACTCCTTTAGATGTTTTAATAAGCTCTGCAATTTTAATCTTGCTCGATTCACCCTGGATTTCACAGTTCCAATTGGAATCTCGAGAATTTTACTCATATCTTCATAAGAAAGTTCCTGAATATCTCGTAAAATTACAATTGTCTTAAAAGGTTCTGAAAGTTCTTGAATAGCTTTCCTGATTTCCTGCGCAACATAAGAATCATCCAAAACTTCTGTATGGCTTCGACTCATATCCTTTGGATCAAATTCATTGTCATCATAGGATAGTTGGCTCATTGTAAATGTTTTCCGACGCTTTATTTTCCGCAGTTGGGATCGAGCTAAATTGCCTGCAATCGTGTAAAGCCATGTTGAGAATTTTGCAATCTCACGATAGGCATGTTTGTTCTTATAAACTTTTAAAAAAGTGTCTTGGACTATATCCTCTGCGTCACTGTAATTTTTAACAAAGCCATATACAAAATTGATAAGTCGGTCTTTATAACGATTAACTAATTCAATAAAGGCTAATTCATCGCCTGATTGAAATTTAGCTATTAATTGTTCATCCGTAAATTCGCGCATTCAATTCTCTATATACATTCTGAAATCCATGTGGAAAAATGGCGAGATAGCGCGTTGTTTCCCAATCGTGATTCGTAATCAATAATTGATAATATTTTAAGGGATTTCCTTAATTCTTCAGTCGTAAAGTTTTGGGATGCTTTTGATAACAATTTATAGTCATCCGAAAAACTTTTAGGAAGTGACAATCGTGATGCCTGCTCTTCACCTGTTTTGATGATTAATACCTTCGCTAATTTACCATATACAACAGAAACAAGCCAAGGGATACTGACTTGCCCAACGGCTTCAAGTTCCATAAGTATTTGTATCGTGCGTTTTCTATCGCGTTGAATTATAGCATTACTCAATGCATAAATATCATTTTCTTGATTCGAGTTAAATGTTCGTTGAACGCTCGTAAAATCAATTTCACTGCGATCTTTTTCACCTTTTAATAAATCGATTTTTTCAATTTGCTGATCAATGAGTTCCAAATTCTCTTCATTGACGTCCAATAAGTATTCAATTGCTTCTTCTGTAATTGTTAAGGATCTCATTTCAGCAAAACGATGGATAATTCGAATCAATTCGGCACTTTCGATTCGATCTACAACAAACGAACTACCTGCATTTCGAAGCTCCTTTAGCCATCCAGGTATTTTCCAGGTCTCTTCATGCATCAAAACGACAAAATGATCTGTAACGCCTTTCATCAATATTTCTGCTAAAAGTTGGCCTTCTTTGACCTTTATATTCTCCAGATTCTTGAGGATTATTAGTTTTTGCTGTGAAAATAATCCACCTCCAGAAAACAATTCATATATTGATGACGCGTCTTTTAATTGATCGCTCCATTTATTCAATATCTCCCCTTGAGGATAAATACTATGGAATTGTTTTTTATAGAGTTCTATATATTTAAATTTTAAATAATCTTGTCCACCCAATAAAACCATTATGGGCTCAAAACGGCCGTTTTTTAAGCGATCCATATGGTTTGAATAAACCGTGAATTCTGATGTCTTTTGATACGCCATTATAAAATAAACAAACTCACGACACCCACAAAAATAGTGTAAAAGGAAAAAAGATAGAATTTTCCGTTATTCAATAATGATATTAACCATTTCAATGAGACATAACCTATAAAGAATGAGACGATGAGTCCAGTAACTAAAACATATGTTTGGTCTATTGAGATACCTTGTTCAAGCGCATCAAATAATGTTAATAGAGTAGCGCCTAAAATAAGAGGCAATACCATTATAAATGAATATCTCGCAGCATCTTTTTGAGGAACGCCCAAAAGCAATGCTGCAGAAATCGTTGACCCGCTCCGTGAAATTCCAGGGATTAATGCAAACGCTTGAGCCAAGCCAATCACAATAGCTTTTTGCCATGTTAGTTGCATTTTTATTTTAGGTGCAAAGCGCGTTGAGATTAAAATGATTCCTGTAAGAATGAGTATTCCCGCTACTATTTTGGGTTGCGAAAATAAATGTTCTAAGTCATCTTTATACAAAATGCCTACAATTCCAGCTGGAATCATTCCAATAATCAGTAATAATGCATATTGAAATAGAGGTTCCTCGTCAGAATAGGATTTTAAATCTTTGAGATGCGTAAATCCTAAAAAAAAGGCTGTTAATATTTCTTTTATATCTTTCCAAAACATGGCAAAGACGGCTAGAAATGTCCCGAAATGAACAATAACATCGAAAGCTAAATCATTGAGACCTGATAATTCTGTCCCTCCAAATAAAGTCATATATGCTTTCGCAAGGACTAAGTGCCCTGAACTAGAGACAGGCAAAAATTCTGTCAATCCTTGTATTATTGCCAAGAATATTGCTTCGAGAATTGTCATTGCCACCACCCGATGACCGCTATATTTCGCCCTGTAACACCCTTATCTCTCCGATAACTATAAAATAAATCTTCATCACCAAATGAACAATACGGACTCACTTCAATATTCGATTTTAAAATTCCCGAAGCTATCGCTTGATCATAATTTGCCATTACATTATCCATAAAGAGTTTACTATCGTGCATACACACATATTTCGAATCGAAAATCGACTGAAATTCCTGACCGACCTCGAAATATTTCTGTGTCATTCCTGTGCCAATATATAGATTTAAGTTGCTTACATCGGAATTATAATTCGCAACTAAACCATCAATTGTTTTCTTTAAAATGAATTTTTCCGTTCCCCACCATCCAGAATGAATTGCGCCAATGGCTCTATTTGAATTATCCCAAATCAGAATTGGCAAACAATCCGCCGTTTGGATGCTCAGGTAAAGTCCTTTTTCATCGGTAATTAAGGCATCACAATTATTATAAATACCCGGTTTATCGATTTTTTCAATATTCGCCGAATGTGTTTGGACGGCTTCCGCCAAATTGTTCTGAGAAATATCCAAGGATGCAAATAATATTTCACGATTTTTTTCTACGCTAATTTGATTATCATCAGTTGAAATACTCATATTGCATGATGCATACGCACCCTTACTTAATCCACCCTTTCGCGTACTTTGGAAAAGGACCAAGTGCTTATCATATGTAAGTTTTGAGGGTATAATAATCACTATTCTTCATTCTCAGGCAAGTAACCATCTAGGAGAATAGAATCTACTTCAGCCTTTTCATGTATTAGACCTTGAAAACCATCAGGATCACGAAAACCAGCGGGGATCAATTTTTGATTTCTTAGTTCAAACATAAATGCTGATTGGTTCTCTCTTTGCGTTACGCCACCCCAATAAACTCTGTATTTTTGACCTTTAAATTCTGGCAATACACTAAATATTTCTTTCCAACCATTCGATTTTGAGCCTAAATATTGAATATTATTAAGGAGCGTTGACATCACATCAAAACCTAGAAACGAATATGTTTCAGGCTCAGAATCGTAAAGTTGTTTAAAGTAGCTAAAGACTTTTTCAGAATCATCTCTTAAATAATCTGATTCACCCGAAACGATTGCGAGTTCAGGTAAATAAGTATAATATTTCCGCAGAAGAGGCTCATCCTTCCAATTTTCATCGCCTAAAACAAGCCCCGTTAAATTAAAATGAGCTAATTGTGAAGCGAGGTAACGAATATCACCTTTGTGAATGGGGAAGAAAAATGCATCAATATTATCTAAAGAAACTTTGAGACTGTCTGTATAGCGCGGACTCACTTTTTTTGTGATGGGATTAAGCTGATCTTTATAGGGCTCATAATAATCAACTTCAGCGAGTTGTGTTATGAGTGTATCAACGTCATAACCCAAGTTTTGCAACTCTAAGAGACTGTCAATATCCATAAAATGTTGGAGTGAATCTACACGAATTTTTTCGTCTAAAAGATTAAAGGCCAATTGGCGAATGCGTCGAAAATTTTTGCTCAAATCTGTCGGTTCTCCAGAATACCAGCCTTGATATGTAATTTCAGCGCCTAATTCATGAAGGCGGTCAACGAAGTTATTTGCATATTGTCGGCCATATTCATCCGATGGCGCAATGATGACAAACCGTTTTTTATTCATAACATTGACGGCATACTCGGCCAATGCATAGGCTCGTACTTTTCTGTTGGATTGAAATTGATAGAATCCATCTGTTAACGTTGTTAAATCTTCTTCGGTGGCTGTTGGTGAAATAAATAGTTTGTTCGTGCCATCAAGAACTGCAGCGGCTCCCTTTACATTTTCGTTCGCAAGAGGACCAATAATAGCATTTATCTTTTGATTATGTGCAAATTCTCTCGATATGCGAATCGTTTTTGCTAAATCCAGCTCATTATCTCTGATGTAAAGTTTTATTTGAATTTGAGTCGAATCAACGAATAACATGGATGAATATTTTATTCCATTTAAAATATCGTTTCCGATTCTTCCCATACTTCCCGTTAGTGGCAAAATAACACCAAAATGTAATGTGTCTGGGCGATTAAATCTAAAATTACCATCCAAATGCTTGGTCCGTTGAATGAGATATGGGTTTTCTAGAAGTGGACGCAAATCGTATAAATAATTAAAAGCGTCATTGAAATTTCCATCGGCGTAACATCGCTCAGCGACAAGCAATGTTAATAATTGACCAGCTGGTGAGGCACTTCTGTTTCCAATTTGGCGTAATTCCGTTTCGTTAGCATAATTTGAAACGACATTAATAGCTAAGTCTCTAGCGTTCTTTTGCACTAAAACATCATCACTTTCTGATGACGCTAAAGCATAATTCCAAGCGGATTCGTTATAATCCTTTAGTGCAAAATAAATATCGCCTAAAAGGAGGTGGATATCGTCCAAATAAGAATCATTTTTATGTCTATATTCAAATTGTCTTGATTTTTGAATCGCTCTCTTTTTATTGCCTAAATTAAAATGACATTTTGCGACCATATATTCACTGGCAGAAATTTGATGATTTAAGGACGTGTCTTGTAATGAAAGTTCATTAAATATTTTTAGTGCCTGCCAATATTGACCATCATTGTAAAAATTTTCGCCTTTTCTAAAGAGATTATTTGAACTTTGCCCAAACAATCCTAAACAAAATAATAATATTAAACCAAGTTTTTTAATCATTCAACCGTGACACTTTTCGCTAAATTTCGTGGTTGATCAACATTGCATCCTTTTTCCACAGCGATATAATAAGCTAATAATTGTAATGGAATGACATTCACCATCGGTGCAGTAAAAGCCAAAGTCGCAGGAACATAAATTGTATGGTCTGCGATTTTTGCGATTTCCTTATCACCTTCAGTGGCAATGGCTATTACGCGCCCTTTCCGTGCTTTAAGCTCTTCGATATTTCCCATGACTTTCGCATAAGTCTTATCTTTTGGCGCAATCATAATAATCGGCATTTTCTCATCAATAAGTGCAATGGGACCGTGTTTCATTTCGGCAGCGGGATAGCCTTCTGCATGAATGTAGGAAATTTCTTTCATCTTTAGAGCACCCTCTAAAGCGACGGGAAAATTAACACCACGACCGAGATAGAGAAAATTACTGGCCTTTGAATATGTGCGTGCAATTTCTGCTATAACATCCGATTGATTCAGCACGGATTCAATTTGTTCAGGGACACGCTGCATCGCTTCTACAATTTCAATCCCGTCTTTCTTTGACATCCCCATCAATCGAGCCAGTTTAAGGGTCAGTAAAGACATCACGGCAACTTGAGATGTAAATGCCTTTGTGGATGCTACACCAATTTCAGGTCCAGCATGGATATAAACACCTGCATCAGTCGCTCTTGCGATGCTTGATCCAACGACATTCACAATTCCTAAAGTCGTTGCACCTCTTGATTTCCCTTCTTCAATAGCGGATAGAGTATCGGCCGTTTCTCCCGATTGGCTAATTGCAAAAATAACGGAACGATTATCCACTAAGGGCTCACGATATCGAAACTCTGAAGCATATTCAACCTCGGCTGGTAATCGGGCAAATTGCTCAATCATCATCTCGCCTATTAAAGCTGAGTGCCAACTCGTTCCACATGCCGTGATATAGCGTTGGTCTGCATGCAGTATACTTCCGATATGATCGTTGATTCCACCGAGATGAGCGGAGCCGTCTTTCACATTTAAGCGGCCACGCATCGAATCAAATGCGGTTTGAGGCTGTTGAAATATTTCCTTGAGCATAAAATGCTCATAACCACTTTTTTCTATCGCCTCAACATCGAAAGTGAGGTGTTGAATATCTTTTGAAATACTTTCTCGATCACAGGCTAATGTTTCAACACCATCGGAGGTCAAAATACCGAGTTCTCCATCATCCAAATAAATAACTTGTTTTGTATGCTGAATGATGGCTGCAACATCACTGGCGACAAAATATTCGTCTGTTCCAATACCCATTACAAGAGGTGCGCCTCTACGAGCACAAACAATTTTATGGGGCTCATGTTTTGTCATCACCGCAATCCCATAAGCACCTGTAACGTGCTTTAAAGCATTACCCACGGCATCTTCTAGATTGCCTTTATACAGTGTTTGAATCAGAGCAACGATAACCTCCGTGTCCGTTTGGCTTGAAAAAACATATCCATTATCTTCAAGTCCCTTTTTTAATACTCTATAATTTTCTATGATTCCATTATGAACGATGGCAAATTCACCCGATTGACTTAAATGAGGATGAGCATTGGTTTTATCAGGAATACCATGAGTTGCCCAGCGCGTGTGTCCTATTGCTATAATGGGATTGTCTCTTTTTTTAGCTAGCAGAGACTGAAGACCTACCACTTTACCGGCCATTTTCTCCACTGACAATTCACCGTGAAATAAGGATGCAACGCCGCAAGAATCATAACCACGGTATTCTAATCTTTTTAGTCCCTCGACAACGATGGGCAGTGCGTTTCTCTTTCCGATATATCCGACTATTCCACACATAAATTATTTCTCCTAAAATCTATTGTATTTTCGTTATTTCTGAATATTGATTAAGCACTATGTGAATTTAACACCCTTTTAACCAAGAATAAATTGGTATTTTAATATTTATTAAAATTAAACCGTGCTGCTTTTAAAATAATTATCTCAATTCTTTTTCTTGAGTTTTTTATTCCCATTCGATTGTTCCAGGTGGTTTTGAAGTAATATCATAAACAACGCGATTTACGCCTGGAACTTTATTAATAATTTGTGTTGATATTTCTGCTAGCATTTCGGGTGGAATTCTCACCCAATCCGCTGTCATTCCATCACTTGAATGAACCGCTCTTAGTGCTATAACATTTTCGTAGCTTCGTTGATCGCCTTTAACCCCAACAGTTTGCAACGGTAAAATGATAGCAAAAGCTTGCCATATTTTGTCGTACCAACCCGTTTTTTTTAGGTATGCAATAAAGACTTGATCTACATTTCTCAGAATATCGAGGCGTTCTGGTAAAATCTCTCCAAGGCAACGTACGGCTAAACCTGGACCTGGGAAAGGATGTCTCTTAATCATTATGTCAGGAACATTCAGGATCTTTCCTACTTTTCTAACTTCGTCTTTGAATAAACCTCGAAATGGTTCCAATATTTTAAGTGACATTTTTTCTGGTAAACCACCCACATTATGATGCGATTTTATGGTGACTGAATATTTACCTATTGCACCACTTTCAATGACATCGGGGTATAATGTGCCTTGAGCTAAAAATCCGGGATTCTTTATTTTCTTTGCTTCTGTTTCAAAGGCTTCAATAAATATGCGGCCAATGATTTTTCGCTTTTGCTCGGGTTCCGATACACCTGCTAATGCAGTTAGAAATTCCTTAGAATAATCTCGTTGGATGACATTAATGTGGGATTTTTCAAAAAACTTGAGTACTTCATCGACTTCATTTTTCCTTAGAAGTCCATTATTAATAAATATTGGGAACAATTGTTCCCCAATGGCGCGATGCAATAAAAATGCTAAAACAGATGAGTCAACCCCTCCGCTTAATCCAAGAATGACATTCTCTTTCCCAACCTTATTTCGAATCGAAATAATTTCCTCATCAACAAAACTTGCAGGCGTCCAATCGCGCGAAAATGAAGCGATTTTAAAAAGAAAGTTAGAAATAATTATTTGACCGTCTTCAGTGTGATTAACCTCAGGATGAAACTGTACACCAAAGATAGGTTTGGCCTGATGTGCAATTCCGGCGATTAAGCCATCATTCGAAACAGCGAGTTTTAAGAACGTTTTAGGCACTTTCGAAACATGGTCGCCGTGGCTCATCCAAACCAGAGAGCCTGAATTTACATTTGAAAATATCTGTGATTTATTTTTAAATTGAATGGATTGTCGGCCGTATTCTTTGGATTGATCCGCCTCTACTTCGCCTCCGAAATGGCGAGCGATAAGCTGTAAACCGTAACATATGCCTAAAATTGGGATTGCCAAATCGAATAGCTGAGATGAAATTTGAGGTGCATCTTTTTCGAATATACTGTTGGGTCCGCCACTTAAAATAATGGCGCGAGGCTTTTTCGCTTTGATTTCTTCAATCGATAATTCAGGTGAAATTATTTCGCAATAAACATTTTCCTCTCTAATTCGACGCGCGATTAATTGAGTATATTGCGAACCAAAATCAACAATGAGTACAAGTTCATGCATCAAGTGATTCCATATCTAATCCCCAAGATGAGAGATTTTTCATAAAGTCAAAGTGTGTCAAATTGTACTGAATCGGTGTCAAGGTGACCCAATTATCCTTGATGGCTATCTCATCCAACTCTGGGTTTAGGTCTTTCACATCACGCTCCCCAGACATCCAATAATAGACGCGATTTCGTGGATCCATTCGTTTTTCAAAATTTTCACGATACAAGGCATTCCCTTGTTTCACAATTTTAATGCCTTTTATTTGATCGATGGATTTAACAGCGGGAATATTCAGGTTTAATAATGTTCCGAGAGGCAAACCTTGCGCTAGTACTTTTTTGGCTAGATGACTAACAATTTTTGCCGCTATACTAAAATCTTTTGACTTAAAAGAATCAAGGGAAACGGCTATCGATGGGACGCCTAATAATGTCCCCTCATAGGCGGCGGAGACCGTGCCTGAGTAAATAATATCGATCCCAAGATTTGCGCCTTGATTAATACCAGAAATCACCATATCGGGTTTCGAAATTAAGTCTCCCTGTATTGCCAATTTTACGCAATCCGAAGGAGTACCCTCGATGCCGTAGCCATAAAATTCTTCGTCACGATAAATATTTACGAGCTTAATAGGATTCGAAATAGTAATGGCATGCCCCATTGCAGACATCTCCGTAATAGGTGCTACGATTGAAACAGTGGCAAATTTAGAGATTTCTTTTTCTAAAGCGGCTAAACCAGGCGCATTAATACCATCATCATTACTAAGCAGAATATGTGGTTTGGCCATGTAGTACACCTAATAATTCAGTCAGTTTTATTTTCATTTGTTCTCTTGGAACAATTAAATCGAGGAATCCTTTTTCCAATAAAAACTCTGCTCTCTGAAAGCCTTCTGGTAAATCAGCACCAATTGTTTGCTTGATAACTCTTGGTCCAGCGAAACCAATTAAAGCGCCAGGTTCGGCTATATTGATGTCTCCGAGCATTGCAAAACTAGCGGTTACACCGCCCGTAGTGGGGTCTGTCATAACGGAGATAAAGGGTATCTTTGCATCACTAAGTTGTCCCAGCTTCGCTGAGATTTTAGCCATCTGCATTAATGAGTAGGCACCTTCCATCATTCGTGCGCCACCAGACGCCGAAACGATAATCAAAGCTCGATGTTCTTGCCTAGCCTGTTCAGCGCTTCGAGAAATCACTTCTCCAACAACGGATCCCATACTACCACCGATAAATGAAAAATCCATCACGGCTACAATTGCAGGAATCGAATTTATCGAACCCGTCGCAACACGGATGGCATCTTTAATCCCTGTCTTCTTTTGAGCTGCTTCCAGCTGATCTTTGTATTTTTTTTGTGCTTTAAACTTTAGGGGGTCACGGGGAGTGATATCTTCAAACTGCGTTTTAAATCCCTTATCCAACAGCAATTCGATATACTTATTTGCAGGGATTCGAAAATGATAATTACATTTATAACAAACATGATTGTTCCGCGTCAACTCAGCTTGATAAAGTATTTGGCGACAATTATTGCACTTAATCCAAAGACCGTCACGATACTCTTTTTTATCCTCATTTGAGGTTTTGATATTTTTACTTTTTCTTGTAAACCACGCCATTAAAATCTCTCTCCAATATTAATGCATCTTCGCCCATATTATAATATGATGAACGGATTCCAAGCCTTTTGAATCCATATTTTTCGTAGAATTTGATTGCTATTACGTTTGTACTTTTTACATCTAAAAATACTTTTCTTATGTGAAGTTTTTCTAATTCGTTCAACAGGTGCTTGATTAGTAAATCACCTAAACCTTGACCTCTAAATTTTTCTTCAACCCCGATTTGATATAATTCAGCCTCACCCTCAATTATAACCATTTGATAATACCCAATAAAACTTTCACGAAGTTTTAATAGACCAAAGTAAAAGAGTGGATTATTTAATTGCGATTCGAGTTCTGATTTTTGCAACTCCTTCGTAAAAATCGTTCTTTCTAACACACAAATATCGGGAATATTTTTCAAAGTTGCTTTGATGATTTGGTATTCGGATTGCGTATACAAAGTTTTAGCTATTAAGAATTATTTAGATAATTCTGTTTGAATATAGGCAGGTGGAGTCCATTTTTTTGCTACATATACTGCATTATATACGGGCTCTAATGTATAATAATCCGTAGAAGCGTGTGCTTTATTTTTGTATGCCCAAAATGCAATGGAGGAAATTCGAGGTTGAACATTCTCAATCATACGTACGGGATTATCAACAAGCAATGTGAGTTTTTCCACTTCATTTGTGAAAATAGGAAGGTCATCCTCTTCTATTATTTCACTTGCGGATTTAAATTGAGTTTTAAGTGATTTTGGCGAACCTTCTTCTAAAAAATATTCTGCATAATGAAAATAATCGCGATGTGAATAAAGTAATATTTTGCATGGAAAATTAGAGATGTCTAGTTGCCATGCCAATGCATCTAAGGTAGGTACTGGAATAATAGGAATCCTATAGACAAACGCGAGGGCTTTTGCCGTTGTCAAACCTATCCGCAGTCCGTTAAAGCTACCAGGCCCGATGGTAAGAGCTATCGCATCAACGTTGCCATGCGCTTGAATTGCTTTTTTTATGGTGGGTGCAAGAACTTCAATATGAATCTGCCGGCCTATAAATTCTTCTTCAAATATTAACGTATTATTGTCTGTAATTGCAATTCCACACAAAGAAGTGGAAGTGTCTAATATCAATAATTTCATAGTTTTAGTTTTCGATATGAGAATATTTTAAGGGTTCGAGAAGACGAAGAATCTCCTGCTGTAAATAATATACTAATAGCCTCTTCAGGTATTGCATCTGGGACAAGATTTGCCCATTCGATAAGAATGATGGAATCTTCATAGTAATCTGATAGACCCATTTTAATGAGGACTTCACTTTTTTCAATCCTATAGGCATCGATATGAATGAGTCGAAAGTTTTCACCTAAATATTCATTAATATACGTGAACGTCGGACTTGAAATTGGTTCATGAATACCCATTATTTTGGCTACGCCTTGTGAAAAGGTTGTTTTTCCTGTCCCTAAATCTCCAACGAGAGCGACGACGTCGCCAGCAAAAAGTTGTTTCCCCAACTTCTGAGCTATTTTTTGCGTTTCGTGCATTGAGATTGTTTTAAATTCGTATTCAAACATTTATAATAGAGTCTCTATTTAGAAGTCAAAGTCGCAACCGGCGTAATCATCTCCCAAAGGCTCAAACCACCATGTTGATAGGTATCTTCGTATTTTGTTTGGTATTTTCGAAAATTATTTGGATAAAGGAAGTAATAGTCCTTTAGCGCAATGGCAATTGTTTCATTATTATTATTCACGGGGATTCGGATTCTTGAGGGGTCAGAAAATAACCAAGCATCTTTTGGATTTGGCTGCAAATTACGACCGAGTTTAAAACGGAGATTTACAGAAGCATCTCTATCAGCCTTGATAACAGATGAATGTTCAACTTTAATACTTCCATGATCAGAAGTTACTACAATAGTATAATTATATTTTTTTGCCTCGAGGAGTAGATTAAATATCCAGCTATTTTTAAACCACGTCCTCACCATTTCACGATAGCTTGTTTCATTTGGGATAAGATCTTGCAGTATTGATGAATCGGTGCGATGATGCGTTAATAAATCAATTTGATTCACGACGAGGGCTATTAAATCATGATTAGCTATTGATTTAAAATTCTTTGTAAAATGGTCGCCTTCTGAATTATTATAGATTTTTTTATATTTTGGACCTGGTTTTTGATGAAGTCCAAGGCGCTTCATTTGCTCTTTTAACAGATCACCTTCATGGGCATTAAGACTATTTTCGTCAATATTATGCCACCAATCTGGATGTTGGGACGCAATATCGTCTGGGAATAAGCCACTAAACATAGCATTTCTGCTGTATTCGGTAGTTGTGGGCAATATGGTATATTGTCCATCTCGACGGATTTGAAATTCTGGAAAAAGAAGTTTTTCAATTGTAAGCCACTGATCCCAACGCATGCAATCCATAACGATAAAGAGCACTTTTTTATCATTCTCAAGCAATGGCTTCACAAATTTCCGGATCACATCCGGAGCCATGATGGGTCTTTGGTCATAGGGTCCATTTACCCATTTTTCATATTTCGACCGAATGAATCGTGAAAATTCAAGATCCGCATCTTTCTTCTGTTGCTGCAGCATGTCTTGGAAACCCAATTCGGGGAAATCCTCAATATCAAGCTCCCAATTAGAGAGTTGATGATGAATTTTTATCCAATCTTTAGCTGACACATCATTGCCGATTTGTAAATTTAATTCATTAAATGCATTTATATATTTTTCAGATACAGCATTTTGTCGAATTCTTGTTTTGTCTAAAATACGTTTTATAGCGGAAATAATTTGTGAAGGATTCACAGGTTTTGTCAAATAATCGGATATTTGTTCCCCAATTGCTTCTTCCATTAATGATTCTTCTTCGTTTTTCGTAATCATTATTGCTGGAAGCGAAGGTCTGATGCTTTTGAGCTGTGCAAGGGTTTGAAGACCATCCAATCCCGGCATCATCTCATCTAATAATACGATATCGAAATCTTTTGATTTTACAATTTCAACTGCATCAGCACCGTTTGTTACAGTGAAAACTTCATAGCCTCTTTGCTCTAAAAATATTTTATGTGGACGTAATAATTCGATCTCATCATCTGCCCACAATATTCTACCTTTGTTACTGTTTTTTTCCATTTAAAAAAGATACCTTTTCATTGCTATTTAGCAATGAGATAAACAGCTTAATGTTCCATTCAGAAGATTATTATTTAGAGGTGAGGGTCCATGATCCGTCCCAATCATTGCCAGGAGGATTTTCTTTGAAAATTTCGCAGCGCTCAATATAGACTAAACAAGGTGTCGTTTTTCGACCTACGAAATGATCTTCTAGCTTGTTAGCCTTCCCAAATGCTTGAATTGCGCGATCCCAATCTTGGGAATTATATATTTCTAATGCTTCGTGAAATTTTTGAACCAGTTGTTTCTCTTGATCCGTGGCATCTTCAATAAAATTTAGAAGTTCATACGTTTCAATTGGTTCTTTTTTCCCCATCACTATAACTTTATCCAATCGTCGCCATAGGAAAGCATCAGGTGTTTCATCATGCGTTTGACTTATCGTTTGAGTATAAACACCATATTGTTTAGCCGAAGATTCTAGCCTTGCAGCTGTGTTGACTGAATCACCCATCATCGTGTAATTCATTCTCATTTTTGAACCCATGTTCCCTGTAACCATTCGACCTGATGCCACACCAATTCGCATTCGCATGTCATGAACGATATCTGGCCATTTCTCATTTTCGCTAGTCCATTTTTCCCGTAGTTCTATCAGTTTGTTTTGCATTTGCATAGCAGTCAGGCAGGCCTTGTATGCGTGATCCTCCATGTGTATTGGAGCACCGAAAAACGCAATTATAGCATCCCCTTCGTATTTATCGAGTGTACCGTTATTATCGATTAAAATATCGGTCATGGCAGACAAATATTCATTCAATAAATCTACGAGACGAGTCGGTGTAAGTTTCTCAGAGAAGGTCGAAAATCCTTGAATATCTGTAAAATATGCCGTCCTAAAACCCTCTTCTCCACCCAATTCAGGAGCTTGTTTTGATTCGTACATTTGGTCAATGAGCTCGGGAGATATATAGTTTCCAAAAGTATTTTTTAGAAAGCGTTTATCCTTTTGCTCAAGGATAAATTTATACAACATATTTATACCGTAAGTGCCTAATATCCCGGCGATTGGAGCAATAACGGGTATCACTAACGATTCACCAAATCCCGGGACATTAATTTTATTCGAATTCCCAGATATTAATTTAATTAACCAGAGATAGTCTTGTGTAAATGCACCGATTGCCATACTCACGAAAATAAAGATTTCGATAATTACACCGATACCTCCCATAAGAGGATCAAAAATACTTAGGAAAAGAAAAGCTATAAGACACAGCCCTAAAATGAGTAGGGCCATTGGTAAAAAAGACTGCCTTGTCGTTTCTAAGGTACCACCATAAACTTTAATAAAATTTTGATCGAGTAAAGTTTGCACTGCATTAGCATGGAATTCAAATCCAGGCATCAAAGTTGGAACTCCTAGATAATTAAAAAAAGCTGTTTTTTTATAATCATGAAATACTTCTACGGATACACCAATCATACATATTTTATCTTTAAAGGGACTTTCAGGAATCTCATAATCAGGATCAATAGTTTGCATCATCAAATTGAATGAGCTAAAGGGATTGAATTTTGACATCCAATCTGTGTCTTCTTCGAACTCGTCAAGGTCAAATTCTTCTGTGTCAATAACGCTGGAAAGTGGATAACGAGGGAACGTTTTCCAGGCATCTGATGTGCCAATTTTAGCGTGAGAAGGTGGTCCATAAATATTGTTCAAAATAAATTGATTATAATATCCGTAAGATGGAATCGTTAAGGGGCCGTACGAAAAAGAACTTGTTTCTTCATCATATCGCAAATTCACAGAATCGGGTATTTCTAAATAGTGTTTAACGGCCTTCATGCCTAAAGACAAGTGCCAAATATCAGCCTCATGAACCATTGCATTGAATATAGAATAGCGTCGAGTGAAGCCATCACCGTCATCAAAAACATCTACAAGGCCATGATCGGGATCAGCACGACGAATATGGGAGTTTGATACAACCAAATGTTGAGGGGGTTGGCTGCTGGGTTCCACTTTAATAGTAGACGGCATAACAACGGCGGTACCATTTTCTTTTGCATAGAGGATAGACTCGGCCAACATTGAATCACCGTCGAGAAAGCCATCAGGTAAAGTATTATTAAAAACACTCAAAATTTTTGCTGTATAGGCATCACGAGAGTCAAACTCAATATCGAATACAATTACTTTTGCTTCAGCATCCGTTAGATTCCGAATAATATTCGACCAAACTTTACCTCTTGGATAAGGCCATCCTTCAGAGCCCAACAATCGGTACGTTTCATTGTCGACATCTATTAATACTACATTCATTGAGTCGGATGGTACGCCATCGCGGGCTGACCAGCTACTCATGGATCCTCTCAATCGATAGGAGTAATCTAAGACCATATAATTGAGGGAATTAAAAACGCCAAGTCCTTGAAGTACAAGAACTATCATTACAGAAATAACTGATAAAACGAAACTTATGTAATGTTTTTTTATATAATCCAGAAGATTTTTACCTATTGGTTTTAAAATGATAGCTCATATCGAACATGTACCATACGGTCATTGTAATTATAGTTCTCTATTTTGCTCTTATAATTTCGGGCTTCAAATTGCGCAACTAGTTTATTTTTTAGGACTGTTGCTCCTTTGGTAACATTGGGGAAATTATATTGGACTCTAAAATCAATATTGTTTTGGGATTGATCATAATCAACAAGAATAGCATCGACATATTTAATTTTATTCAGTTGTAACTGACGATATCCAGATCTCAATTGAAGTTTATTTTTATACATTTTGTAACCAGCCCAGACATCAAAAGTCGTATAACTTGTTTTTTGATAGTCCAGACTTGATTCATTTAAGAGTTGCGAATTATTTAACCTTAAAGCGACATTTGTAATAAGCGGGATCTTCCATTCAGTTCTGAGATTCAATCCAGTTAGTTTAGCGCTTTGCAATTCACCCTCTCTGCCGAGCCGTAAATCATTTCTAGAGCTGCTCATAATATTAGCTGAAATCATGTTTTTAACAGAAGCAAGTGCAAACTCATAGCTTAAGCTTAAAGTGCTGGTAAGTGTCTGATTCAGCTCTCGAGGATCGGTAATCATCAAATTTACAACACCGTCGACTATTGTAGTGTCAATATTAAGTGTGTCAATATTATTGTCACGTTTGTAGCTTTTTATACTTGTGGAAAGTGTTGGTAATCCTGTGCCGGGATTAAATGTAAAGCCTAAAGAATAACTATTAACGAGTGTTTGTGGATCGGCGAAGGTGTTGATACTTCCGACGTTTTTAGTGATATTTTCGTAGCCTAGATTTAAAAATAACATATTCCTTAGCAGTCGAACTTTATCGCTAATGGTCCAGCCAGCATAATCGAAACCGATAAGCGGGCTACCAAACGCAGTATATTCTCGACCAATATGTTTCCAGTCGATGTCAATAAAATTCCTAAAGTAGTTTAATTTGGCATTAAATTGAAGACCGAGACTTGGAAATGATTGCATTATGAATCCATTACCAAATTTAACGTAATCATATGGCATGCGTATGGATTGATTGAGGATAAAGTAATCAGCCATAGGGCCAGAGGGATCAAATTGATTATCGCTAGAGAGTAAGAATCGGAGTCCAGGTTTGTCAAGCATATCATCAAGTTGACTAAATGCGAAATCAATATCGCCAATTGAAATAGTGTCATTTAAGAGGGTATCACCGAATAGGCTAAATGTATCAAGCTCAGCTCTTGAATATGGACCTGATCTTATATTTGAATTAAACAATGATACAGCACCACTCATCGTAATAGAGAGACGATGATTATCAAGAGCCAGCTTCATATCAGTGCCAAGTACAAGGTTATCCTGGGGATTAGCGCCACTAAATCGTGAAAACACATCTGTTGTATCACCATATAAGACAATTTGTTCAAGTGAGTATGAGGTTGCAGGATCGTTGATTGGTAATCCATATTCACCGAGTCGATTTAGGTAACCATCCTTCAACCATTGTGGATGTAATTTAACACTTTCTACATCGTCTCTACTGTGTACATAAAAAGTGCCAAATTGGAATGTTCTTCCACTTCCGAAACTTGGACGAACGCCTGTTAATTTTCTTGAATATGTATAACCTGTTCGGGACCATTCAAATTGTGTCGTATCAAAACTTGCCAATCCCGTAAGGGGGCGTGTTAATTCACCAGTTACATATTCTAGATTAACCCATTTAAATCTTAGATCAACTGAATGACCTCGGACACGTTTTCCCCATAGACCGAGACGATTTAGCATCGGCGTTTCGTCACCCCACGTATATCGCAGGTAATTATTCCTAATTTTCAGAGAATATCTATTTTGGGGTTGGTTATCATCTCTTTCAAGATTTGAAATATTAATAACACCTTTAACTTTTGCCCATTTAAAATCGGCTTCAGTGCTTCCATCCATTCTTCTCAATTGGTTAGTATTTATAGTATACTTCTGATTCTGAGTTGTATCGGTGTTGAGTATGTGAATTTGATCAAGTCGATAAGCGGTATTTAAATAACCGATTAATTTCATATCAAACATTTTTTGAGCTGCACTTTGAATGCGAAATTTCCAAGAGATAGTAGATAGTTTTACGCCGTAAATATTTGATGCTTCAATAAATACAGTATGTTCACCCACATTTAGTTGTGTTGGCGTGTAGGTAACGACATCTTTTCCAATTGTGGCATAAGCACTCACATCTCTGTTATCAAAAAATACATTTACAAGGTTTGGATCAACATTATCTAAATTAAAGAGAGATACTGCTATTAATATTTCTTCTCCAAAAGGGATGACCGCTCCACCTTCTGGCGTTAAAATTATGATATTTTGGCTGTATTCTCTTTCTGTTTCCGAAATCATTTCGCTTTTTTCACCCGTTGGTTTTGCCACGGGTAAAAATACAGGATTGTTAAGTGGATCTTCGTTATTTGGATATGCTACCATCCCACCATCACTCAACAGTAAAATCATAAGATATTCAACGCCTGGTGAACCGACTATTTCGCTTGGTATTGATCCAACGATTTTTAAGTCACCTATATTCATAGGGATCTCAAGGTAACCCATTTGTCCAGCTAAACGATACATGAGCTTAGCTTCTGTCACTTCATTTAAATTTCCAGTATAAATAGCTGATATTTCGATACTTGATCCTTCAACAGCAGATTTCGGTGGTAAGTGAATCAGTTCACCTGACATTGTTTGTCCAAAACCAGTCGTCAAAGCAATTAGCAAAATGCCCACGACTAGATTCATGCGGTGTTTGAATTTCAGCACGATATTATGTCCTATTCTGAGTACTCTATTATGATAAAGCGTTCTTCATTTGAGCTATTTTGTAATTTAATTCTTAATTGATGTAAATTGGTATTCCCTGCATCATCATCCGTATCGTCATCGGGGTCATCTGGTATATCAGCTCCTTCAGTCTCTTCGGTATCAAGACCTCCATCAGGAGTTGAATTGGCTGTTTGATTTGTAGTCACCTGCACAACACCACCACTAAATCTATTCTCAACCTCAACGACACCTTGTATTCCGATGATTTGATCGACACCGTCCTCGGAAATCATCCAAAACTCAGTACCTTTGACAGAAGCCACAGAAGTAGGCGTCACGATTTTAAATTCACCTTTTTGCTTTTCAACTTTTGCTTTTACTTGTCCATAATCTAAAGAAATGGTTTTATTAATTTTACCACGTTCCTCAGAACCAAGTATTTGTATTTCAGTATCTTGTTTAATTTTTAGTTGACTTTTATCGTCCAAGAAAAAAATAGCAATATATCCATCCGCCCCTGTTTTAATCCAATCTTTATTCTTTAATTGAGTTCCAGATTTAACAGCGCTTGCATATTCATCCGAATCGTGAGCCTTATGAAATATTTCACCTCTAACTTTTGTGATAAGAGCCACATTATTTTGTCCAAATACAAAAGCTACAAGAGATAATAATACTAATTTTTTAATAAATAGATGCATAATATAATCCTTACTGTGTTGTAATGCTTTCTAGGTTATAGCCACCTGTGACGATTTGCATAATAATAGCTGCAAATTCATTTGCTGAAACAGGTTCGCCATCGATTGAGAACTCAGGGCACTCATTAAAACCGGAGAGAGGGCCATTCGGTCCAAACAGAGCATTATATTGATTATTGCCAATTGCATCACGAATCTGTTGAATACATTCTGATACTGTATCGTCATTTTGTCCAATACTAAAAGAGTAAATAGGGCTAAATATTTCTAGATCAGCACCCGTTGTATTGCAATTTTTCTGAACTTGCCACACATAAGTTTTTCCAATTTCTAAAGTACGACCATATCCATCACTATAGTCAAATCGTGAATTTGTAGAAATTGGACTAAATCCACCATTATCTGGATAGGGTAACATGGACTGGGATTGCATGGCATCATCATAGGAACTATGAATACTTGGATCAAATTCACACACACGAATTGCATAATTGTCACAACCTTGAGACGTCCATTCAAAAACGGGATAAGAAACTCCGATAAATTGATAATTATCAATAGGAAATTGTAAATCGATGGATGATGGGCTCACGATGTGGAATAATCTGTCGTTGGAAAAATTTAGGTACTGAACATCACCACCGATAACATCAACATGGTAATGATATTCGCCAGCGGGTAAGCTGCCAGAAGAAAGGACAACACCCTGTAATTCTTGAGCACGGTCAGGATTCTCAGTAAACATACTTGTTAAATTAAAGTCAACGATATCAACTGGGTTGCCCATTTCGTCGTTAAATCCTCTACCCGCTAATCCATAATCCAAATCTCGACTTGATATAACAATATCGCTTTGCATCGTAAAAGTCATTGAAGCATCAAGCAATATTTCATTGTTGATACTGAGAGAAGGCACATTTGCATCAAGTGATAAATGAAAAGTTATTACAGTACCAATTGGGGCTGACATACGATAGGAAAATATTAAAGGGTTATTTCTTCCATCATTAAAGTCAAAATCTGTTAAATTAATAATATCCCACTCATCAAGATCAACTTCAGCGTTTACTACAATAGTTTGGCCCTGCAATGCAATGGCCATTAATAAAATCATCAGAACTATTTTTATACGTCTCATCTCATTCTCCTCGTTTCCATTGACGTTAAACACTAATTCTATAGAAGTCGTGTTATAGGTCAAATTGTGAGTAAAATTTACCTAATTTTATATAGTTTCCAAGCTAGAAATAAAAAAGGCTCCGTTAAAGGAGCCTTTATAGTTTCTCGGCGACGTCTTACTTTTCCACCTCCTACGAGGCAGTATCATCAGCGCTGTAAATCTTAACTTCCGAGGTCGGAATGGGATCGGGTGTTACCTTTACGCAATAGTCACCGAAAAATCAAAAAATCTTTTTAATTGACAAATAAGGGGAAAAGTTTTTAAAAGAAAAACCTGATCTAATAATTTAATAATAATGATCAAGTCTCACGACTAATTAGTACCACTCGGCTGAATACATTGCTGCACTTACACCTGTGGCCTATCAACCTCATCTTCTCTGAGGAGTCTTCAGTTTACCCGAAGGTAAAAGGGAAATCTTATCTTGAGTCGAGTTTCGTGCTTAGATGCTTTCAGCGCTTATCTCTTGCAAACATAGCTACCCAGCGATGCTGTTGATACAACAACTGGTACACCAGAGGTTTGCCCATTCCGGTCCTCTCGTACTAGGAATAGGTTCTCTCAAATTTCCTCCGCCCGCGGCGGATAGGGACCGAACTGTCTCACGACGTTCTGAACCCAGCTCGCGTGCCACTTTAA
>CALBFA010000097.1 GCA_937888365.1 uncultured Fidelibacterota bacterium | reverse complement strand
TCTATCACACAACTCATTACGGCCCTTTCAGACCCAGTTATTTTGACACTCCCGTCATTACAACACTTATAGCGGTATTTGCCAGCTATACTTTTGCACAAGAATCCATGATGGAAAGCCTTAAAAATTCAATGTTAGAAACCAACGGAAAGATGTTTTTAGTGCCCTTTAGCAATGCGTATTCAGCAACCGTAAACACGGGATTTTATCACAGGGCAAAAGTACACCGTTTTTTAGGCTTTGATGTAAGCGCGAAGGTTATGTTTACATCAATTTTAGATGCGGACAAAACATTTAATTTTGAACTTAGTGAAAATCAAATGGACTTTGATTTTAGCTCTGCCTTACCCGGCGTTGTCATTGATCCAGTACAGCTTTCTTTTGCTGATTTATATTATGGCGAAGACACGGAGACGGCGACTATTTTTGGAAGTTCGGGTGCGGCTTTAGCGCCGAATCGGACGCATATAGAAGACAGGTTAAGAAGCCAGCTTATAGATCAAGGGATTAATGCTCAAGTTGTGAATCAAATTGATTTTTCATCTTTTTCAGGCGCGGTTGATACACTTCACCTACCAAATGGATTAGATTTACCACAATTTGGTTTAGTGGTGCCTCAAGCATCAATTGGTCTTCCACTCGGATTTGAAGCCACCGCACGCGGTGTGAAATTAAACTTTGCCGCCGAAAATAGCGACGGATCATCGACGGATGTTTTTCTATTAATGATGGGGCTTGGAGGCCGTTATAGCGTTAGCAAAACCTTGAGCTTACCTGTTGATCTTGCTGTCGGTGCCTTTTTTCAACAAGTAAGTCTTGGTCAAGATTCTGAAGAATTACTCAGCACCGTAAACTCAAGCTACAATCTACAGGTTGGAAAAGAATTTTCACCACTCTGGTTTCGACTGGGTGTCTATGGAGACGTCGCTTATGAAGCAGGCACTGTTAATATTAGCTACACATCACAAGAGTTTGACACTAAAATAGATTTTGATTTTACAACGGATCCAGGCTTACGTTATGGTGCTGGCTTTCATCTCACGTTATTCCCCCTTACGTATTTAACGGGCTCATTTAGCAAAACAGAAACACGCGAAATTTATAGCGCAGGTCTTGGCATTTCTCTAAGATAGTTGAAAAAAAAGAAGTTGAGGGAAAAGGTCGTCTAAACTGCGACCTTTTTTATTTCCAAAAATTTAACGAATGAGATTAAAAGGAATAGTTGGAAAAAGTGGCTTCTATTTCGTCTCTGACTTGACGAAATATTTTTAAGCGATCTTCATGAGAGCCTTGGGCTAAAGCCGGGTCGAAAAAGCCAACATGATTGCGATGTATGACGCGACCCAAGAAGACAGGGCAGGTTTCGTGGGCTTCACCACAGACGCTTATAACATGATCAAAATTGCGATTTAAATAAAGATCAACCGAGGACGGTATCTGATTTCGGAGGTCAATCCCTTTCTCTGCCATAACATCTATCGCGAGAGGATGCACCGCGGGTGCTGGATGCGTGCCAGCAGAGAAAACATTGAATTCCGGATGTTGTTTTTGAATCAATGCCTGTGCCATTTGGCTACGACAAGAATTACCTGTACAAAGAATGAGAATGTTTTTGGATGCCATTATAAAAGTCAAAAAAAGAGTTGATAAAAAAATAACCGCAACAAGCAAGCCTGTTGCGGTTAGTATTACATTATGACGTCAAGCTTATTGAGGAATAACGTTTTTAGCACAAGGTCCTTTTTGACCTTCGCCTACTTCGTACTCAACTTTTTGACCTTCATTTAGTTTTGCAAAACCAGATGTTTTTACGTCTGAATGGTGAACAAAAAGGTCTTTACCACCATCGTCTGGAGTGATAAAACCATAACCTTTGTCTGAATTAAACCATTTTACTGTACCCATGCTCATACTAAACTCCTTGTTATAATAAATATAACATTTTTCGCAGTGTTCTGCGTTCTCGACTTTTTCATTTTGTAGAAAACTTTAATTTCAAAACGGACTGCTTATTTAACTTGTAGAACCCCAGAAGTGTTAATATTCACTGCGATTCCATTACTTTTGTGATTCAGTAACCCTGCAACAATCATAATTGTCTTCATTCTCTTAATTCTCTCCAAAATTAAAATACGGAAATCGATATTCCTTCTTGATTCCAGTATTAACAATTGTGATGTGTTGAAATAAAAAAATTATTGATTTTTTGTAAATGATGACCGGGCTTCCTGAAAATAGTTCACGAGGTCAATCTATAACTAAATAATCATAAGGCAACACTATAATTTCATTGTGTTTGAGAATAATATTTAATCGAGCCGCATTGATGGCATCAACATTGAGTCGAAAGAAAACGAGACGCAAAAACTAAAAGTATCAAAAAAGACCTAATGCGTGATAAAGTCTAAAATATTACCAATACCACTAGATTTGCCTTTATATAATTCGGTATAGCCACATTTTGTACATGTTACGGTTGTAAAAACACGATTTTGAACATCAAAAAATCGAGAAAAGCCACTGCCTGTCGTGCGGATTTCGTCTGGTTCGAATGATGTGTTTTTACATTTTGGGCAAACATAATTTAAATTTGGCATTGTTTTGAGTCCTTATAATAAGCGTTCTTTGAGATAATTAAAAAAAACAGCATAAAAAGTTACTAGGCGATAGAGCAATTCAAAAAGCGAAAAGTTCGACATTATTCAGATGACAGCACATCTACCTCTTTAGCATTTTCTTTAGATATTGCCCTGTATAACTAATCTCAACTTTGGCAATTTCTTCGGGTGTACCTTGAGCAATAATTTCGCCGCCACGATGCCCCCCCTCGGGGCCAAGGTCTAAAACATAATCGGCCGACTTGATAACATCTAAATTATGTTCAATAACCAACACAGTATTTCCTTTTTCAACGAGCCTGTTTAGAACTTCGAGTAGCATTTTCACGTCTTCGAAATGAAGTCCTACAGTCGGCTCATCTAAAATATAGAGGGTCTTGCCTGTTCCAACGCGAGATAATTCAGAGGCGAGTTTCACGCGCTGCGCTTCGCCTCCCGAAAGCGTTGTGGCTTGTTGGCCGAGTTTTATATATCCCAGTCCGACATCGACTAATGTTCGCAACTTTCGTTCTAAACTCGGAATACTCTTAAAGAACTTATAGGCGTCTTCCACGGAAAGCCCCAAAATCTCAGCAATGTTTTTTTGCTTATATTTGATCTCAAGTGTTTCTCTGTTGTATCGCTTCCCTTTACACGTTTCGCAGGTTACATAGACATCAGGCAAAAAATGCATTTCAATTTTTTTAATGCCGTCGCCTTCGCACGCTTCGCATCGACCACCTTTTACATTAAATGAAAACCGGCCGGGCTTATACCCACGAAGTTTTGCTTCGGGCAATTGAGAAAATAAATCTCGAATAAACGTGAACGCCCCCGTATAAGTCGCAGGGTTTGATCGAGGTGTGCGGCCAATAGGAGACTGATCAATATTGATGACTTTATCAATATAAGCGAGACCTTCAACTTTATCAAAAGGCAGCATTTTATTTTTACTATTGTATATCTGACGCGCCAAAGCCGGGAAGAGTGTTTGATTAATCAAACTAGATTTACCCGATCCCGAAACGCCCGAAACGCAAATAAATTTCCCCAGGGGAAGCGTAACATCGACATTTTTAAGGTTGTTACCTCGTGCACCGAGAAGTTTAATAAAAGAACCTTTTCCTTTGCGTCGAGAAAGAGCAACAGGAATGAATTTTTTCCCTGATAAATATTGCCCTGTAATGGAGTCTTTATTTTTTGCCACCTGTTTGGGCGTGCCTAAAGCGATGATTCTTCCACCGTGCTCTCCTGCCCCAGGGCCCATGTCCACTATCATATCAGCGGCTTCCATTGTTTCTTGATCATGTTCGACGACAAGAACCGTATTGCCTAAATCTCTCAATTTTTTCAATGTTTCGATGAGGCGAGAGTTATCGCGTTGATGAAGTCCGATTGACGGTTCATCCAAAATATACATGACACCAACGAGCTGTGAGCCAATCTGTGTCGCAAGTCGAATACGCTGCGCTTCTCCCCCAGACAATGTCGTAGCAGAGCGAGAAAGTGTTAGATAATCGAGGCCAACATTGACGAGAAATCCTGTCCGGTCCTTAACCTCTTTCAAAATTTGCGTAGCAATTTTTTGATCCGTTTTATTAAGATTCAAAGTTGTAAAAAAGTCATGGAGGTCGTGAATCGGCATGGCGTTTAATTCATGAAGAGGCTTATCGGCCACGTGGACATGTCGCGCTTCTATCCGAAGTCGGCTTCCTTTACAGTCGGGGCAAGCGATAGACGACATGTAACTTTCAATCCATGCTCGTACGCCTGCGCTGGTCGTTTGACTATAGCGTCGTTCAAGATTCGGTATGACGCCTTCATAACCGCCCTCGTATTCACCTTTCCACCGCTCGGAAGAATAGATCATTGTGAGCTTCTCTTTTCCTGTTCCATAAAGGATGACATTTTTCGCCTCGTCACTCATGAGTCGCCAAGGTGTCGAAAATTTAAAGTCGTAATGCTTTGCGAGACTTTTTAAAATGGAAGAATACCAATTTCCCCGAGGTTGAGAACCAAGCGGCAAAACAGCGCTTTGAGCAAGAGACTTGCGTTGGTCGGGAATAATGAGATTCTCGTCAATCGCTGTTTTCATGCCTAAGCCATCACAGGTTGTACACGCACCAAAGGGACTATTGAAAGAGAAAAGCCGCGGCTCTAATTCGGGATAGGATATTTCGCAATAGGGACAGGCATAATGTTCGGAGAAAATATGTTCGGCCTCGCCAACGACATCTACAAGAATCATCCCAGAACCATGTTTAAGCGCGAGCTCTACAGAGTCCGTAAGGCGCTCTTTAATGTCGTCTTGAATAATGAGTCGATCGACAATAATTTCGATATCGTGCTTTTTATTTTTATCGAGTTTCGGCGATTTATTGATTTCATAAATCTTTTTATCAACGCGCAAGCGAACAAAACCCTCTCGCTTAACTTCTTTTAACGCTTCTTTGAACTCACCTTTTCGACCGCGAACAATAGGTGAAAGAATTTGAATATGAGCATTGGGAGACAGATTTAAAATAGTATCAACAATTTGTTGTACCGTCTGTTTTGTGATGGGTCGCCCACAGCTATGACAATAAGGCTTGCCAATTCTCGCGTAGAGAAGTCGTAGGTAATCATGTATTTCCGTTACGGTTCCGACAGTAGAGCGAGGATTGCGTCCACCCGTTTTCTGCTCAATCGAAATTGCAGGCGAAAGACCCTCTATATATTCCACGTCGGGCTTTTCCATAAGGCCCAGAAATTGTCTTGCATACGAAGACAACGATTCGACATAGCGACGTTGACCTTCGGCATAAATCGTATCAAATGCGAGAGATGTTTTTCCCGAACCTGAAAGTCCGGTTATGACTATAAATTTATCACGAGGGAGTTCGAGATTAATATTCTTGAGGTTGTGTTCTCGTGCTCCGTGTATTATTAGTTTTTCTATTTTCAACGCGTTTCCTTTTTCTCTAAGCCTTCAAAATAACATAGAGACAAGGATACAAAAGTGTTTTGAAAAATAATTATAAAAACAAGGGGGCTAAGATATTTATGTTAAAGCTGGAATTTATCATGCAGAATAAAAAATGGCTCCAGATACAGAGCCCTTAAGAGAAGCGTTGAAAGGATTTAAATTTCTGCAAGTTAATCAAATTTTAGCTGTGATAAACTCAGATAATGACGAGCGAAGAATAGAGTATAACTCACCCATGTTTTGAGGACGTGTTTTACAAAAAAGAAAACCAAAAAGAGGATAATCCCTAAAATTTGTTTTTCTCAACACTAGAGGCTTTTCGAAACGTTGCATGAGGGAGGAATAATCAAACGAATCTATTCGCCTGCCTTCTATTCCGCTACTGTTGTTGAGTAATATCATACTGTAAATATTGTCATCCATGGTTTCAAAAATTGAGTTCCAATCAGGACGTTTCTTCTCAAAATAATACGCGTAAAGATTGAGACCGAATGAATACCAGGCTAAATCCGGAGTTGTGCACCAACCGCCAAAGCGCATGGGGTTGCCTTCGATGTGTATAATCTCACCCGTTGATTTGCGACGGAATTCTAAATGCAGTGGAAAGTTTTTAAGTTTTGCCATGTTTCCAAGCTGGTTTAAATATTTTTCCACAGGCGTTAAAAGCGATTTCATGATGGCTTTAGACGTTATGTAAACGCGGTCGCTCACGTCGTTTTTATCGGCGAAAAGATGAGAGAGTATATTGAGAACAACGACTTTTCCGTTGTCGTCAAAATAACAATCGACGGCATATTCATCGCCATCGATATATTCCTCAACAACAAATTCCTGTGCATCAAATACGGTTTTTGGATAAAGTCCGTCAGATAACTGGAGCTCTTGTTTAATGCCTTGAACCGCTTTTAACCAGTCGTCAGGCGAATCGACTCGCGCAATCCCCATGGAGAAAAAGCCGATGTTGGGTTTGATGATGAGAGGAAACGAGAAAGACGTGAAATCGACGGTTTCAAGGGCGTCCATCGGAACTTTTGTATAAAAATAATTGAGGGATAAAGGGCGCAACAACTCGCGGAGTCCATGCTTATCCTTAAAAATGTGAATATTTCTCAGCGGCTCTGACTGTGGCAAATTTGCCTCGACCCATGCGATTGAATTCTCTGTGTTAGTATAAAGCGCCTGATGATGATTTCGTGAAATCATATCAACAGCGTCGGTTTCAGAGATGAAATGATATGCTTCATCATCAAGCATTGAAACGGCTTCGTTGGTGTGAATTATTGGGACTTGAGCCTCGAGAAGGTATTGTTTGAGAAAATCAGAAATGTATGGTTTATCGAGCAAAATCATGTTGAGCCTTTTTGAAAGCGTCTATTGTTTTGGTGGAGAGCAACGCTTTTTTCATCTCGACAGTCTAGTGGAGCGGCAAGGAATATCAATCTGTTTTCTGAGATTCAAGGCGCCAATAGTATGAAATATTTGACGAAAATCGCCTTGTTTTAAAACGTGTTTCGGTGAAGTTAGATTTATGGCGCAAAACGAATTATTTTAAAGCGAGCCAAATCGTAAAAAGAGTCAAAATTTTAGAACCCTATTGCGCTGAGACATAAAGGAATCACATGAAATCAAAAGCAAAAAAACTGTCAATTTTTGAACGCTATTTATCGCTTTGGGTTTTTCTTTGCATTATTGGTGGAATCCTTTTAGGAAAAATAGCACCGCAGCTTGCATCAACGCTGAACGATTTTTCCCTATACGAAGTCTCCATTCCTATCGCGATTTGCCTGTTTTTTATGATGTATCCTATCATGGTCAAAATAGACTTTAATCAAGTGATGAAATCGGCCAACACGCCGAAACCCGTTATATTAACGTTTTTTATCAACTGGATGGTAAAGCCTTTTACGATGTTTCTGATTGCTTATTTTTTCATTGGACATCTATTCAAAGACTTTCTTCCTGGGACGGAAGTTTTGCCAAATGGCGAGACCATTGAGCTTTGGCGAAGTTATATAGCGGGAACGATTTTACTCGGAATTGCCCCATGTACAGCCATGGTTTTGATGTGGGGCTATCTTGCAAAAGGGAACAATGCTTTGACACTGGTCATGGTGGCGATTAATTCTCTTATCATGCTTTTTTTATACGGGCCCCTAGGCGCGTTGCTACTCGGCGTAAACTCTATGCCCGTTCCTTGGGAAACGATGTTGCTTTCCGTAACCGCCTACGTGGCCTTTCCGTTGGCAATGGGATATTTATCTCGCAAATGGATTATCAAACATAAAGGACTCGATTGGTTTAATGAAAAATTTCTCCATTGGCTAACGCCCATCAGCATTTCGGCTTTGCTCATTACGCTTGTGCTTTTGTTTTCGTTTAAGGGCGAGATAATTGTCAATAATCCACTCACGATTCTTTGGATCGCCATACCGCTATTTATACAAACGCTTTTGATTTTTACTATTGGCTATTTCTTTTTTGCACGATGGCTTAAACTTCCATATCAAGATGCTGCGCCGGCGGCCCTTATTGGCGCTTCCAATCATTTTGAAGTGGCTATCGCCACGGCCATCAGTCTTTTTGGATTATCTTCAGGTGCCGCTCTCGCAACGGTTGTAGGCGTATTAATTGAGGTGCCACTCATGTTGATGCTTGTATCGCTCTGTAAAAAGACAATGCACTTGTTTCCCGAAAGCGGTGTGCGAACAAAACAAAAGAACCCAGCTTAAATATCCAATGATATTGAATATTAATAAAAAAAGTAGAATAGAATGAACTCATCACTCTTTCGAAAAGAAGTCATGCCCTTTATGACGATGTTTGGATTATTGATTGTAACAACTGTAATTGTGGACGTCGTTTTACATCAATTTAAACTTGTTTGGGTTGGTCGTTGGCTTGGGATTCCTGGCGTCATTCTTATAGTTTTGTCGTTTCTTTACTCCATGCGAAAACGCAATCTTATTCAATTTGGCAAACCCAAATCATTACTCACTCTACATGAAGCTTTAACATGGACCGGCGCATTGATGATACTTATCCATGGAGGGATTCATATTTATACCCTGTTACCCTGGATTGCTCTTTTTTTTATGTTGATAAATATTATCAGCGGGATGACAGGAACATACTTGCTTCGTCGTTCACGCTTATTTATCGCTAATAAAAAAACGCTCATTTCAGATGCGAAACTATCGGAATTGGAAAAAAATGAACGGCTCTTTTGGGACGCAACGACGTTTGAATTAATGAAAAAATGGCGCACGATCCATTTGCCCATAACGTTTTCGTTTGTTGCACTCGCCATTGCGCATGTTTTAAGCGTGTTCGTTTTTTGGGAGTGGAAATGAAACATAAAATTCTCGCCTATATCATTGGTTTAGGCACAATATTGCTCGTGGTATTGGCCATTTTTTATCCGCATCAAATGATGAGCCCTGGAAATGTTATTGACGCCCATAGGGAATTGGAAAAAGATTGTTTTGCCTGTCACGCGGCGTTTTTAGGAATATCATCGACAAAATGTATCGCCTGTCATAAAATAGAAGAGATTGGATTAAAGACGACAAAAGGACTTTCTATTTCGAATGAGACGAAAAGCGTGACCTTTCATCAAAACTTGAACGCGAATACTTGTGGCTCCTGCCATAGCGATCACAAAGGCGTTATGCCGTTTCGTCCCATCAGCAATTTTTCTCACGACCTCCTTGACCAAACGCAACTTAAACAATGCGAGAGTTGCCATACTCAACCGGGCGATGCATTGCATTTAAAAATTAAAGACAATTGTGTACAGTGTCACACTATTTCGGGCTGGACGCCTGCAACATTTGAACACAACAGGTATTTTCGTTTTGATCGACACCATAAAACAAAATGCGAAACCTGCCACGTCAACAATAATTATGAAAAGTACACCTGTTATGGATGTCACGAACATTCACGCTCGAAAATTCGCGAAGAGCACGTGGAAGAAGGCATCTATAATTACGAATCCTGCTCCGACTGCCATCGAAGTGGAGACGAAGATGAGGCAAAGCAGAATTTTCGAAAGAAGGAAAGAGATAATTCATCAACCCAACCGTTTCGCAAAAACAAAAAACACCACGATGATGATGATTAGAAAAATCGGTCGTATCTTTATATTTAAAATAGGCTTTTAATGATGATAAACGGACGAGTTTAGGTTAAATTAATCATAACCGAACAAAGGAGACAATTATGACAAATTCTACAGATAATTTAAACGATGAGTGGTGCACAATAGCGACGGTTGAAGGAGACACCTTTGCTGAAATGGCTGTTGAAGCATTAGAAAATGAAGACATTGTTGCAGCGATTGTTCGTAGTAATCTGAGTGCGGGTTTAGGCGTACATGGTGTTTCCGTCGCTAATATTTCTGCTCAAATTCGTGTTCGAGAAGAAGACGTAAAACGCGCACGGGAAATTGTCGAAACCATCTTAGGAAACGTTTCAAAAAAATAAGGACATTCATGGCGCAGATTATTCAAAAAATTAAAGGTACGAACGACATTCTCCCTTCTGAAATTCATCGATGGCATCACGTCGAAGAGGTCATCCGACAAACCATGGAAGAATTTAATTACAAAGAAATACGGACGCCCATTTTTGAGCGCACCGAGCTGTTTTCTCGTGGGGTTGGCGAAACAACCGATATTGTCTCAAAAGAAATGTATAGCTTTACAGACATGGGCGGAACGAGCATTACATTACGTCCCGAGCTGACGGCTTCTGTCGTTCGATCTTTTATTCAAAATCAATTTACGCAAATTGCGCCACTACATAAGCTTTGGTATTTTGGTCCTCAATTTCGTCAGGAGCGGCCACAAAAAGGGCGTTATCGCCAGTTTTGGCAAGTGGGTGTCGAAGCCATCGGTAGCCCCAATCCCGAAATCGATGCTGAAGTAATTATGCTTTACTATCGGATTCTTGAAAAACTTGGATTGCATAAAGACGTTATTTTAAAAATAAACAGTATCGGTGATGCAGAAAGTCGTGAAGCACATAAATCGGCCTTAAAAGAATTTCTCGCGCCGCGATTTGAAGAGCTTTCGGCCATCAGCCAAGAACGATTTGAAAAAAATCCCCTCCGCATTTTGGACAGTAAAAATCCCATTGATCAAGAAATTGTTAGGGATGCGCCTCACATTGTAGATTATCTCTCGCCAGCTTCAGCGGAGCATTACCAAATAGTGTTAAATACCCTTGATGCCTTAGGTGTGCCTTGGGAACAAGACCACAAATTAGTCCGGGGGCTCGACTATTATACACACACGGCTTTTGAATTTACCGCATCAACTCTTGGTGCACAAAACGCCATCTGTGGCGGCGGTCGCTATGACAAGCTCGTGCATCAATTAGGCGGCGGCGATATTCCTGCGATTGGTTGGGGTTCTGGAATCGAACGCCTACTATTAATGTTAGAAGAAAGCGAAACGCAACTAGAAGCACCCGTTGTGGATGTCTTTTTCGTTGCGCTTCCAGGCACCGATGCCGCCTCTGTAATGAAAATTGTGATGGATTGGCGAAACCAAGGCATTAAAGTTGACATGGATTATTTGCGTCGCAGCATGAAAGCACAAATGCGGGAAGCCAACCGTCAAAACGCACGCTTCGTGGCCATTATGGGCGGTGACGAAATGGAAAAACGCGTTGTTCAATTGAAGAATTTAAGTTCCGGAGAACAAGAAGAGTTGGCTTGGAGCGACGTTGTAGGAAAAGTGAAAATTAATTAATGTGCGTTATGCAATCCCGTTTTAAACAATTCTGTTAAAATGATAACTTATTTAATAGATAGAAACCCACGACTTAAGTCGTGGGCTACGACACACTCGCAACGGAGCGAACCATTTAAATGGTTTATATCATAAAAGAGACATTGTTTAACAGATAAAAAACACATGGAAATCCTCTCAAAAAATAAACTTTCGCTTTTTCGCAAGCTGAACCAAAAGAAATATCGAGACGAAACGGGGCTTTTCTTGATTGAAGGACTTCGTCTCGCCGAGGAAGCCATCAATGCAAAGATTTTTCTAGAGGCCGTTATTATTCGAAACAATTCTGATACGCCGGTATGGTTGGGAAAAGCAAAAGAGTCTGTCGAATTTTTTGGGGCGAATCAAACACAAATGGATCAATTATCCGACACGAAAACGCCTCAAGCCGTCATACTTATTGGACGCATTCCTGAGGTGAAAATTTGGCAAAACCAACATTCGCCCCTAACCCTTGCCGTTGATCGCATTCGGGACCCGGGAAATTTTGGTACAATATTGCGCACGGCTTCGTGGTTTGGCGTCAATCAAATTGTGCCAAGTGAAGACTGTGTTGATGTCTATAGCCCGAAAGTTGTAAGAGCATCCATGGGGGCCCTTTTTCATGTAGATGTTTATAAAGCCGTTGATTTAGACACTTTTATCAACGATTGGGAAGGAAACGTTCTGTCTCTAGATATGCATGGCGAACCGATAGAAAACATTGATAAAACACCTGAAACCTTGCTTGTTATCGGAAGCGAAGCTCATGGCGTTTCTCGAAATATTCTAAAAAACTCAACTCCCATTCGAATCTCTAAAAAAGGGACAGGCGAAAGCCTAAACGCTGGAATTGCCGCCGGGATTGCTCTTTGGGAATTGACAAGCTAAGGGCGAGAGTCACACATGGGTTGTTTTATATCTTTGGGAGTGTCAAAATAACTGGGTCTCTGTTTAAGACTTCCAAAGGTATTT
>CALBFA010000096.1 GCA_937888365.1 uncultured Fidelibacterota bacterium | reverse complement strand
TATCACACAACTCATTACGGCCCTTTCAGACCCAGTTATTTTGACACTCCCTAAACGTTAAAATTGTTTCCTTGGATCATCAGATTCATGCGCACTTTTTTTAAACTCATTGAGCCAATATTCTTGTTCTTTGCTTGAGACACTTGGATCATCATCTGAGGAATATAAATTAAGTTTAGCTTGCTGCAAAACACCCATGTATTCATAGAATTCATTGCACGACAGCATTTTTCGGGCTTCAATTCGGGCAATGTCTTTGATCTCATTATCATTGCTAACAAGAATGCTTCTTTTTTGGCTCACTAATAGTGTTTTGAGTACAGCATCGGCTGTTTGTCCGCCAGAAAATCGTACCGTAAACAACCCTTTACTCTGGCCTTCATTGCGAACCGATGGAGACGGCCCATCCCACACTAAAATTAAATGGATTTTCTTTTGTGTCGTCAATGTACGAAGCCGATCCTCTAAGCGGAAACGCGCCATTTCGATGGAGTGCTGCTCAATCCATCCTCTAAATAAGGGAATAGCCTTTAATAAATTATAGCCATCGACGAGATACGTTAGCATTAATACTGTCTCAATGCTCCAATTAGGCGGTCAACTTCTTCGATAGAATTGTAATAATGAGGCGCAAATCGTAATGCGCCGCCACGATAACTCATGATAAAACCATCGTCATTGAGTTTTGCTTGTATGGATTCATTGCGCGAGGTATCGTCATGACTAAACATAAAAATGCCACTTTTATTCGCATCTTCAAATTGATGCACAGCATGGAATGGTAAGTCAGGTAAGCCATCTAATAAATATTTTTGCAATCTCAAAACATGTTTATAGATATTTTCAACGCCAGCTTCAATCAATAAGTCGGTGGCTACTTTTGCCCCAACGAGACCAATACCATTAAAAACACCAATCTCAAATTTGCGTGCGTCATCGGAAAACTTTTGCGTGTAATTAGCATAATCACTTGGTACTTCTTTACCTAAATAATTTAGAAAATCGGGATTTAAGCGATTTTGAAGCGCTTCTGTGAGATAAAAGAATCCAGTTCCAAGAGGCGACATTTGCCATTTATGGCCACCCGCCGCAAGGAAATCTACGCCTAATTTCTCCACATCAATTGGAATGACGCCTATGGATTGGATGGCATCCACAACGACTAAGCTTCTATTAGCATGCGCAATTGTTACTATTTCTTCTAAATCGGCCAGAAACCCTGTACTATATTGTACCGAGCTGATGGCTACGACCCGCGTTTTAGTTGTTAAACTCGCATTAATATCTGAAATTCTGACTTGTCCATCAACAGATTTTACCCAGTCAATATGGACGCCTTTTTTCTTAAGCTCCATATATGGGACGACATTGGCAGGAAATTCTAAATCGTTGAGCAAAACCCTATCGCCTGGTTTCCAGTCTAAACCTGAAGCCAAATAATTAATACCCGTAGCTGTATTCCCTGCCAAAGCAATGCGTTTTGAACTCGACCCAACAAGTTTTGCATAGTTAGCCCGTAAATTTTCTAGGATTTCAACCGTATTTGTCCACATCATCGGATCAGCTGTATTTCGCCACGATAAATATTTTGAAATTCCTTCTAAAACCGGATTTGATAAGGGTGATACGGCTGCATGATTAAAATACACTCGTTTTTCAGTGTGTGGAAAATGTTGTCTAAACTCGTTTTGCGAAATCATGAGACATTCCTTTTACTTATAAGATTTTATAGCTATTTAGTCGCTTCAATATCCTGCAAACGATTGTCGAATTTGGAAAGTTTATCTTCTAGCTCTTCAATTCGTTTCTGAAGTTTTTCGGCTTTTTCTTCGGGTTCTCCCCCTAAAATC
Source organism: uncultured Fidelibacterota bacterium (assembly GCA_937888365.1). GTDB lineage: Bacteria > Fidelibacterota > UBA8477 > UBA8477 > JABMPR01 > CALBFA01. The sequence continues at coordinate 28,203 of CALBFA010000096.1, read as the reverse complement.
ATATTGATAAAGCGCTGAATCCCAGGTTTGTACATGGCAGCACTTTGATTTTTAATGCTTGTAATTTTAGGAATCGATACATCTGCTTTTAGCTGAGCAAGTGCCGTCATGGCGCTTCGTTTCACAAAGGTATTTTCGTCATCAAGCATTGAGGTGAGTGTTTCGATGACTTTATTGCGTTGTTCTTTCGACACCCAATCAGCGATATTGCCCAGTGCTGTCGCTAAAAATTGTCGATCGTCATAGAAGGCACCTCGATGATCAACATTTTTTAATAATGCCGTCAAAGCTTTTTCGCTCCTCATATTTCCCAAGCCCGCGTAAACGCCTGTTCTCGTATATTCGCGAAAATCTTCATCATTTAGATGGCTTTCGAGCAGAACAATATCCTCATCCTTTCGTTGATACCCAAGTGCCGTAAGCAAGGCCATTTTACCTCGTGGTGGATTATCTCCAGTTTTGAGACGGCTGCTTATTGCCTTTCGAGCGACATCCGATTGATGAGCGCCTACAGCGTTTGCGGCGGATTCCAAAGCCATCGGTTCATGCTCTTCCAATAATGCATCGGCTAAAAGTTGATAAGCATAAGGCATCGATACCTTGGATAATTCGTGATAGGTATGAACACGCAGTCCCCAAAATTTTTCAATTTTCAAATAATCGGCGACCGCTTTGAGATTTTTCTTTTTCTCTGTCTTTACAAGGGTCGTGATGGCTTGCATAATCGCATTAACGGACGAACTTTCATTCATCAATTTTGTCATCATGTCATCACCGGGATTAAAATCGATAACGACTAACATCTTTTGATACGGATCAATACTGACGGTTTGAGGCTCTGCATTCGCTTTGAATGTTAAAACAGAACGAACACCTGCAATTTGTATGGTTTCAAGTGACTTTTCTCCACTCTCCAGAACAAATTCAACATCTAGAGGATAGTCAAAAAGTCCGATTCCTTTGTCTTTGTCTTCTTGAGTTTGTTCAAATACGAGGGTCGCGATTTTCGTTTTTTTATCATAAGAATATTTGATTTTTAATTTGGCGTAACCCTTCTCATAAAACCATTGCTGAAAGAATTTTCCCAAGCTCTTCCCGCTAGATTTTTCCATACATCGCATAAAGTCGAGGGTTTCAACAGTTTTTCCTGAGTATGTCTTGAGATAATCGCGCATTCCCGCCCAAAATTTATCATCGCCGATTTCGTTTCGTAACATGTGTAATCGCCATGCGCCACCTGGGTATAGATGCATGTCAAACATATCCCAAGAGCTATCAAATTCTCGTGTCACAATAGGTCGCACATAACGATGATCGGCTTCACGTCGATATTGTTTTGACTCTTCTGCCAGCTGCCAATCTCGCGCAACGAGACCTTCTGTATCTTCTAGCCAGACAGATTCGATATACGTCGCCCAACTTTCTTTAAGCCAAACTTGGGAAAAATCATGCGACACAACGGCGTCACCAAAATACGAATGTGACATTTCATGAACGTTGATTAAGTCTGTAATATATTTGAATTCACGTGCTAAATCTTTATTGAGAATAAATTTGTCTTCCCAGGAGACCAATGAAATATTTTCCATTGCGCCACCGATACCTCGGGCTGCGAATTGGTAATATTTTGGGAACGGGAATTTTAAATCGAATTTCTTTTGCATCCACTTGAGCATTTCGCCTGTTTTATCAAATGCCAAATGAACTTGTTCAGGTGTATAATTTTTAGGTGCATAATAGGCTAAAGGGATGTCTCCCTCAGGTTTATCAACGTATTCCGTAAAGTCGCCAATGGCAAAACAGGCTAAATAACTCGGACATGGAAAATCCAATTTCCAATTAACGGTTTTTGTTCCATCACCATTTTCTTTCGCAGACATCAAAGCGCCATTGGCTAAAATCTTCAATGATTTTTCAGACGTCAAGGTGAATGACAATGTCGTTCGTACGGTTAAAATATCAACAGAAGGCAACCAATATCGTGCACGTTCTGTTTCGCTATCTGTGACGGCATAATAAGGTAAATCGGGTTGTTCTTTCGTTGGTATTGAAAAGAGCAGCCCCGTTTCAGGGTCTTTTAACGTGTATGCAATGCGGATAATCCGTATCTCTTCTGCTGAAAATGCATTATCCCAAAAGAGTATAATTTCTTCGCCATTATAGCGATATTCCACTTCAGGTCCGCTTAAAGACATCACCTTTACGTTATAAAACTCAACGGCATGGAGCGTTAATTCTTGCCCCCCATCGACATTGCCTTTGAGATGAATATCTACAAAGCCCGTCGCCGTTTTCTGGTCAATGTCAACCGTTAGATTGATGTCTTTATGAAAAGGTTCAATCCCACAATCAGGTGCAAAATGTTTATCTACTTTTCCAATTGTAAAATTACTTTTAGAAAATGCCTGCCCTTTATATTCAAATTCTTGCATACAATTACTCCACCACTATCGTGATTAAATATTGTTCTTCGTTTGTAATAATGAGTGTAGAATTATCTTTCCACACAATGCCTTCACACTGTTTCCCCTTTTTAATTTTGATAATTTGAGGCTCACTCGATAAAAATTTCTCTCCCTCTTTGGGAAGTGTATAAATACGGATGGACGGTTTTATAACACTATGAATCAATACAGCCAAGCGTTTTCCGTTGGGGGAAACATCTGCGCCTGTCACCCACCCTCCTAAGTGATCGTCATTATCGATTTTTTTTAGAATATTAGTTTTATCGGTGTAATGCGTATCAAGTTTATAAAGATTCGTTGTATGTTTCGGACGATTTATGTTGCCATCTTTGCGATGCTTTGTAAGAGCATAGATTGTGCTATTAACGGTAAAAACTGCTTCACAATCATATTCCAATTCTTGGCTTGGCCAAGCGTTTCGGCCTTCATATTCTACTGGTAGCCATTGTAAAACTCGCGTAAAATAAATATTATTCGGATTCGGTTCTGGCAGAAGATACAGTCCCAAATCACGACGAGCATTTCCATTATTGCCCAAATCCGCGATAATGAGGGTATCGCCAATTCTGGCGAGTGATTCCCAATCACTATTTTGAGCATTAAGAATACCAATACCTGTGTAGGGTGTTTTTTCCTCATCCTTGTATTTTTTCTTTAAAAAACTCGGTATTACGGTTTCACCATTTTCATGGATGGCAAATATGCGAGCCTCATCGCCAGAATCATTCAATACCCAATAAACATCGGGATAAAGCCCTGATTTCACAATAGCACTTTGTTCATCAATTAATGAATTTGCGACACGTATTCTTTGGGCTTTTTGTCCCCAAGTAATAGAGCATAACAGTAACAGCAAGAGCGTTAGTCTTTGATTTTTAAACATATAGATTTCTTTCATTAATTATGATTCTATTCGATGTAAAGATGTGGATATTTACATACAGAGTTTAATTATTTTCTCAATCAACTTGTTACAGCTTATCTTTTTCTAAACCATGATTGAAAAGGTTCACCCTCTTCGACTGGAAGTACGAGAAAACCTTCGTTCCCTTCATCAATAAGACGTTTTATAAGAGGAGCTGGCGGGAAATCCGTTTTAAGGACTACATGTTTGCCAGGCTCTGCATTTTGCAAATGAGATAACATGGGACCAACGGGATGAGTCCCTTGTTTCAACATGGCAATGCCATCATAGACCATGAGTAAATTTTCTTTATCCCAATTGGGTGCTGTTTCTAAAACATATTTTTTATCTAAAGCTTCAACGCTGTGTGAGCTTTTTCCGGTGTCACAAGACATATTTATTATATTCCTTCTTCTAGTTTAATGAGTTGGATACTCGCTTCTTTTGCATGGGTAATGATGCGTTCATCGCGATATAATTCTTTGTAATAAATGCGTCGAATTCCTGCATTCGCAATCAATTTAAAACAATTATAACAGGGGCTTGCTGTTACATAGATATCAGCACCTTCTATAGTGACACCATTGCGTGCCGCTTGTACGATGGCATTTGCTTCAGCGTGAACGGTTCTTACACAATGACCTTCAACCATTTCATGGCCAATTTCGTCGCAATGAGCCAGTCCACGAATTGAGCCATTGTAGCCTGTAGAAAGAATCATTTTTTCTCGTACAATGACGGCTCCTACAAATTTTCGATCACAGGTTGAGCGAGTCGAAACTTCTGTCGCGATTCGCATAAAATAGTTATCCCATTCTGTTCTGATATGCGTCATATTTCCCTATCTTCATTCATAAATGTTTTAATGTGCCCGATTTCTAGTCCTGCATGATTTTTTAATACTGGCTCTCGAATTTCTTTTAGTTTTTCAATTTCATCGTCATTAAAAGCACCAGCACTTTGCAGTAATGATAACATTGCTGGAGCAACAGCACGATGATTTCCATCGAGAACTTTAATGGCTGCTCCCCAAATTTCTCCATTATCAAGTCGGATGCCTGCGGCTGTAACGCCTTCGGCGCCGCCTTTCGATACGACTTTTCCTTTTAATAATGACATAAATTGCGTATCAAATCGTTTATCGCCACCTACTAATTCAGGGTGGGACATCATTGCTTGGGCTACGAGTTCAGTCTCTTCGTCCTTTTGATCCATGAGACGAGCGAAAGCCATGGCCAGTTCCTTTAATGAAATAAAAAATACGGGTGCTGAACATCCATCGACACCACGATGAATCAATTTTCGATCCGTATATTCGCAAAGAATGTCATAAATGAGTTTTTGCGTGGTATTTTCGACATCTAAATAAGAGTCCAAATCGCTCCCTAATTGGGACGCAGTCGTGAGCATACCTGCATGTTTTCCTGAACAATTATTATGCAAGGCAGATGGCTCTTCGCCCTTTAATATCAATGCTTTTGAGCTTTTATAATGCAGTGGTGCATGCGTGCCACACTTGAGCAAATCCGGGCTTAGTTCCATCTTAGCCAACAAATTTTTAACAGCGTTAATATGGATGTCTTGACCGCTATGAGATGAACAAGAAATCGCAATATCTTCGACCTTTAAATCATGATTTTTAATAGCATTTGATCGATAAAGCGCCATCGCTTGAAAAGGTTTTGCAGAAGAACGAACATAGGTTTCTAAATGAGGATTTCCGTACGCTACAATGATATCGCCATTCGGTTTTGCAACGACGCCATAAGCGATATGGAAACTTTCAATTTCCGCGCTCCGCGTTACAACGCATAAGATGTCGCTCATAAAATGGCGTTTCTTAAATCATGAATGGCTTCATCCAAACCAACGAAAATGGCGCGCGTCAAAACACCTTCGCCAATAATATAATTTTCAATGGTTTCCATGCTGGATAGGGTGTAAATATTACTATGATTGATGCCTCCGCTAGCGGAAACGCCCATACCATTTTTCTCGGCTGTCCGAGTGAGAAGAGAAAATTCTTCAACTCGCATGACTTCGTCCTCTGCCGTTTTCGCCGATGTAATGTCTTTTGTGCAAATTTCGACGAAATCAGCCGAAAGCTTATACGCTTTTTTAAGTTGATCAATACTGGCATCAATTTTAATGGAAACCAAACGACCTGATTCTTTAAGTCGAGGAATGAATTTTTTCAAATCGTCACTATAAGTGTCAAATATATCATTGGCAAAAAATGTAACAACATCGATATCGAGATCCATTGCGAGTTGAACCATGTCTGCTCTAGGCGTAATATGGGCTCCTTTGCGGAGCTTTCCCATTGTGGCGAAAAGGACTTCAATATCTCGCTCAGAAAGTTTCGAATTAGCGCCATCAATGGTAAGACTCATACCATTGATGCCTGTTAAATGAGCGATGGCTGAAAGTGCTGGCAATGAAAATCCATTGTTACTTTGTGTCCATAGTTTGACAAAGGGGTCTAAATTAAGTTCGATATGTGGCATATAGATTCCTTTTTTTAAATCCTGTTTTTACGCAAATTACTACTTAATATTCTCATCAATAATTGCATACCATACTTCTATCATTCAACGATTTGTGATGCTGTTACAAATTCATATCCTGCATCTATGAGTTTAGGTATGACTCTTTTTAGCACTGCGAGAGTATGGGGACGACAATGGCCAATACCAAGCGCTTTGCCATTGTTTTTTGCCAATTCTGCGAGTTCGTATATTGCTTTTTCAATGAGCATCTCATCGCTACTCTCATCAATAAATACTTTCCTGTTTCCAGTTCGAACGCCCTGTTCTCTCATCACCGTTTCGGCCACGGTTGTCGATATTGTTCGGCTATCAACAAAAAAGAAATCTTTCTCCTTAATAAAATTAGCGACCATTTTCATTAAATTAACACTTTGAGTTGCGCCACTTCCTTGATGATTATTCATTCCTTTTGCTCCCGGAACTGAAATCATCGCTCGCAGAAGTCTTTCCTCAATTTCATTTGAACTTAATGAATCGGCCAAAACAATATTAGGTTCGCTAGTAGATTGAGTAATCGTAACCATTGGCATATGAATAATGTATTCTTTGTCTTTTAGCCTGAGACTATTTGCAATAAGCGTCGAATAGCTTCGTTCAGGAATAATAGCGTAGGTTAAAGGTGTTTTAAAATTCAAAAATTCTTTAATCAATGGTGCATTTGAATATCCAAAATCATCAATAACGAGACATATTTGAGGTTTTTTTTCTGATTTTCGTGTTACGCGAACAACATTCGCTTCGCTTTGATATTCACTATTCCCAATTTCAAAAATATATTTTACCCACAGCGTTGTATCCGATAAAATATAATATTCCCAACGTAATGGTTCGTTTAATTCCGATTCTACTCGGAAACCGTAGCCTGAAGTTGCGTTCAATAGAAATCGTCTAATTTGATCTCGGTTTACGGTATGATTATGAGGTAAGTTGAAGGTATGACTCACTATTCCATCATTTTTACTATTCGCTTCTTTTAAAGACATATCTGGGAATCGATTTAAAATAGCATTATCCAATTGTGAATTAATGGAAAAATAGCCTTCGTAAAATGCCTCTTCACTCTGAATATTTGATTCTAGTTTTGTCGGAAATGAAATATATTTAAATCCTAAAAAAATCGATATTGCCGTAAAAATAACAAGGAAAGCCCATCGATATTTTTTTAAAAAAGATGTTTTTATTTTATTGTCTTTATAATATTCGTATCGCAAAAATAAGCTCCATTAATATTGAGATTCGTCTCTCCATCGAGAAATAACCCACTTTTCATCGCGATGTTTCACAAAGTCAAAAATGGCGTTCCCTGAGAGCTGAATATCGTTTCCCATGGACAGTTGAAATGTCTTTGTCATACTCGCTTCATCGCCAAGAGCGGAATCTTTAGGTGGGTATTGAAATATTGTCGCATTCCAGACCAAGGAAAAATGGTCATAAGCTCTAAATAATCGGCCTGTTGTACGCAACTCGGTATCAATTCCCCACGTATCATCTGCGCCTGTTCCACCGACCTCAGGATCATAATAAACGAAGGTAAAAGATGAATCGAAAAGTTGACTGTAAATGAGGGAATCACGATAAATATAGGCGTATCGCATATTTTCAAGGACTTCGTCGGGGGAAAGTTGTTCTGTTAACAAAACGCGGGAATCTTCGCCGGTAAATTCCATAAGTTCAGGCGCAAAGGGATTCCAACACGCGCTCAAGATTATTCCCAATGAAAGGGTTATAAACAATTCTAAATTTCGTGCATTAGGTTTTTTGCTCGATTTAAAGTTTCTGATTTCGTGATGGCTCTTCATCGTCGAAAGAACGCTGTCACGATGCTTTTTAATATTGAAATACTTATGCAAACTAATTCTCATACTATTGAAGCATCGCCTTTAATAGGGAAATAGTGGCGAGTGTGTCTGAGGCCAAATCTTCCCAAATAGCAATTTGATAAATATTATCCTGCGTCAATTGCAATGTAAAAATCGCCGTTCCGCTACTTTGCGCTGGTATATTATCTCGACTCGAACTCAATGATAAATTCATAATGTAGTCTGCTTGAATAATGGGCGATGTCAAGGCATCAAGCATTTGAATATGACTCCAAGTAAATTGATTTAGCGATCCATCAGGAATTAAATTGAGCAAACTATTAATAAATGTTTCCTCACTTTGAATATTCCAGTTGGAAAAAATACCGCTATACTGCTGCAATACAGAGGGGTCAGGAACGAAGTTATAACTTGAAGCAAGCGTATCCTGATAAAGGCAATTGATGTAATTTTCTTTACTTTTCCCTTTGATAGCATTCGCAATATTGTCTAACACTAATTCGGGTGTATTGGGGATAATCCACGCATATGGATCAGAAATAATGTCAGGGGGTTCTGCGACCCGTGGTGTGAAAATATCGCACCCTGCAAGCAAAATGAGTATGATTAAGGAAACTGATTTCGACATGGTGGAAAATATTCTCAAAGTGCCTATATACAAGGCAGGAAATAGAATTTTAAAGTGTAAGGGGGGATTTTGTTTAGCGAAATTAACCTTTAGGGAATTGATATTTCTCAAAAGGTTTACGTACTTATTTCTCAGTCAAAATGGTGCAATTATTGGTCAATTTCATCCACGATATAGCGAATCTAAAATTGGAATATTTGTGTTTAAGTCTATGTTCAAGGAATGAGGAATCATAAAATATCTTATTCGGCTTGTGCGGCGCTAACACTGGATGGGAAATTAGGTCCTCATGAGAGAGTTCCATTTACACGTATTTCGAGCGATGAGGACATTAAGCAACTATCAATACTGCGGGATCAACACGATGCCGTCATTTATGGTGGGACTACGTTTCGGGCATGGCCGAAGATTCATAGAGGATTGAGAAAGACATCGCTTCATCACATTATTTTTTCACAAAACGGTGATTTACCTGGAATTGAAATGCTTGTAAAAGATAATCCTGATATTCATTTTTTAATCGTTGGATTGAAGGAGAGTCAAATCCTAAAATATACAAAACTTGGCATCGATATAATTCCTGATTCAAAAGATGCGCCCACTTGTCTCGTCGCGATGGAGAAATGGATGATACATCATCAAATAAATAATGTGTTGATTGAGGGTGGCGAAACCATTTATACACTTTTCTTTGAAGAGAAAAAAATCAAAAACTTACACTTAACGTTCACCCCAAAAATTATGGGTGAAACAAAAGGACCAAAATTGTGTTGTGGTTCAATTGATCTTCACAATATCAAGCTTTCTTTACAAAATTCTCGCATTCTAGGAGACGAAATTTTCACACACTATACTGTCAAATATTTGTAGGTTCGATTTCACAAATTCTTACACCTTCTGTTTTAATAAGAGTTGTCTTAAAAAACAAAAAGGAGTCAAATAGACTCCTTTTTGAAATCCTGAATATTAGAATATTTATTCGTAAACGGTTAAATTTTTATCCTTGAGGGGTGCTAAAGCAGCGCTCGTAAATCGCAAGAAAAAGACACCTAATACAAGTCCAGAAACGCCTAGAAATGTCGTCAAATCCATCCAAGCAGGACTAAAATGGGCTGCATGTTCTCCATGACCAATACTTGGCATTACAAGCCAATAAATATCGACATAATGCATCACAAATAACAAAGCCGCCAATGATGTTCGAATAATTGTGTTACGTTTTGAGTAATAAAATGCCAGGATACCAAAGGGAATGACGAAATGGAAAAACATCATAATGATTGAAACATCTTTCCACCCATTTTCCCATCGTGTAAGATACCAAATCGTTTCTTCTGGCAAATTTCCGTACCATATTAAGAAATATTGAGCACCGCCAATGTAGGCCCAAAAAACGACGAAGCCAAAAATCCAGCGTCCCATGTCATGGAATTGGTCAATGGTTATAAAGTTCGTCATGGCTCCTCGACTCACCATCCATTGCATAAAAAGAGTTATAAATGTCAAAAAGGATAAAAATGAACCACCAAATACGTAAACACCATAAATTGTTGAATACCAATGGGGACTTAAAGACATAAACCAATCAAAAGAAGCAAAGGTAACTGTAATGGCAAATAATAAGGTCCCAATCGCGCTTATTTTGCTTGATTTATTAAGCCATTTTGGATCGCCCCCTTCATCGTGTTTTGTGGAATATCGATACAGTAAATATCCCAACACACTCCAAATCGTAAAATAAATTATGGAGCGAATTGTAAAAAAGGTCGCATTTAGATAAGGTGCTTTCCATTTTAAAATATTATCCACGGCCACCACATCAGCATGGCTCCAATGATAAAGGGAATGAAGTCCAAATAAAACAGGGAGAAATAGTATAAATAATAACGGGAACCCGTTGCCTAAAGCTTCACTGATTCGCCGCATATTGGTACTTTTTACCGAGCCTGTCACATGGTGAATAAGTGTGTAAAATAAGGCACCAATCGAAATTGTTGCCCAAAAGCCAAAAGCGACTAGCCAAGAGCGAAAGAATTGATCAGCGTGGGATGTCCATCCATAGATACTGATAGCAACGCCAATTGCGCCTATGCTCAACGCGACAGTGGCGAATTTTCCAGAATCTGTTAGTCTAAATGTTTTTGCATCGTATTTCATGATCAATAACTCTTCGTTGTCTGTTGATTAATAAGTTCGTCGTTCAAATTAGAACTTAGATTTTGTCTATTTTTTTGAAGATTTCTTACATAGGCTACAATTTTCCATCTATCATTCAATGGTATTTGAGGTGCGTATGGTGGCATATTTCGAACACCTTCATTAATCACACTGTAAATATAGCCATCTTCAAAAGCACGAACTTTTTGGGAATAAAAAGAAGGTGGTTTAATAGGATAACCACGACTTATAACAATGCCATCACCGTCTCCTACCTGACCATGGCAAGGCGTACAATAAATTTTAAACCGCTCTTGACCGCGGGCTAAATCTTTAGGCGAAGGGTTCGCTGATGTTACGGGATTAAAATCAATAAAATTACCGTCTTTATCTTTACCAAAATAGAGTTGAGAATCATCTTTCAAGTCTCCGCGAGCAATGGTGTGCTCCACGGGCATTCGCATTCCGGCACCGTTTGCAAAAAAGTTACTCGAGGTTTGCGTCTTCAATTTACCCTGAATATCCATGTTGGTATTCAAATGGATAGGTGGCTTTTTAAAAGGTTGTTCACGCGTACAGCTTATTAATAGGACTAAAATACTAAGGAAATTAATCGTTAATTTTATGTATATAGAGTTCTTCATCATTCGCCCTCTAATACTTCTATATTTTTACCACCGACAGAATCCATAAACGCTTTCGTTTTGTCTATATCGAATGCGGGGTCATCGGATTCAACTGATACAAAAAAGCCATCATCTGAAAATTTCTTGAAATTATCCGAGTAAAAAACAGGATGATAAAAACGAGGAAGCCCATTTATTTTTAGCATCCCAATTACAGCCGCAAAGGCACCCAATAAGATAAATAGTGCAAATGTGATAATCACATAGGCTTGCCAGCTAAAAAATGGTTTCCCTGAAATGATATGAGGATATGCAACAACACTGGCGTAATACTGAATCCCTATGCCAAGTGCAGCTCCCGTTACGGCCATAGCGCCCACAATATATCCTATGGGTGATCGTTTCAATCCCATTGCTTCATCCATCCCATGAATGGGAAATGGCGAGTGGCAATCAAAGGTTTTATATCCGGCCTCACGAAATTTTTCTGCTGCATTCATGAGAGTGGCAGGATTTTCGAATTCCGCTAATAATCCTAAAGTTTTATTCATAGCCATCTCCTAATGTGTTTCATGGTATTTTTCGTGATGTGGATTTGCTTCGGGAAGAATACCCTTAATTTCTGCCATTGCCACCATTGGAAGGAATCGCAAGAAAAGTAAAAAGAGCGTAAAAAACAGTCCAAAACTACCCAAGAAAACTAAAATGTCCCAAATTGTTGGGGTGAAATAATCCCATGAAGATGGAAGGAAATCTCTGGAAAGAGATATTACGGTAATAACAAATCTTTCAAACCACATGCCAATATTTACAAAAATGGATGCGACAAATAAAACAGGGATCGACGTACGGAATTTTTTAACCCAAAAGATTTGAGGCGTAATTACATTTGAAAAGAACATAATCCAATACGCCCAAGCATAAGGGCCAAAAGCTCTATTGATAAAAGCGAAGACCTCAAATTGATTGCCACTATACCATGCAATAAAAAATTCCATGATATAGGAATATCCAACCATACTTCCTGTTACGAGAATAACTTTCGACATTTTTTCCAAATGCCCAATTGTAATAATATTTTCCAAGTGGTAAATATTTCGCGCAATGAGTGTTAATGTCATCACCATTCCAAATCCACTAAAAATAGCTCCCGCCACAAAATACGGTGGGAAAATCGTCGTATGCCAACCAGGGATGATGCTCGTTGCAAAGTCAGTCGCCACAACTGAATGGACTGAAAGTACGAGGGGTGTTGCCAATCCAGCTAGCATTAAATAGGCTTGTTCGTAATGTTTCCATTGACGATTTCCACCTCTCCAACCTAAAGCAAGAATACCATACGTTATTTTACGAAAACTAGTTTTTGCACGATCACGAATAGTCGCTAAATCAGGTATGAGCCCAACATACCAAAATAGTAATGAAACCGTAAAATAGGTTCCAACGGCAAAGAAATCCCACATAAGAGGGCTTCTAAAGTTTGGCCACATTGCCATCTGGTTCGGAACAGGAAAGAACCAATACAGCAACCAAACTCGACCCACATGAATCGTTGGGAATAAAAGTGCGGAAATGACTGCAAAAATTGTCATTGCCTCTGCAAAACGATTGATAGCGGTCCGCCATTGTTGTCTAAAAAGGAAGAGCACTGCTGAAATCAAGGTTCCTGCATGACCGATACCGACCCAAAAAACAAAATTAACAATAGCCCATCCCCATCCCACAGGATTATTAAGTCCCCAAATACCTGTCCCTTCAAAGAACAGCCATCCGACAGAGCCTAATAATACAAGTAAAAAGGAAAATGCAACGCCAAATAAAAGCCACCACTTTTGAGGTGGTTTTGATTCGACAATGCGACTGATATCTTCAGTAACGGTGCTAAATGTATAGCCTGGTGCTAAAGATTCTTCAGCGGAACGATTTGGTTTAAATAGTTTATTATTCACAAGCAACCCACTTATCTATGCATGTTGTTCAAGTTCAGGATTAGGATTCCTTAGCTTGGACAAGTATGTGGTTCTAGGTCGTAGATTCAATTCGCTAAGCAAGTCGTAATCTCTATTCTGTTTTTTCAATTCAGAAACACGACTTTTGGGATCATTAATGTCGCCAAATACGATGGCTTCTGTCGGACACGCTTCTTGACAAGCGGTAATAATGTCACCGTCCATAATTCCGCGATCTTCCAATCGAGCTTTGTTTCGTGCGCCGGCAATACGTTGGGTACAAAATGTACATTTTTCCATGACTCCGCGGAAACGAATGGAGACATCAGGATTCATAGCCATCTGCACAATATCCGGTGTATCTTTGGTATAATTGTGGAAATTGAAACGACGTACTTTATAAGGACAGTTATTGGAACAATAGCGTGTTCCAATACAACGATTGTAAGTCATTGTATTGAGTCCGTCTTCTGTATGCGTCGTTGCAGCAACAGGACAAACTTGCTCGCAGGGGGCGAGTTCGCAATGCTGACAAGCAACGGGTTGCATTACAACTTCGGGATTCTCAATATCGCCAGCGAAATAGCGATCAATACGAATCCAGCTCATATCTCTGCCTTTTAACACTTGTTCTTTTCCAATAACAGGAATGTTATTTTCACTTTGGCACGCTATGGTACAGGCGTTACAGCTCGTACACATATTTAAATCGATAGACATGCCCCATTGGTTGCCTGTATCGTATAAAAATTCTTTCCACATGGACACTTCGGGATATTCTTCCGTGATGTCTCGTGTGAAGTTTGGCTCGTTGCGATATTCATCCAAAGTTGCTTCCCTAACAAGAGCAGGGAGTCGTGTTTGGATGGCATCTGCAGCGAGTTTTTCTGTATCAAGTCCATGATAATCTTGAACACAAGCGATGGCTGTTTGTCCATAACTTTTAGAGATTTTAACACCACCAGCTGTTATATAAGGTGATTTCGTGGTTCTCAATAGTGTTGCATTGAAACCAATATCCGTACCGATACGACCCGAAACAGAACGCCCATAGCCAAGGGTCAAGCTAATGGTATAATCGGCTTGCCCTGGCATAATCCAAACGGGGACTTTCATATAAATACCATCGTACTCAATCTTGACCATGTCTTGATTTTCGACATCAAGTTTTTTTGCCATTGTGGATGAAATAATTGCTGCGTTGCCCCATGTAATTTTCGTTACAGGGTCAGGTAATTCTTGTAGCCATCCATTATTTGCATAACGACCGTCATGAATTTGAGGCGAAAGCTTATAGCTTAACTCCAAGTTATCTACACCAAGTTTGAGCGGCTTGATATTCTTTGCAAACGTGTTCAAATTCCCTTTTACGGAAACGCGAGCTGGTTTATTCGTGCCCGAGAAATAACCGTTGTGAAGTGATTTTTGCCAAGCACTTTCGAAAATGTCCATTGGTAAAATAGAATCCCATGTTTTTCGAACCAATTCATAGCTCTTGAGATACTCACCTGTCGTTATCAGATTTGCCATTTCAAGGAAGTTCATTCCCATAAATAATGGCGATATCATTGGTTGGGTTACCGTCAAGACACCGTCATGAGAAATTGCATCACCCCACGCCTCTAAATAATGTAGCGTTGGGACATGCCATTCGGAACGACTTGCTGTTTCATTGTAGTGCGTCCCTAAATAGATAGGGTGTTTGACTTTATTGAGAGCCGAGGCGAATTGTAAATCAGTGGGCGCAGCATAAACAAGATTTCCGCCTAACATGAAAAGTGTCTCGATTTTGCCTTGATTCATGTCTGAAACAAGCGCATAAAAGCCATCAGAATCAGAAACAACTGCTTTATCAAATGCATGGTATGTAACTGTTTTTTGATTGCCTAAAACAAGATTCATCGCCGCTACTAATACATGTACTTCTGCAGGCTGCTGTCTCCCAGCGACAATGAGACTATGACCTTTATTCTTTTTGAGGTCTTTTACGACGGCTTTTACCCAATCACGACGACCATCATATTGGATACTTTCATTGATAACACCAAACTCGGAAGCAAAGGTTTTGACAAATTGACCGATTTCATTGCTCGACATTCTCAAACGATGATCCGCCATAACACTTGTTTGACTCAAAGATGATTCAACAAGATAAAGTCGATTCATACTATCTTTTTCAGTCTTAACACGACGCGCTTCTGCAAAACCTTTGGCATTTTGCGTCATATTGCTGTCGGTGCCCAGGAAATCAGCTTCGAAAGACAATATTACGTTTGCTTTATCAAAGTGATAAATAGGTCGTAGCTTTTGACCGAATGCTATTTCAACACCCTTGTAAATATTTTCGTCACTTACAGGATCATAAGCAACCCAACGCGCCTTTGGAAATGTCTGTGCAAATTCATCTTTTATTTTTGACAAACTTGGGGATGCAAAACTTTCGGAAAGAACGGCGAGTCCTTCACCTTGGTTTGCCACATAGGCATCATAATTTTTGGTCCAGACACCCGCAAATTGTTCAACCGTCGTTTTTTCATCAACATAAGAAACTTCGACTGCTCTGTCAGGGTCGTAGAGATTTAAAATACTTGCATACGCCCAAGGATTGAGTGCGGATTCATTACTCGTTGGATGCTGTTTATTTCCCGCAATTTTTGTGGGACGACCTTCATGATTTTCCACAAGAAGTGGGAATACTTCAACACCCAGGTTCATTGCCGAAGCATAATGCTTTGCTATACCGAGTGTTATTTCTTCTGGCTTTGTTACGTAAGGTATAATTTTCTCAACAGGACGGCGACAGCTCACGAGCCCCGCAAGGGCCATTGAGGCTCCCATGATGCTCAAGAATTTCCGTCTTGTGACGGGATCTACCACCTCAGAAGCGCCTTCTTGAAATTCACTTTCAGCGAATTTTCTATATTCGGCATTATTCTCGAGGTGATTCAGGCTTCTCCAGTAGGATTTACCTTTTAATTCGCTCATATTTTTATCCATATTCATCGGTGACATCCTGAACAATCGATAGGTGGGTTTAATCGTTTTTCTGCGATCACTTTTGCAGCAAACTCTTTCTGATTCGCTGGAGCGACCCAATTCATTTTTGTCACATCACTTAGGGGGCGAAGATGGTCAGATGGGTCTTTATGACAATCTAAACACCAGCGCATCGATAAAGGTTGAGTTTGCCTGACAATAGCCATCGAGGCGATATTTCCATGACAGCTTTCACAACCGATCCCCACTTTTAGATGGGCGGAATGATTAAAATATGCGTAGTCTGGAATATTATGCACACGCACCCATTCGACGGGTTTACCTGTGTTCCAGCTTTCTCTTATAGGAGCCAATAGCTCACTTTCTGGTAATATCATTGTATGGCAATTCATACAAGTTTGCGTTGGTGGCACCATTGCCACTGCAGATACTTCCACACCCGTATGACAATATCGACAATCCATACCAAGCGTATCTGCATGCAGCAAATGACTATAAGGTACGGGTTGTTCAGGTTGATAGCCGACATCGGTATATTTGGGAGACCCAAAATAGTATATACCGTATGCAAGGCATGCAACTGCAACGATTATTCCAACGAATATGAAGCCCGGTACGCGATTAGCCGATTTAGGAAATATTTGTCCCAAAAGTTCCGCCTCTTCTGCTTCTTAACTGTTAATGTTTAACGGGGAAAAGAGTTTGCATCTATTTTGTAGTTCCCCGTGTCTTATCATATCGGGGCGAAAATAATCAGAAGCATTTTCCATCGCAATAGTATATACCCGAATTTCTATTATAATTCTATGAACCTAGTGTATTTTTAACCTACTGTTTAATATGTGATTAAAGAAGTATCGAGTTGGTTTTAGTCTGCTATTAGCATATAATAATAAACGATAATGATGCTTTGCTCAACAGAAAAAGTGACCCCAAAAAGCTATAAAATCAAATGTAATTGCGTGATAAAGAGGGAAATGCAAAAATCTTTTTACAAATTGTTATGCAAAAATCGGCAACAAATACTCAAAACTGCCGAGTTAAAAGAACAGCGCTATTTCTTTAAATCGAGCTCTTTTATTTTTCGGCTCAGATTGGATTGTTGTAAACCAATTGCTTCCGCTGTTTTGCTGACATTCCCGCCATTACGTTCTAATGCTTGATTCAGATAAAAGACTTCAAATTCTCTCCGTGCATTAGCAAAAGAAGGTATATCAATGAAAGAATAGTTCCCTTTTTGTGATAAAGAATTCGTTAAAAAATGGGGCTCTACATCGGAAGCTAAAATGGTTTTATCATACACTAAAATATAAAGCCTCTCGACTAAATTTCTTAATTCACGAATATTACCCTTAAAGGAATATTGATTCAACAGCTTTAAGGCATCGGGTGCAAAAACCTTGCGTTCGTAGTTCAATTCAGCGGCGAATTTATCCAGATAATAATCAAGTAATTGTTCTAAATCCCCGTGTCTATTGCGAAGAGGGGGCAAGTTAATGGGAATAACATTGAGTCGATAGAATAAGTCCTCTCTAAATTCTCCTTCTTGAATCATGGCCTCTAAATCTTTGTGCGTCGCTGCTAAAATACGAACATTGACATGAATTGTTTTCGTTCCGCCGAGACGTTCAAACGTGCCTTCTTCGATGACACGTAAAATTTTTGCTTGTGCAGAGCCACTCATATCGCCGATTTCATCTAAAAATAAGGTACCGCCATGTGCCAATTCAATTTTGCCTAATTTCTGCAATTGTGCACCTGTGAAAGCTCCTTTTTCATGGCCAAACAATTCACTTTCCACAAGATCATTCGGGATGGCTGCAGAGTTAAATCTTACGAAGGGAGCATTAATCCTTTTGCTGGACTTATGTATAGCATGAGCGACTAATTCTTTACCTGTCCCACTTTCACCACGAATTAAAACACGGCTATCCGTCGGACCTACTCGGTCAATTAAACTCTTAACGCGATCCATTTCGTCACTTGAGCCCACCATGCGATAGCGATCTTCTCTTACGTCCGCGTCCTGTTGCACTTGACGCGACATATTGTCCTTGTCTGAAAGATTTCGTAGAGCGACTTGAATGCGAGCTATTGAAAGTGGTTTTTCCCAGAAATCATACGCGCCTAAATGAATCGCTTCAACGGCTGTTCCCACCGTTCCGTGGCCCGAAATCATTACAACTTCAAGATTCATCTTTTTTTCACGAATCGTTTTTAAAACTTCAATCCCATCCATGCCTGGGAGGCGAACATCCAACAATACTAAATCAATGTCGTTTTCAGCCTCAAGTTTTTTTAAACCTGCTTCGCCCGATTCCGCTTGGAATATTGTATGGCCTTCATCACCTAAAATATCCGCTAAGGTGAGACGAATATTTTTTTCATCATCAATAATTAAAATATTCATGCATTCGCTCTTTTCTCATTGTATAATACTGATTTATGATTGGGTAGAAAATACCACATAAATTACTCCTTTTCTCCGTCTATATCTAAATTTGATTTCGGAAGCAATACGGTAAATATCGTACCATCTTTGGAATTACTTTTGACCTCAATGCTACCATTATGATTTTGGATAATGCGCTGAACGATTGCCAAACCAAGACCCGTGCCTTTTTTCTTTGTCGTAAAATAAGGCTCAAATACTTTTTCCAGTTTTTCTTTTGGGATGCCTTTACCCGTGTCTCGGATGCTAAATTCTATCAAGTCTTTGTCATAATTTGAAGATTTTATATAGATGTCTATTACCTTATCTTCGCCTGCTTGAATACCATTTTGGATAAGATTTACCCACACTTGGCGAAGTTGACGTTGGTCTCCACAAACAAGATTTAAGTTCGCATCTAAATCAAGATGGAGATTGCACTCTTCAGTATAAGCCGAAATGATTTCATTGATTTGATCATTGAGATTAAAGGGTTTTAATGTCGCTGATGGCATTTTTGCAAAACCTGAGAATGAATTCACAAGGGCTTGCAAATTGTCAACTTCCTCTTCAATGATACCTACAGACTTGTGCAATACCTCTCCAAAATCTTCGGATTGTGTGGCATATTTCATGACGACGCGTTGAGCAGACAATCGTATAGGTGTCAGCGGATTTTTAATTTCGTGGGCCATGATTTGAGCCATCCCGCGCCAAAGTGATTCTTTTTCGGTTTCGATGAGTTTTCTTCGACCCTCTTCAAGTTCATATCCCATTTTATTAAATGAAACAATGAGGTTATTAAGGGGGCTGAAGGGACTTTCTTGAACATTTAAGTCAAAATTTCCCAATTTTATGTGGTCCGTTGCATCAAGTAATCGAGCCAAAGGTTTTGTAATTAATTTTAAAAAATAGAACAAAAGGACACCACCAACGAGGAGAATCATCAAGAAAAGACTCAGTGAAAATCGTGTGATATTTTTCTCATAAAGTTCTCCGGCCACTTCCATTTTATTGATGCCCATCAGAATTTCATTGATATCACGTTTAAATGAGGCTTCCAAATTTGTATCAATTTTAGTTGCGTAATTATAATAAATGGATCGAATATTTTCTTCGGTGGACAGGGCGGTAAGTTGCTCTTGATAGGATGAGATATTGCCTAAAAAGAATTGTCTCGAAATGAATACGGATGCCGCCATAAAGAAAACGACGATAAAAATAATTTGGCTACTAAAGGAGGGTAATCGCATTTTCATTAGCTAAACTTCGAAATCATAAAATTTTCTGTTTTAAACTCAGGCTTTGCGCGATTCCAAAACTGCATCATGTTCAATTTATTTGTCATCCCAGGCAATTCAATATCTTCTAACGTTGCTGAAAAACTAAGATAATAATAGCGATTCGCTTCTAGTTTGGACAATCGGATTAAATGTCCTCGATAAAGAGACATCCAGTACTGTTTTGCTTGTTTCAATTCTTTTCGTTGAACGCTTCTGTTTTTCTCACTCGTGAAAACGTCGTATCTCTTTTCCAGAAGCGAAAATTGAATCCGATGTATAAAAAGCTTTGTCTCAACGACTTCATTGGTTTCGACATCAACAACATCAACTTGAATCGTAACAGTCAGAGTATCACCTATTTGGATAAGTTTATCAAAATCTTCGGTAAAGGCATCCATTACATGGGCAGAACACACAAGGTCATTACCGATGGTTTCAAGGGATACATTGTCAAACCACGGCGTTGTCCCTGAAATACCTGAAAACATAAACTGTAACACGGACAACAATGCGGGTGCTAAAGCAAGCTTTAATGATTCAAGCAATGATTATTTTCTCTCTCGTGATGACGTTAGCGGAATCTACTCATTAATAATCTCGGCGTTAATAATTTTTCCCAAAACGCGTGCACCATTCCCTAAATGGACAAAAACCTCCGTATTCTTTTCTTTGACTTCAATATTACCTTTTACCGTTGAATCATCGATATAGATATGCAAAGGTTTATAATCATGAATTCTTTTTTCTTCCCGATTAATAATAATATCATTTTTTACAATGGAGCCATTGAAAACATCAATTCGTCCATTTACCGTAGAGATATCCCCTTTTACGAGGGTGTTGTCACACGATATTTTTCCGTTGACGGTAGAAAGATCGCCGCCAATTTGAGTCCCACTTTTGGTTGATATTGAGCCATTGACGCTTGAGACATCACCGTCAACTTGGACATCATTATAGAGCTCAATCGAACCATTTACGGTGGAGACCTCACTTGTTTCAGCCGAATTACCCACTTCGATACTTCCGTTTACTGCTGAAACATCGTGGGTTTTTGCTCCGTTACCGATTATTATATTTCCATTAACGGTAGAGCAATCACCTTTTACCTGTGCATTTTCTCCAACAACGACTTTTCCATTTACGGTAGAAACATCCGAGTTAACGACACTTCCTGCTTCAACAACTCGACTCTTATTGATGTTTAATTGCTCATTTCCTAACAGCGCCGATAAAGCTGCAAGTATTAGGATTGAAATAATAATTTTTTTCATGATATTTTCATCCTTTCGATTGCCTTGAATATAAGACTTAATAGTGTCAATAAAGAATGTATAAAAACGATTAAAAAAAGGTCACCTTATGATGATCTGGTTATTATTTAAGATTTAATTTCGATGGCTCCAAAAATAACGGTTCCATTCAAAACAACGGTGACATCTTTTTCACCATGCACCGCAGATTTATCATCAACGCCACCGAATATTGGTGTTGCTTGAACGCGAACATTCCAATTTTGAGGTACCATAATTTCGACGCCACCAAATAGAGCTGTAATATTAATGATGCATCCAGATTCAATCGCTTTGGCTTTTCTAAGGTCTAAGTTTACACCTCCGAAAAGTACAAATACTTCTGAACCTGTATAATTGTCAGAATTTACGACGCGATCAATCCCACCAAAGATTGTGGAAATATTTACAGAGTCTTCAGTCGTTTCACGTTCGTTAAAAAATGACAAAAAGGAATTCCCATTTTTATTTTTAAGCATCGTAAAGCCAACCCAAATTATTGCCAGAGGCCAAAATCTAAAAATATTGCCCCAATTAATAAAATCGAGCGTCGCTGTTAAAAATATTAGACCCATAATGATAACACCCGTCCCGTTTCGTTTATCTTCATTCTGTACTTTTGATACACCGGCAGCGATAACCAATAGTGGCCACCAATCAGAAATTAGACCCCCTAAATTCATGATATGCAGTGTTTGCAGTAAAAAAACAATGCCTAATCCAATAATGATGATGGCAGACCAGTTTTTTTTTGTTGATTGAGGAAGTTGGTTGTTTTCCATGATTTTACCTATTCTATTCTTATAATATTTTAGAAATCAATTTTCAAATGTGTCAATCGCCCCTAATTAAAATTTAGCGATTGAGAAATTGAGTG
This sequence comes from uncultured Fidelibacterota bacterium, assembly GCA_937888365.1. Classification (GTDB taxonomy): domain Bacteria; phylum Fidelibacterota; class UBA8477; order UBA8477; family JABMPR01; genus CALBFA01. The sequence goes on along the minus strand of CALBFA010000096.1, from coordinate 6,225 downwards.
ACTCGGCTGGAGGACCAAGCCACTCACACTCGTTTTATCTAAAAACCGAACCAAAGACCCACTGAAGCTGTTGCACCTTCAAAAGGTGTATTCGGTGACCCCCCGATTTCGAATTTATCTTCTAAATCAGATGCTTTTGAACCTGAATCTATTTTTACATCCCAACCGTCTCGCATTGAATAGCCGTATAAGTAACCGCCTTCAAGTCTTAATGACATCCAAGGAAGTAATCTTACATAAACTTGAGCGCGTGGTTGGAGCGTTAGATATCCGCGACTTAGTTGAATTGAGCTAGAGACTTGTTCTATGAGTTGGGTGTTAAGATTATCCCAGTCATAACCACCATTTTCTCTTTGGTCGATGTCTATTGTGATGGCTCCACCGCCGATACCAGCACCTACGCTAACGGCTAACTTTTTACCTAAGGCAACTCTTTTATCAATGGTAAATCCACCAAATCCCATACCTAATGATAAGCTTCTTTCAATTGAATCACCAATGGATGTTTGAAATGTCTGACCAGAACCCAGTCCATAACCACCTAAGAACCAGCCTTTTCCAACATTACCGTTTCCTCCACCACCAAAAAATAGGACGCCTGCTGAGTCAAGTTTTTGCTCAAAACCAAGTTGAGAGAGAAGACTATTGACATCGTTTGTAAATTGCAGGTCTTTGTTGCCATCAACCATGGGTGTTAAAAAGGTTGGGATTATACCACCACCGCCATAACCAGGATGACTTTTTCTGGGTTTTGAGTTTTCTTCGATTTGGATAAGCTCTCGCTTTTTCTTATCTAGCTTCTCTACAGGTATGGCAAAAAAGAGCTGAGTTGAATATTCATTGCCATCGCGATAGTACTTTACGGCGACCGTATCACCAATATCTTGTGATTTAATGAGTCGGCGAAGATGACTCTCGTAACGAACGATTGTTCCATCCCATTCAGCGATAATATCTTCTTCCATAAGTCCTGCTTTATCAGCGTTTCCACCTTTTACAACACCGTCTAGTAATACACCATAATTATGCGGGTAGCGTAATTTGTAAGCTTGCTCAAACGTTAACTCTGATGGATAAACGCCCATTTTCGGACCTTTACTTTGAAATTCCATGTCATCATCAATGTTGAGTGAGATGGAAATATCATCGTCTCCGAGTTCTACTTTTAAGTTATGTAATTCTACGCCTAATTCTTCTTTTGCTTTTTCAAGCTCTTCTTTGGCAATCTGAATTTCTTGCTTTATAATTTTCTTTTCTTCATCAGAAAATGTATCACCTCGTTCAAATCCCATCGCTGGTAGCACCAACAGTGCCGAGATTCCTAATTTGATTGCTGTTAAGTTGTTCATGATGTCCTCCTATTTCGATTTATTTTTTTCATTTCGACTCAGAACAATACGAAGGCTATACCAAAAAAACATAAGGGATGCTAAGTTATTGTTATAATTAGCATTATACATTTCTAAAAAGTCGTTATAAGGAAAATATCCTATTCATATTGATATAGGATATGTCATTTTGATATATCAATTCGATATTTATTTAATGATTTATAATTGTTTGATGATCTCACTCAAAAGTTTTGCAAAATCATCTCGAACCAGAAGCCCTGTTTCCATGACTTCCTCATGGGAAAGTGGTTGATCTAATATGCCAGCAGCAAAATTAGTGAGTACCGATATCCCGAGAATATCGATCCCGAGAGAATGGGCAACGACCGTCTCATGAATCGTGGACATTCCTACAGCATCAGCTCCTAAAAATCGAAAATACTTAATTTCGGAAGGTGTTTCATAGGTCGGACCTGTTAAGCCCATATACGTACCGCGCCGCATACGAATATCATGCTCTTTCGCTAGCCGAAACGCCAAATCACCGAGGCGGCGAAGGTAAGGGATACGCGGTTCTTCGCCAAGAATAGCAGAATGACCCGTCAAATTTATTTGCTTATCAATAATCATCAATTCGCCTGGAAGGAATTCTTCATTAACGCTGCCAGCGGCATTTGTTATGAGTAAAATCTCGATACCTAAGGCGCATAATAGTTGTACTGGAAATGTTACGTCCTCTAAGGAATAACCTTCGTAAAAATGGACACGCCCTGCACAGACCAATACTTTTTTTTCGTTGACGGTTCCATAAATAAGCTCACCAGCATGGCCTTGAACGGTCGATACGGGGAAATTAGGAATATCCCGAAATGGCGTGACGATTTTGTCTTTAATCTGTTCTGTAAAATTGCCTAAACCCGAACCTAAAATAAGCGCGATACTGGCATTAAAATCAAATTTTGTTTGTAGAAAGTTAAGGGCTTCTTGAATTTTTTTATCCATGATGATTCCTAATGCTTTTAATTGTCGACACTTGTGGAAAGTTGCCCACAAGCTGCGTTATTATCGGCTCCCTTGCTCCACCTAATAATAACCGGAAATTTACCGATATTCACTGCTTTATAAAAAGCCTGAATGCGATTATTTGAAGGTCGTTGAAACGGGCCAGACGTTTCGTTATAGGGTATCAAATTAACTTTACAAAATACTTTTTCAGCGATATGAATAAGCCGTTTTGCATCTTCTAAATCATCATTTACATTGGCAAGCAACACGTATTCGAACATCATTGCATTGTGAGATATTTCGTTATAGCGCTTGATAACATCTATCAATTGTTGCATGGGCCATTTTTTGTTTAGAGGCATCAATTTAACGCGTTGTTCATCGGTTGTACCATTGAGGCTCACTGCTAATTTAAAGCGATGTCCATCGTCTGTGAATCGAATAATTTCAGGGATTAAACCCGATGTCGAAATGGTGATTTTTCGTGCGCCAATTTTAAATGCCAAGTCATGATTCATTATATATGCAGCCTTGATGACTTCATCGTAATTATGAAAAGGTTCGCCCATGCCCATGAAGACGATATTGGTGACACGCTCTGTCAAAATGCTTTGAATATGAAAAAGTTGATCAACAATTTCGCCAGCGCTAAGTTGCCGAATAAGCCCCATTTTTCCTGTTTGGCAAAAGTCGCAATTCATGGCACATCCAACTTGAGACGACACGCAAACTGTAAGGCGATTCTCGTCAGGAATAATGACCGTCTCGACGGATCGACCATCATTAAAGCGAATAAGATGCTTCCCCGCTTCATTTGTAAAAAGATCGGGAGGTGTCTCAATATGACTCAGTTGAATGGAGCACATTCCCTTCAATTTGGAATGCAGATCCTTTGATAAATCGGTCATTTCTTCAAATGACTGAACCCGTTTTTGCCATATCCATTTAAAAAGTTGTCGCGCTCGGAATGGTTTTTCGCCTATTTCGAGAAAGAAGGCTTCCATCTCCTCTAATGACATATTTTTAAGTTGAATTTTGGGGGCTGACGTCATTTTAGAAAATACACCGTACATGAGCAAACCAAACCAATAGTTTTAATTCATTCATGATAATTTATGAAACGATTCTCACAAAACACTTTCCTTTTTTAGATACATCAGCGACATGAAAATCATTACTGGCAATAATTTTTAATGGGGTCGAATACATTACTTTCTGCGAGTTGCGATTCATGTCGTTATTCCCGCTATTACGAAATCTACATCAATTATTATCGTTCGCTGAACAAATATACGTTTGAAGCGCGCTTATTTTTTTACCAACAAACCTATCAGCCGAGACATAAATATTTTTAAAATTGCCGCACATTATATTAGATTTCCACTTGTCAAAGGGGGCACTATCGGTTATAATTTCCAGCCTTTTTTGAAAGAGGTTTTTGACAAATGGCCAGGTAGCTTCCCGACAACCCTAAAGTGTCGGGATTTTGAACCTCCGCATAATTGCGTCGGTTCTGCAACAGTCTGCTCCTTCGCACCCTAATAATGCTTTGGAGACAAGTTTTATGATAAATGGCCAGGTAGCTCAGTCGGTAGAGCAGGGGACTGAAAATCCCCGTGTCGGCAGTTCAATTCTGTCCCTGGCCACCGCTAAAACCCTCTAAGTATCAACGACTTAGAGGGTTTTTTGTTTACTGTACTTCTCTATAAAAATCTATCAAAATTGGCCAATAATGGACAAATCGGGACAACAATAGCCATTTTTTAGCCATATTTTATTGCCCCGATTAATCAAAATGGGCGAGGTCTGCCCCGCACTAATAATGTCTATTCTGAATCTTTGTCCGACTTGTCCAGGTTTGCTTCACCCTGCCATGTGTATTCACGTTTACGGGTGGACCCATCACTTCTTCCGCGAGTTTCACCAACACCCCTAGATTTGAGCTCCCGAGTAAGGCTGGTCATGGTCAACGTTTCGCCAGATATCCCCTCAGCTAGCTTCAAAACAAGCTCCTTGGTTAGAGACTTGTCCAAGTTGGACAACTCGGACAAATCACTCTCATCTAGCAGGTCGGAATCAACAGCCATGCGGAGTTCACTTTTTCGACCTCTCCTCAGCAAATCTACCATCCGATCAAGAGGGTTTACACCTGCTTCAATCAACCTCCGTTTCTCTGAATTCATGATAGTCCTACGAGCATCAGCTTCAGCATATGGGTATGCTTGAAGGAATTGAGCAAAAGCACTGAGCTCACTCTTTATAGCCTGGATGGTTACAGATCCATTGAACCAAGTTACTTCAGTTAATGGACCTCCAGTACGAACTACATTAAACCTGCGATCATCAGGTTCAAGTAGCACCGGTACTTGACTATTAGAGGTAAAAATTAGGTTCAGGAAATTGCGATTAATGCTTGCCCGGACCGTCTTGTCTTCCAGCCTGATTTGATCCTCCGTGACCCAGGTTTTAATGCGTTCTGCTGCCTGTCTTGACGAATGTACCTCATTGAAGCAAACCAATTGCTTCCTGTGCAGTATTTGATTGAACCGGCTACTTAGGGCGTCCTGATTCAGCTCTGTACAATTCCCTTCGCCTAACAGAGGTGTCAAAACCCTCTCAAACAACATAGTCTTACCCGATCCCTGTGAACCAAGAATCACCCAGGCAGTTCCAGTTTTGCACCCAGTGTTAAAAATTACAGCAAGCCAATTTAAAAAAGCATCATGGCTCACTTTTTCAGGTATAACGTTCATGAGGAGAGCTTCGATGGTTGGGAATTTTCTGTTGGTCCCATTTCTAGGTTTCTGGTTTCGATATTTTGGGGGCTTATATACATTAACTTCGAGGCCATCGTCCTTGTTTAAAGGGCTGCAGGTAGACGTTGGATCATAAATCTCGCGATATGGAGTAAATATCACATTTTCTACCCCATAGTATATAGCGATCTCTTTCGCCACCGATTTGCTCCTGTATTTTTGCTTCCTTCCTGACGGAAAAATCAGGACATATTCACCTGTGATTTCCTCTAGCAAACATGCTGGGGGCTCACCATGATCTCTGATTGATTCTGCACCCCTAGGAGTGCTCTCAGCCTCTTCTGGCGCTTCCTCTAAGCTCTCCTCTCCAAAAGTATCATCAAGAGCCTTTGAAAGCATTTTGGGGTCGTACCATAATTTATTCTTCATGGCACCCCCTAGTTTGGTAGCTGATCTTGGAAGATCAGCTCGAACATTATTGAAGCCACCTGTTCTCGGCTAAAACCTTCAGCTGCAAGCAGCTCTGCCATCGAACGCATCTCACGTTCGCTTAATCGGAATTCCCGTTGTCGGAAATTGTACATGAGAGTTTCCAGCTCAGAAATCTCAACTTTTTGCTTTTTCATTTTTCGTTTTGGTTGAGCCGGGGCGGTAAACCCCGGCATTGATTATTGTTAGCTGTCACCTTCGTCGGTGAACAGCGATTCTAGACAACTAATGGTTGTTTCTAGATCATCCTTCAGGATGTCTGCATAGTGTAGTTGAGTGACAACCACGCTCGAATGTCCAAGTAGTTTTGAGACCCGAAACACATCTACTTTCTGAGCAATCAGCAAACTACCGAAGCTCTTTCTCAGAGTGTGGATGTTGGCGTTCTCGATTTTTGCTGCACTGTAGTATTTGCTGATTTTCTTAAACATCCAATGGTAGTTCATCTTAAACGGATATTCATGACCAGCAGCCTTTCTGCGCTCCAGAATCTCACGGAGCACGGCATTCATGGGGACATATCGAACTTTGTCACCCTTACCATTCAGTCTTACTCGATTGAGATTGAATTGGACATCTGTCCATTCAAAATTTGGAGCCAAAATTTCCCTCCGCCTGGCCCCCGTATTCAAGTAGGCCATGAT
>CALBFA010000095.1 GCA_937888365.1 uncultured Fidelibacterota bacterium | reverse complement strand
CACACAACTCATTACGGCCCTTTCAGACCCAGTTATTTTGACACTCCCAAAAAATTCATTATACTCTTCAAGAAAAGGTTTTACTCTGTGATGCTCTTCCTGATTTTGAATATACTTCCGAACACTTGGTAAAACTGATTCGCTAACTGAAACAGCAAAATATTTATCCTGCCAACTAAATTTTCCAACTACGATATCTGCCGAATTTATCCAAAAAGAAGATTCGCCCTTTAACAGTTGTACAACTTCTGATATTGACTGTTTTGCATTAAGAGATATTAACAAATGTAAATGTTCTTTCCCACCACCGATTGAATCAATATAAATATCTTTTCCTTTTGCGTTTTCTTGTATATGAGATATTACTTTAGTTTTTACATCTTTAATCAATCGAGGTTCTCGGTTTTTGACCGTCCAGACAAAATGAATCCAAATTTTTATAAAACCCATATCATCAACCTTAATATGTTGGGCTAAAGCCCAAATTGGGCGATGTCTCTACTCCTGCCCTAAAGGGCAGGGTAAGTGTTTGAACTTTTATGCTACTCACTCGCTACTTCTACTTCATTTCCCCATAGGTACTTGAAGCAATACAGGGCGATGATCTGAAATGATCGCTTCGTAGTTGTCCCAACTTCCGAGCCACGTGGCTACATCCATTGTTTCAACAAGGCCGTCTTTCTCAAAACCTTCGAAAAAGCCGGGGCCAATCAAAATATGGTCAAGGAAACTTGGCCACGTTGGATATGATGCCATTTCAACATCGGCGGCTATGCGCATCGTTGCCCATTGAAAATTCTCTGGATCATTTAAAAATACATTGAAACTCTGTTCAATACCTTTATCAAGGATGTCATCGTTCCAGTCGCCTAACGCGATGAATTTATCCAAGCCCGCATCAATGTAATCCAGTAAATAATCATGCAATTCGGCAGCGGCTTTTTTCCGACGTGGCAAGCCATCACCACAGCATTTCATGTGTAAATTAATTATAGTGACTAATTCTTCGACATCGCCGTTTTTCCATAGGAAATCTATTTTTAGTGGCGGGCGACCTGCGAAATTATAGTCATTGTCAGCAAAAGGCTCATCACGTCCGACAGGTGTTAAATATTTCGTATTGTAAATAATCGCTTGGTCAAAGAAGGAAGACTGACGCGTAATTTCAAAATTGTAGCCTGGCAAGTAGGTCATGAGTTTAGAAAATTCATTGATTTTGCCAATTTCCTGGACGGCATAGACATCAGCACCGATGTCCATCATTATTTCCGCAACAGCTTGTAGCGTCGTATCGTTGGCTTTTGGGAACCATTCCATATTCCACGTCATGGCTTCGAGGTAATCATCTTTGCCATATTTTGGGACTTGAAATTGATCTTTATCGAGAGCTTCATTCGCCCATGTGATTTCTTGAGACGCCTTCTTTTTCAGGGCATTTTTATTGGGCAATTTTTGGATGTTTAAAGCATTGAATCGCTTATTAATCCATTCATTCATCGCATCATCCGGTTGGACGTCATCAACTGTCAGCGTAACAAGGTTGCCGCGATAGGTGGGTGTTTCAGCAGAGAGCAATTGTCCTGTTTTAACATCGAATTTCAAAATAGCGTGACCCATGTTTGAGCCATTTCCATAACCTTGATAAACCAATGTGTGTGTTAAAGGATCTTCCCATGGTGTGTTATAACCCGCATTGGTACCGCCGGAAAATATGGCGGAAAAGCCATCAAAAAAATGAGCAAATTCCAGAGCATTTAAACCGTCTTTCCATGTCTCCGCCTCATCACCTTCTTGCAGCAATTCCGACGAAAAATCATCGAATTCTTGATCTCGATTGTAAGGAACACCTAAATGCCCTAGCCCGATAATAATCTCAACACCTTTACTTTTTAGCTTTTCAACTGTCATTCTAGCAATATCCACCTCGGATAAGGCGTTCACGGACTCAGTCTTCCAGGGTAAAAGCTGGCTTTTTAGAGCAGCTGTTGTTAGGCCAACAATAGCGATTTTAACACCTTGTTGCTCTACAATGGTATAAGGTGTAATATTTTGACTAAGTCCTGTCAGATTTGCTGACACGAAGGAGAAATTTGCTTTTCGTGCTAAATCAGCCAAATTCTCACTTCCCATAATAAAATCTTGTGTCCCAGGAACGAGGGCATCGTATGCCATTTTGTTCATCCAGTCCATCATTGTGCGACCGGAATCAGCCATCCCAATATTGGTGCCTTGGAAAAAGTTACCTGCATCAATCAAAATGACGGCTTCGCCATTTTTTGCCGCAAGCTCGCGCGTTTCCTTTACATATTGGTACATCGCAGCTCCACCGCCTAAATCCGGCGGATAACTGGGATTCATAAACCACGCTTGTCCGCTTTGGATTGCGCCATGAATATCGTTGGTAAAAAGTACATGGAGGGTCAATGGATCCCGTGCATAGCTCGCAGATGTCAGCCAAAAAATTAGGCCAATAAAACTAATCTTGTGCAATAGCTTCATTTTCGACCTCTATGGTAAACGATAATTGACGGTTAAATAAAGATTGGTACTGCTTTCGTTTACAGACTCAAGTCCAGGATTATTCGCTTCGGCGACTTTAGGGAAAATGTCAGGATATTCATAGCCAACACTCATCATATTTGCGCCGAGATCAAACTGAAATTGATCGACAATCAAGCTTCCACCTACGCTAAAACGGGTAATAGAAAATGCTTTATCAATAGGTGATTCTTCATAACTATAGCCTAATCGAAAGGGCAACGTTGGCGATGCCCAATGCTCAAATCCTGCGCGAAAGACCGCATAGTCTTCAAGTGCATAATCAAATGCGTCTAGACCATTAATCGTTTCGGCATATGTAATAGATTGAGCTTTATGAAGCTCCATCTCAAAATTGACGATTGTTTTTTCCTTCTGTCCTGGCGAAAATGATATCCCCATGCGATGCGTCGCTGGTGTGGAAATCGTATAAACAGCACTGGAGTCGAGTTTGAAATATTCGGGATAATGTTTCGTAGAATCAGCATATGGAATCAAGCCATCGCTTAAAAAACTCATATCGCCAATTTTCTCAAAAACGTAATGGAGCGATGTATGATGTGTTAATTTATAAGAGAGTCCAAGATTCGTTCCGAGGGTTGCGTTATCAAGTTCATAGGATGTTAAATCTGAATATGACGTCGCAGATGCAAGAGCGGCGTCTGTAGAAAGGACCGAAACAGATTTTAGAATCGACATATCTTTCGCGGCATACTTTGCCATGCTTAAACCGATGGAGAGGCTTTTTATATTCATGGATGCACCCAATGTATGGGCATAGACTTGTCCATTCATTTCAAATATATGATAGCCAGCAAGTGGATCTCTGTTGTAATAGCTTGATGACAAACTATTGCGAATCTCTTCGGAAAATCCGTAGGAGAAATCATGAACCGGGACCCAAGCATAGGCAAAAGAGAATTGCTTAAAACCGTAATCGACAGCAAAAGCCATGGTTGTGTGAGAATATGAATTGGCAGCATAAACATTTTTTGTTACCACATCATTGAACTGATCAATGGCTTCAATGCTTCGCGTTTCACTCATACTTTTTATGAGCATGGAAGCGGCGAAATGGAGTCCGTCTGATGCTCCGATAAGGGCAGGATTTCCTGCAACACTCCAGGCATTTTGGGCAAGTGCTGTGCGAGACAGTCCCATAGCGGCGGAACGAGCATCATACACATTATTTTGCGTCAGCCCCCAACCGGCGAAGTAGCTTTGTCCGAGAAGTGACAGGCTCACGGACATCATCATTAAACTAAGTATGAATTTTGTTGATTGATTTTTCATTTTTATTCTTTTCATAGTAAACCTCAAAAGGCGTAATCGAGTTGAAATCTAAAATCAGATTTTTCCGACCAGTTGATAATATTTGATTGTAATTTTCGTGTCGTAACGGCAGCCGTTCCAAAAGCATAGTTCGTCGTAGGCAAACCGTTATCATGAGAATATTTAATGCGCATGGACCAATTGTTTCCAAGGCGGCTATACGCCGAAACCCAGTAGCGGACATTGCCTTCTAATGAGTTAAATACTTGAAAATCCGTGTCTTCAAATGTCCAGATAAAGCCTTTATAAGCTGTTACCGCGGCTTTAATGCGTAATCTTTCATTCACATTATGTGTGATGGCAAAATTCAAGGCTTCACTTGGGCTCATAGAATTCCCAACATCCGATGAATAATTAACGCCTTCATCAACATCAATAACGAGACGTTTTCTTGGGTCAAAGTATGTTGATGTATGGGTGTATTGCACACTCAATTGATCAAATTTGGAAAGACGAATGCGAGAGGTCAATATCGTTTCGATATTATCATAACCTGTCGGTGAAAAGAGATTAAACTCTGCACGTTTTTGCCATTTATGACTCAAGGTTATGCGATAATTAAAGGTTGGCCTATATTCTAAACGAATTTTTGTCCGATGATAATTGGCACCGTCAGCAACACGTTTCCATGTATCAAAATCGGTCGTTATGACAAAACGACGATGAAGTTGATATCGGGATCGTAAGTAAACGCCTTTTTCAGCTTGTGGTTGAGGTGCTGATAAATAAAGATGGGCATAGATTGGGTCTTTTAAATAGAATTCATCTTCATAAATAGAGCTTTTATAGCGTTGATAATTTGAAAAACTCCGCTGATAGGGATTGTCAAACGCTAAATCCGCATCACGATAAAGCATGAGGAGATTTACATTATCAAATTGTAAGTAGGCAGAAAGAATCAACGCTTTGGGGTCATTGGCAATATTGGTAATGGAACCATCTGTATCTAAAATGCCATATTCTCCCTGCAAAGCGAGATTCTGAATCACCGTATTAAATTCGAGTCCCATCACGCGCCGATGCGATTTTGCATCAGCCCAAAGTGGAGACTCTGAAGTCGATCCGTACATCGCCTCGATTTCACTGTCTGCACCATTACCAATACTATTAAAATACGTACCTGTCGCGTCAGATGCGATAATCGTTGAAAGCGCATCCGGGCGAAGTTCTTTATCGTAGAGGCTTTCGTATGACGAAACGCCCACATAAGTGCCAGGACCAAATTCAAAACGAAGATTGCCGCCATAGGTGACTTCATTAACAACATTGATCATCGGTTGTGGTAAGGTATCTAAGAGTCCCATATTTTGTCGCGGATATAGACTAATGAGAGATGTGAATGACTCGCCATCAATATTTAACACGGCGTCTCTATCATTTTTCGATGCGAATCCCATAAATACAACTTTGTCAAAAAGACGCGCTTGCACACCGAGACCTTTGAATGCGTATTCTTGAGATCGCGATAAATCTGTGAAAATGCCAGGAACACGTTTTTGCCAACCGTAACCCGAACGACGCGGTGAACGAAAGTCTGTATTTTCCATCACGACCCCTTGCCCAAAGGTCACATTAAAACTTCCTAAAATAATCCGATCGACCTGAAGGGGGCCAAAATCAAAATCTGATAATGTCAATGCGGCTTTCACTTCAGGAATGGTGGTACCGTTAAAAGTACCCGTTTCTTGACCAAGTTGACGATTATACACCATCCCAACTTTCCAATGGCGTGAATTTGAAAAACTCAGCTTATGTAATAAATCCGGTGGATAATTATTGACGATTGAGCTTGAGGCTGTCTCGTCCGTTGCATTTGTGGATGGAATTGTTTTCAATACCGTTGTGTACCACATGTGCCATTGACCTTTTGGGTCGTCATCGAAACGGATGAAATCCCGAAGATTGCGGTATCCATAATAGGATAATCCCGGCGCATTTCGAAGGGCGCGTTGATAGCGGAATGTCTTCATTTGTTTGCGTAGTTTCAAAATAGCCGCCGCATCAACAGGTGTAACATTTTGGAATGCGACTATATCTTCATACGAGGCGGTATTAATATTGATTGGTTCGGCTAAACGATCCAGCCAAAGCTCTATAAGCCCTTCGCTGGCACCTTCTTGGGATGTCCATTGTTCGACTTTGCGATAATTGTCTTCTAGTCGAGAATTATTTTTGCTGCGTTTTGGATAAATAGAAATCTGTAACTTCAATTGTAGTAAATCTTCCGCTGACACTTCTTCTAATGACGAAATATCATAAAAGGTCTCAAACGAGCCGATATTTTCTATATAATCCATTAAAGCAAGTTTGACGTCTTCTCTGGCATCAAGGCTCATAATGCTTGTAACATCCGCATTATTGATATCTAAAACCTGAGCAAAAGCCATCTGGCTTGCCACAACAAGTAATATTCCCAATCGAATGAAGTTTTTGTTCATCGATTACTCCTTACTTGTTTTGGCCTTTTAAATGAAGACTCAAAGTGATTACATGTGTTAGAGGTAAAACAGGGTGCGTAATAACACCATATTCTATATTGATGCCTTTTGCGTCGATTTTCATCCCTGCTGAAAGTCTATTGGGTTGCGATTGCATGCCGGTTAAAATGCTATAATGGGGACTCAATTTATATTCGAGACCGCCATGAAATTCAACGGGGTGACCTGACGAAAAATTCAACGAAAATGTCGTGACGACTTCTTCAACAGGTGTGTACGCAAATCCACCGACTAAAACCTGAGGTAAAGCGGCTATTTTTCCACCTGTTCCAATTGTTGGGCCATTGATATTTTTAACGATGACAGCGGCGCGATGTTTTTTGCCAAGGGTTGCTAGCAAGCCAACGTCTACACCAATTTTACTTGTCGTACCGAGAGACATTCCGTCTGAGCCATCACCGGATGGACCCGCACTTTTCCCATAGGATAATTGGAGATAATTAATCGTCGTTCCTAAAGCGAGTGACGACAATCTGTCTTTCATAATGTATATACCATGATGAAAGCCGATGACGGTTTCGTCCGCAAGACTTGAACGACCATTAGACGTTTTGAGAGAGCTCATTGACAGTCCAAAATTACCTGCAGATTCACCCGATTCCAGGGATAATCCTGCAACAGAATATTGAATATAGTTTTGTGCAAATAGGTTTTGATATCCTGTAAATGCGCCAAAACCTTCGAATTCGGCCAATAAAGCTGGATTCGTTAGTAAGAGTTCAGCCGATCCGCCCATAGCAATATTACTTGCACTTAATGCTGTCGTGCGAGCCGTGGGTGTTTGGTTCGATGATGTGACTTGTGAAAAGGCACTTGTCGAAAAGAGCAACATCCAGAGTAATGGAAGCCATCTTGTCATGTGTGTTTTAGAATTATTTATCATACTTAAGCCTTTATAAAAATTATGAGTTATGAATTATGGTAGGCATATAAAAATCAAGTCCACAAAGATTAGACTTACCCTGCCCTTTAGGGCTGGGATAAAACTTTAAAAATTTTGGCTGGGCTTTAGCCCAATCTAAAAAATCTGTTATAATTGCAATCGTACTGTTTAGAATAAACCTGCTCCTTGCCCCTCCCAAGAGGGGAATTGAGTATTTTTTACAATTTTGTGAAAGTTGTAATTCTATCATTTATTCTTCGCGCCTTGGCTTCTTTGCGTGAAACATTTATAATTTAGTTCACAGCTGTAGCAATAACCACAGGAGCCATGTCTTGTAGCGTTTCACCCGTTCTCCGATTGACAGTTTCGAGATGCATAATATATGTTCCAGGCACAACGATAGCGTAGGTTTCCGTACGACCATCCCACAGGTTATCAATTTCAAGTGCGAGGCTACGATATCCATCAAAAAGTGTCGTAATGATACGGCCGGACAAATCAAATATTCGAACGGTAATGTGTGCATTTTCTGGGAACGAAATACTATATTTAATTTTCTCGCCACGTAATGGATCGAAAGCGTAAGGAGCCACTGTTAGTACCGTTGTACCCGTGCCGTCAATACCTTCTGGATGTGCTTGAACATCAGAGCCGTAGGCGAGATTCATTTGACCTTCACCATTGTATTGCGCCGCAATTCCCCAGACATCTACAAGATTACCGATTTGTAAAAGGGAGTCCGCTGTTGCATCAGCCCAAATATTGGCAGTGTCCCAAACACGAAGTGTCACTTGACCAAAACCATCTTCGACAACGATATTTGATCCGCCACCTATATTGTCAGCGCGACTTGAAACTTGACCTGAAATTTTAACGAATCGTGCTTCAAAGAGGAGCGTATTTAAATCCGCCGTGGATATTTCAGCAATATTTGGGATAGGTCGGTTTGTAGCCAATACGTCATACACAAAATCCTGTAATTGAATGGCTCCATTATATTCGCCCACTGTTGCTGTAATAGATATTGAATCGCCTTGTACAAGGGCTGGATTTAATAAACCGGTCTGGCTTAGATTGATTCCAAATCCTGAATTATCTTGAATATACATGTCCGTGCGATCGACTCTTAAAATTCCCGAGCCCACACTGACGACTGCATTGAGTTCAACAACTTGACCTAAGTAAATGTCCATGTTTCCGCGAATGGTTTCGATGGTTAGGGGTGGTAAAGGTTCGACAATATCAGCACCAAAAAGCTGGCTTACGCGTCTTAAATCATTCGTATTAATAGCCGTAATGTAGCAAGCTAAAGTCCCAACCGAATTGATGGCTGGAATTGTGACGGTATAGGTATCACTGGATGAATTCGTCATTTCAACATCTGTTGGAGTGCCTGTTGCGGATGGAAACGTATAGGTCAATGTAACAGAGCTTAGACCGTCGACATCTGTAACGTCAGCACTTACCGTGAGGATTTCACCCGTTTCAGGATTATTGGGCGAAATTGCCATATTGGTGATTTCTGGTTTGGCGATGGTTAAATCAACCATGGACCAGGTATCCGCTAGATTTTCGCTGGTTTCGTCATGACCCGAAATACCATTTCCGTTTGATGTCGTTTCCGTACCTTCGTCGCTATTCCGAACGAGTTTATAGCCATCTAAATGAGTTTCCATATAAGATTGAGCGGCGACAGGTGTATCGGCGAGATAGCTTGAAACGCCCGTTTTGTCAATCATATAAGCAGAAGCTGTTGTACTATCGGTGCCCCAAATCAGGTATTCAACATCTTGAACCGTCGAAGCGGTGCCATCCCATTTAAAGAGAATCAATCCTTCAGCCGTATTGTCGAGTTTTACGTTGGGTGAAGAACCAATTGTGGTAACGCCATCCACTGCGTTTAGCATTGTTTCTTTCAGTGCTAAATCAGGATTTGCGCCATAGGTATCGAAATAATCCGACACTCTTCCTAGCCCTAATATTAATGATGCTCCTGTTGCTAAATTCATGTCAGGAAAACGCGCAATAAAATCAGTTGAAGCTCCTGACCAATAGTCAGCGCCTGTCGTAATATTATAATAATATTTCCCAGCTGTTTTATCTGTGGCATCACTCAGATAATAATTGCCTAAATTTACAGTGGCGTCAGTCGAATTTGTGATACGGACATATTCGCCGGCAGAGGGTTGAAGCACAATCTCACTGATTGTAAGATGATTCGTTGCCAAAACCAAGAGTGGCAAAAGCAGGAATAGTGCCGATTGTATAAAAAGTTTCTTCATTATTTCACTCCTGTTTCAAATGAAAATATATAGAGGGGAGTTGAACCGACGTTTCGAAAAGCGCGGTGTGTAGTATGTAAAAATTGTTGAAATGCTTGCTTCGACAAGCTCCCAGACACCTGGGTCGGGATTTTCAACAGCATGACAAGCGCAATTTGTTAAGCATTATCATAATCTTCATACTCTTATAGACAGAAAAGGCGCTCTGTGTTGGAGCGCCTTTTTTGAGTTTTGCATAATTTATTTAACAAGCATGACCTTTTGAATTTCAGATTGAGAAGGTGTCGAAAGTTGAATGAAATAAATACCCGAACTGAGAGCAGATGCATTCCATGTCATGGAATACGAACCTGCTTCGGCTCTTTGATTTGCTAACAGAGCAACTTCACGTCCTGCAATGTCAACAACACGAATCGTCATATCTGTCGATTCATTCAATGTCCATGAAAAAGTCGTCATTGGATTGAATGGGTTTGGATACGCTGCATTGAGGGCAAATCTTTCAGGGGTTGAACCTAATGCGTTAATAGCATCGCTATTTTCGATATCTCCATCATAGGCAACGAGCATTTGAAACGCACCGTTATATGAACTACCGATTCCCGTAAATGACCAACTTGTGCCGATTGTCAAATTCGTAACGTCAACACCTGTACTCTCCCAAATGCGAATGGTTGCCGTTTCTGATCCGTCACTAATAATGACATTTTGACCACCACCAGCGGAATATGTATCCGTAATTTCACCGGTCACTGAAACGAGCGTTCCTTCGTAGAGTGCTTGATTGGCTTCAGGAATTGTTTGGATGACGGCGGCTGGTAAATCGTTCCCAACAGAAATTGTCTGATAGGAGAAGTCTTTAACTTCGACCGTTGTTCCGTAAACTTCAATCATACCAACGGCTCTAATACGGTCACCTCGTGTCAACTGAACTTCGTCATAGTCAAAAAGATTAATCCCGTGTCCTGAGGCATCTTGGATGTATGCGTTGGTCAAACCTGTTTGCAGCAAGCCAGATCCTACAGTGATGACACCTTCGATGGTGACAACATCACCCACAACTGGATTAGCCTGAATACTCGCAATCTCAGTCGTCGTTGCAGAAGCGATGGCGATTTGATAAGTATAAGATGAGTAGCTACTATTATCGTTTGTTACAACGACAATTTCATACTCTAAAAATGAGTTTGCTGCTTGAGCGGGAATAATGCCCATCCAAGTCGTGCCATTGTCCAGCCACATCTCACTTTCATTTAGCATGGTACCATCGGTTCCATACATAATATTTGCTGAAGCGATTGTTTGTGTTTCATCACCTGGAACAATGTCGATGCTCACTTCAATTTCATTTGATGATGTCACAAATCCTGGCGAAAATACTCCATTCTCAAATGTTGGGACCACAAGATCTGTGAGGAAATCAGCAAGTAAACGAGGCATTAACTGATAGGTGCCACTAAATTCTGATACAACACCCACAACATCAACGGGCCAAATGGGTTCCGTAGAACCATCAACCTCAGTTTCCTTATCAATACGCATCACTGTAATATCGGTACCATTGTCCGTAATATTTAAATTTGCATTTACACCAGCAGCTGGCCAGCCATCTCCCGTACCGACATTTGAAACATTGTTTATGCGGATCAGCTCGCTTTCATAGTTCTCACCATTATTGGCGAGTTCGTGAGCCGTGATAACTTGCGGTTCAATTACATTGCCGCTGCTATTTACAACAATATCAGATTCAGCACTTGGCATAACTTCCAACTTCCCACTATAATCATCGATGACGCCTGTAACGGTAATTTCGTCTCCGAGTTCAAGTGCAATAACGGCACCTGAAAAATAAAGATCAATTCCTGCCGTCGCATCTTCAAAAGTATGTTCTGTGCCACTGCTTGAAAAATTGACACTATTAACCACACCGGTAACGGTTACCAATGTTCCAATCGTTTGAGTCCTTGCGACGGCAATGGTCATATCAGCGCTGATTGCGACAGTAATGGTAACTTCGTCAACACCCGTTGCGCCATCATTATCCGTAACGGTTAAAGAAAATACCCAACTCGTCGTTTCTGTCACAGTTGGGACTACAAAAGTAGCGGTGGCCGTGTTTGCATTGCTAAGCGTTACAGTAGATCCCGAAACTTGGGTCCAAAGATAGGCTTCAATCGTTCCATCAGAATCGACACTTCCTGTGCCGTCCAATGTGACGGTTGCACCACTTTCAACAGATTGATCTACGCCTGCATTGGCAGTTGGATTAAAATTAGCCGTAGGGTCAAAGGTTTGGCCGATATTTACAGCACCGGGTGAAAAAGGGCCATACAACCAAGGTGAACCATTCAGTCCTAAACGATTGGCTGAAGAATCGGCTCCAGCAAAATCACCCTCAATACTTTCCATGGCATTCCCGTCAGCATCTATCATTTCACCTTCATAGGAAACAGCGTCAACAATAGCGCCATTAATTTTTAACACAACAGCGTCTGGCGCACCATTTTGAATAATATTAGTCGTTGGCCACGCACTGGGAGTTAAATCAACATTTGCAACCGTAGAAGCACCAACCACATAAAACCCATAACCGTTACTTTCATCGGTAAGTGTAATATTCCCTAAGTCGGCTGTGAGATAAACTACCGAACCGCCATTATTACCATTAACAAGTTCAACATTTACTGAATTATAAGTGCCAGCAGGCCCGGCAATTTCAATAAATTCTGTTGCGTCAGTACCGACTTGGTCATAATCAATTTCATTAATAAATAATTGTCCATAAGCCATAACGCTCACTAAAAGCATGAACGTAACGATATACCCTTTTCTCATTTTTGTCTCCTGAAATAATTAATTTTGCACGTGTTATAGGTAAGTTTTTTGTATGCGGATTCTCTATGCATGGGCGCGCAAACTAGCCCGCGGCTTACGCTTTTCCTAATAACATCTTGTGTTTTGGGGCATCGTTTTCGATGAATCAAGCGTTGGAACGAAATCGTTACATCATGCCTTTTTAAAAAAAAGATGCCTGTGTAATTTCCCTATTGCTTGGATTGTTATAAAACTAGAATTTTATTACTTCTCGCAATTGAGGTAATCCAAAACTTACCCAAATACCAATTAAACTGTATCGGATAAAATTTGCAAATTCCGTCTCATATCCAACAGCATGAAATCCCATTTTCACGCCTATTTTTATAGCAATAACAACGACTAAACCAATAATCAAAAATATGATATTCTTAAGTATCGGTATTTTCTTCTCTTCAAATAAGTGAGTGAATTTCTCTTTGATAAAGCTTATACCCAACAAAAAGCCAATAAACGTTCCGCCGCCTTTTATCATGGTTTCATCAATTTCTGGTGCCACCATAAACACACCTAATAAAATAACGGCGATGACAATTGATTGACGCATCGAGCCTAAAGCCGTCCACCCAGCAATTTTAATATTACGGAGGAATTCGTAGCCTGCAATTGTTGCCGTGCCGATTACAATTCCCATGGAAATATCAAGGGGTGTGTGGACACCTAAATAGACTCGACTCAATGCAATGCCCATTATCAAAATGCCCGAAATCCAAACCATAATAGGTTTTCGACTTATGAGGGCTAAGTATCCCCAAAGCACCGTTGAGGATTGCGCATGACCACTGGGGAAACTATAACCATCAGCCTGCACCAACCATGGAATAATTTCGGGTCTTGGGACTTGAAATATACCTTTTAGAAAACCATTTAAAATAATCGTAAAAAGAACGATGATGCCCAATCGAGACATCTTTTCTTTTCCCGATGACCACCAGTACAATGCTGGCAAAAATACGAGAATAAAGGGTTCATCACCTAAGGCTGTAAACCCTTTGAAAATGATAGTTGCCAAATCGCTTCGAAAGTTTAGTACCCACTCCATTTTATCGCTCCTTTTCCTATCGTGTTATCTCAAACCTGAGGATGAATCTTGTCAAATATTAACAGCTTTTCTCGCCCTTTTCGAGGTCGAATTGTTGCATCATGCACCTTGTTATGAATACACTGAAATTTCGTTGAAAATAAGGATAGTATATGACTTTCATTTATGGCAAAGGGCGGTCCACCAAGTCGATCTTCAATAGGGAAAAGCAGGCTTACGAGGCGACTCGCAGGTTTTAAGATTGAATGAACGACTGACACAAATTCATTGGTTCGTTTCGGGTCAATGGCGCATAAAATTACATATTCGATGACTAAATCAAAACTTTGGGAGTGTCAAAATAACTGGGTCTCTGTTTAAGACTTCCAAAGGTAT
>CALBFA010000094.1 GCA_937888365.1 uncultured Fidelibacterota bacterium | reverse complement strand
GCATTTTCTCAAAGGACCCCAGATGAAGTATGAATTTATTCATAGTTATCGTTCCACATTTAGGGTCGAGAGAATGTGTAGCGCATTACAGGTAAGTCGGAGCGGATATTATGACTGGCTAGATCGTACTGAGGGCAAATATGATGGAACCATCAAAGCCAGTATAAATAAGTAACTTTTATAATTCTGTTGTTGCCGAAAGTTTTATCAAAATCATTAAAACAGAGTTGGCCTACCATGATGGAAGTATTTTATAACCGAGTGAGGAAACATTCTTATCTAGGATATTTATCACCCGAACAATTTGAACTGAAATCAAAAAATGATGCAGCATAGCTTCTCGTTATGTCCATTTTATTGTTGCAACTCAATACCGTCAGTAACTCTATCTCCTCTATTTTAGTTAGTCCGTAATTATAAAAACTTAAAAAAGGACATCGGTATAAACCGTGTTTTCGGTTGTTGTATGCATCTGCATATAAATTGATTGCATTTCGTAAATTAATTACGAAAAAGCATCATATTATGTGATAATTCTAATAATAACAATAGTTAACCATTTTCATACTCAATTTCTATATCCAAAAATACTACATGACGGCATCACAACCCATGCTTTACCCATACCACTTTTTCCTGTATAGTTCACTACAAACATAATAGTAACTCACTCGAAAGGAGAGTAATGAAACTAAATAAAAACCAAAAACAAGAAAAAGTCGAATCCAGCCACCGAGTTGGAGCAAGAGAAGCCAAGGACGGAGCTGGGCATCGTAGACATCAAAGTCCATGGACAACAAACGTAATAAAGCCAAAATTAGAAGGAGTAAACATGGAAAATAACGCTACAATTGAAACACCAACCACAACCTCACTCGTAAAACAGGATATCAACAGTAGTCCTTTTGTGACGAAACCCAAAATCTTAGATTTGTCAAAAATCAACAAAATTGACTTGAAAGACTATGATTTGGAGTCCACATTAGTAAATCCCCAAGATTCTTACCCGAAGCTTATGCAAGCCATCAAAGGGATTTATTTTGTATGGATTGAAGATAGTGCAAGCTGCAGCGTCGGTTTGCTGAAACTAATCTATAAGCTGTCCCGCACGAATGTGAATCATATATTAATACTTCCTGTTACGATTCTCGATCGTTTTAATAACGAACTCAAGTGGTATCAACCATTTAAACTTCAAGTATGGCTGCATTATGATGTTAATATCGTAGGCATTCGAGATAGATTGGCAATCAATCTCGAACAAGACTTACCTGCAATTCAAATAGTAGATTTGAATCAAGATGTCAATGATAATGACGTATTGAATATAGGTAACCAAGTGCTTCTCAAATTTGAAGCAGGGGTGGATTCTATAGATAGCGAAATAATTAATCGTGGATTAGACGTAGTTCGTATGTGTAATGAGATAGATGTTCCTGTATGGGCTGATTTTAAATTACGTGGGTGCTTATTACAAGCGAACAATTCGATTGAGTTTGACCTTGCGAGCACTGAAGATGCTTCAATTATTGATTCAGTCTCAAGCTTAAATGTTGAAAAATTGAAAAAGATAGATGACCTAGTTCGAACGTCCATCTCTGAAATTGGAAGAGTTAGCTATCGATTGATGTACGCGTTACACCAGCTTAGTAAATATTCACAATATTACGGGAAGAAAGCCGTATTTGTAGATCAATTGCAGGTAAAAAACTTTAAAGAGTATAGTGAAAAAATACTCAATGAAAAACCTAATAAGGTATACTCCTTTTTAGTGGCAGCTCGAGCTTTGGAAAAACTTACTCCAGGTATTTTATCGAAGGTAGAAAAGGATAAGACGCACTCTCTCAATCAGGTTCCATTTTCTCGATTTGCACGACTGTCAATTACTGCGGATAAGATAAGTAAAATTGAAGACGAACACGAACGCGACACCCTTATTGAAATCGTATATGACACTGAACTTTCTGAGGTAAAAATGTTAAAAAAGCTGAAGGAAAAAATGGGCCTTACCCAGAACTCGAATAGAATTGAGGGAAATAAAGCCAGTTTCAATGATAGCGAAAAATTACCTTCCAGTTCTGAGGTGGTTGAGGTAATGCATTGTGACTTAAAGATTACTATAGAAGAGGCACTGGCAAAAACAAAGATACTATTCAACGAGCATATCATACCAAGATTGATTGATGCTGATCAAATCCGTGTGATAGATAATTTTAAAATTATCAAGAATGTTCTTGGCCCTTATATTTTTATTGAGCTGATTCCAAGACGAAAAATAGTAAGTACACATTTGGTTAATCGACCTCAGGTATCGAAGCCTGAAGCTGACCCCATCGCCGATTCCGACTTTGACGATGAGGGCTGGGGCTCGGCGCAAGACCAAGTAGATGATGACTCAAGTCAATATTCCCGTCAGGCTAACCCGATAGACAAATTATTTGATGATCCTTCTAAAGACGAGGATGATGAACTTGGAAATCAGTATACAGAGATGAGCGAAGTAATGTAATTCAACTATAATTAGCCCATCCCAGATTAGAAAACTCGGGATGGGCGATAAGGAAGGCCTTAAAAGATGTCAGAAAAAGTAACATATTACGCAGTAACAACTGCAAAAAACACCTGGAATTTATACGAATTGGAAAGACGTATTGGAGCAAATCTCTGAATTTCAAAACTCAGCATATGAAGTTTTTAATACAAATGAAAAAGGCACAGCAGCATATGTTTCAATTTGCAAACTTTGCGAAAAAGCAGAGGAAAAATGTTGCTATTACGAATGAGCCAGATTTACTCTCTATTTATGCTGAAAGAGGTTATACAACCATAATTGCCTACAGCCAATATTTTAGAGAATTGTCAACAGCTGTTTCAGTATTGGCAATCACACCAAATCGAAAAGTAGAGATTGCTGGACCTGAAATTATCACTGGGTTTATTAATTTACAATCTGAGTATCTTATAGCGTTAGCAAATATGGAATTGGCTCTAAAATATGTTGTAGGGACAGAGAAATGCGTTGTCGTGATACATGTGGAACGTATTGCAAAAGCAATTAAAAAAGGCTAAGCTGCGATATCTCGCATCGTGTAAAACCTTTTTTAAAAAAGGTTTTAATACGGAAAAGAATAACCAT
Source organism: uncultured Fidelibacterota bacterium (assembly GCA_937888365.1). Taxonomy (GTDB): domain Bacteria; phylum Fidelibacterota; class UBA8477; order UBA8477; family JABMPR01; genus CALBFA01. The sequence goes on along the minus strand of CALBFA010000094.1, from coordinate 12,392 downwards.
AAGTAATACTTTTATGATGAAAATTCAACGATTTAGAAAAGTTTGCATAGGCATTAAGGATTCTGGCGCTGTCATACTTCCTGACCCCTTACCCATTCTAGCTTATTCGGCATGGCAACATTAGGTACAATCTCACGGGCGACGTCTGTTAAAAGAGTACTGGCCTCAGCAAGCGCAGCAGCGTAATCCTCTTTTTTACAATAAAACACAAATCCATCATGAATAGGCAAAAATAGACGGGAGCATTTTAGACTAGGGGAGCGTGAAATTAAAGTACGTGCAATGTAGGCTCCAGTTCCTTGAATAATATGACTCAGAGGAATTGTAAGTGATTTGTTCTTTTTTATAGTGCCATCTTTTTTTAACTCACCCCCATCAGCTATCCGCGTAAAACCTCCAGGGGCTACTATAGTTTTCGTATTCATAAAGTCATGAGCAAACTGCTGGCGCAAGCTTACAACTTCAGGTACTTTTTCGATAAAGTTTGCTACAATTGATTTGCTGGCTTTTATACTGGAATCAAAGCCCATTTCTAACACCTCTGAATAATTTAACTGATTAGCAAGTGCATACCCCTCTGATCCATACAAAAATGCATACATGAATGCTTTCCACAAACGGACTGGTATAGTAATATTATAGATGTCAAGTAATTCGGCAAAACTATTATTGGGTTCTTTTGCCCATTGTGCAATTGGTGAATCGGAAGGGAGCATGTTAGCAAGAATCCTCAGCTCTTGGGAGCTGTAATCCAGTGAGAACAGCATGCCGTTTTGTAAGTGTTGGTCTTCAGCCGGCCGTATGAATTGCACGAGCTCTTTACCAATATATGTGTGTGGCCTACTTTGAAGTCTTCCTGATTTAAGGGGACGATAGACAATGTTAAACTGGGTCTCACTAGGAATGCTGCGTGTTATGTAAAGAGCTTGAGCCATTTTTGGATGCATTAATGCCTCAAATCTTTGAAAAACAACTTCCCGCGATTCCAGTAGCGTAAGTCCGTCCAAGAACCGATTCGTTTCCTGCGAATCAGGCAATTTAGTTTTCCAATCATCACAAAAAGAAGCGTGTGATGTGTTTTGCAGTTTTTGAATTAAGTGACCGCTTGTTATGCCATTACGCCTATATTGAAAGTCAGAATAATTCTTATATGCTATCTTAGAAGAGGTGACAAACGCATGCCCATTTTCAGTAAGTGTGAAATGATTGGCGATGTGTAAAAAGCGATTACAATATTTATCGATTACTATAAGATTATCGTCAACTAGTTTCTTTAACAATATTTCCATGGTTGAATGTTCTATTTTGTTTTTAGTATGAGGGTTTTGCTTCGAAACTAAATAATCTCGCCCCAACTCGTTGCCTTGTAATAACTCACTGAAAATTAGGAACACAGCGCCCCTATGTCGTTTTTTGTGTTTAGTTTTAATGTACTCACAAATTTGGTCGTATACTGGTGATTGCATGTCACACCTCCTGTACGGATGGTGTGTCATGACTATTTTATCGGTTAATTTTGTCCCAGCAAATGAGACGTATTGATATGATTACATTCGGTTTGTTGAGTATGTCATAAGTGCCATTATTTATATAAGCATAGGGCGTATTTTTCGGCTGAGATATTGCCCCTTTACTCCTTGTGGCGAATCCCCCAACCTACTCTTGTGCAACAGCAGGTTGCAGCATCTACCTTGTGCATGCGGAAGTTGGCTGGCGGGCGTGGTCGGTCTCTCGGGGGGTCGTTTGGGCACATGGGGTCGGTTGGGCACATGGGGGACGGTTGGGCACATGGGGGACGGTTGGGGCACATGGGTGGGCGGTAAAGGGTGTGTACTTTGACCACTTCCACTTAGCGGGCCTCTGTCGTCGTCATAGCACGCTATCCAAGCTCCCACAGGCGCTTTCCTCTATATGAGCCGCGCTCTACACCTCAATCCGTTCTCCAATGCTCGCTTGCCGTGGCGTCGTTTGGGCTTTGCGGCCGTGAGATGCCGTTTGCCCTGAACAGCGTGCAGCCCATGCTGTTATTAACTGCCTCGCCGACCCTTGGTCGCGTCTCCTGACAAATTGAGAGTTGTCGGCGGCGTGCGCTGTCTTGCCTCGTGATGCTTTAAACATCTTCGTTGTGTAGAACGTGCCTGTTCCAGCGCTATTTTGTGTAGCAGCGCGCCAATTCCATTCCACTTAGCTGACCTCAGTCATGCAGCGTGTGCGTAGCTATTTCCTGTTAACTGACTCCCTCTGTCCACGTCATAGCACGCTATCCAAGCTCCCACAGGCGCTTTCCTCTATATGAGCCGCGCTCTACACCTCAATCCGTTCTCCAATGCTCGCTTGCCTTATCTGGGCATCCTACAAGCTGCCATCATTTCATATCAAATGTCATTATCCTTATAGACGGCGGTTCTGCGCCATCAATACTTCTGGGTTTGAATTAAAGCGCTATGAATACTTTGATTGCTTGCCGTCTCAGGTTTACACTCGTAGTGCGCGGTACACACCTCTTCACCTCATAATCATATTACGTAGATATCAAAACCTCTGGACGCCTTCAAATCTTCATTGCCTACAGAGTAACCTAGTATGAATATAGATTACGTTACGCAACGTTTCGAGCCCCCACCCCTTTCCATTGGAGCGGGTGTATGACGTGCTTCGAATATCTTATCATCCACATTATTAATAGAAAATACGGGCAACCAGTACCCGCCAATACTGGACTAAATAGGAGACATTCTTATGTCTAACACATCAATAAGGCGAGTCCCTCTCGCAAAGCAACTCATGACTATTCAACACGATGTTGAATCAGGCGTTTCAGGAAAGGAAGACGTCAAGTCCTTGGCCGTATCTTGCGGCTCTACTCGACTGGCTGAACGTCTCACAGCTTATGCCTATACGGATAACACCGACGATTTGAGCATCACGGCAGGGGAGGCATTTAAAGCCGTCGTCTACCAGCAAAATATCATCAGTGATGCGCCCGTGATGTATAATGGTGAGATTGTACCCAGTCCCCATCTCCAAGACGTTGATGGCGTCATGGCAATCTATAGCCGCCCCTTACTCTTCCCTGAATTGCTGTCGATGTTCTGGCAGGATACGCCAGTGGAACGCTACGAAATCGATGGCGTCTCCATGGAGCGTGTGCGCCATTCGCCGTTGAATCTTAAGTGGCATGACCGAGACTATCAGCTGCTATGTGAGGGCTACAATAAGAGTTTCTACTGGCCAGCAACAGTGCCATTGCCCAGTGAGATTGAGCCGTGGCTAACGACCTTGCCTCAAGACCGTACGACCTTAGCCGTGGGGCTGAAGCGTCAAGGGATTATGCTAGAATCTTTAAACGGATTGTCGTTGCTGAAGGAAGAAATCTATACAGACTCTGTATTTGATTTAGGTGTAGCGGTGATGTCCGATGATACGTTTCGTCGAATCAAAGATGAGTTCGGGATTGGTGTCCAGGCACTTCAGGCCACAATTTGGTTTGAAGATGGGAGCTTCTTTAAAGGTACGGTACAATCTGAGAGTCTGGCAAAGCAACCTGTTGGATGGTACGGCGGATTGAAACGCCCATGGGGTGTAAATGGCGCGACAATCAGTTCACGCGCTTCTGTCATGGACGCTTACGAACAGGTGCCTTGGTCCGCTACAATTAATCGGCAAATAACTGATTATGCGGGGATGACTCTACCGACACATGCCCGGCTTCCTTCACCTGAAACGTTTATCAAAGCGAGTACGGGATTTCCTGCGTACATCAAACAGCTAAATGAAGAACTCGTGTCGAATGCTGGCCGAGTCTTTCGCAAGTGCGATGTAAATGGTTTCGCGGGTAAAGTCGGAGTGAGCACGACAGACAAAGGTGTACAGTTTATCATTCGTAGTGCAAAGGTAAGGAATGAAATCGCGGAAATGGTCCTTTTGTTCTCGCCAGCCTTGCCCATACACACGAATATTAAGAAAGTGCGCGTAGAGTTCATTCACGATCCTGGTATCGAACATCATCTCATACTACTGAACGTCGGGGAGACCAACATGGCGTGGGTCGAACGATTCTGGATTCAGTGGGCCGGGCGCGACAATGACGGAGATGGTATTACCCTATCTGCTTCAAAAGAGCTGTTAGCACAGGCGGTGCATTGGACAAAGATTCGCTGGGAGGATACGACTCAGTTCAAGTCGTTACCCGATGAACCTTTAACGTCGGGAGGAGAAGCCATACGTCTGGCAACTGAGCGGATACGTTTATTTAGTAACCGTATTGGTATCTATGACAAACTCGCAAGGCGTATCATACGCCAAGATGCATCACTCATGACGTGGGAACTACGGCTTGTGCTTACAGAAGCAATCCAACGTAGTATCTCAGCACAGAAGAAGAACAGTGGCGCGGATAAGTTTAATGGCTATTCATGGTTGCTCGCCAAACTACCGAAGGGCTCGGAGGCCTGGCTGTTTGAAAATATCCACGATACGATTGATTCAATCTCTGCCCATTTGAAAACGGTCCTATCGAAGGGTATCAGCGATACGGCACTACGCGAGGAAAAAGAATATATCCAAGCGCAGGATGCCCTCTCGCGGGTTTCAACTATGCTACCACGTCACTATGAATCAGCGCAAAGTTTGCTCAGTTTAGTGATGGAGCCGTCAAACGTCGACTATCATAAGATGAAACTACGTGGCCGAAGTGTATGGGCAACATGCCAAGCACGTCAATCGAAGGAGACGATACGGGACCTTTTTGCGTTCATAGCGCACTCCAAGAAGTTGTGGCGATCCGTGCACTTGAATAAAAATAAAGATAATCCAGGATTCAATTACAATAGTGTCGTTCGCGTTATTCGAGGATGGGCTATTGCTCTCAACAAGCGAGTAGACACACGGCTTTTGTTAAGTGGTATGCTTAACGAATTTAGCCAAGCGTTGATTGCAAAAGTCTTCGATGTAGATGATTTGAAGATTATGGGCTTGGTGGAGCATGTTTCGATACCCATTGCTTCAACGCGGGAGTTAAAGACAGGTATGTTGTTGAAAAAGTCGCAGGTTGCAAGTATCATCGCCCATCCACGTTTTCTGGATGCACTCGACGACAATAAAGTATATCGTATTATTTCAATCGCCGATTTCAAGGGCATAGACTGGCTGACGCGCACATCTAAAATCCAAAAGTCGAGTAGGCTTATGCTTGTGTTAAAAGAGGTGCGCTCATGTTAGGCCAAACGGAATATTCATTTGATACAAGCGGTAGACGCTCCGTAGAGTATCGGATGTCAAAACTTTACGGCGATGTCGTTGTCATCAAAGCAAAATCTAATATACAGGTAAGCATCCAAGCGTTCATTGGGCAGGTTCTAGAACCCGACGAGTTAATCATCATGTTTGGCGATATCATCTATGACGAGTGGGCGGGTGAGGAAAATACGATACGGGAGGCGAGCCAACTCGTACACTGTGAATACAACAAAGCCTCAGCTTACTTGATTTTCAAAGGACTGTCAGATTAAAATCGATAAAGACACCTCCCATTGCCAGTGACCATCACACCATAATTCAGCCCCATGTATTTGACGGGTCTATGAATATTTATAAGCGTACTTACGCTTGTTCTTCTCTGTGGCGGGACTTCAACGCTATCAGACGTACCGGCAGGTTGCGATACCGGAATAATACGGACAATAGAAGTATGTATGGACGGCTCCCCAGCTGTACATGCAGCTCTTGACGAAGAGGATAAATCATACGCGTCCTAGATTCATTTCTGAATGAAAGGATGTAGAGCAACAGTGCCAGGATTAACCACCTGACAAATTGCGCTACGGTGTTGCTGTGGCATCACCCAAATCAAAACACATAGACGTGTTAAACGAGTAATGGACTTACACTGGGGACTTCATTACGCTGCTCCTTTGGTTAGGGAAGCGATGTTTAACACAAAGAATCAGAGCTCCTTCATCAATACGTGTGGTGGAGCTTCAGATTCTGGAGAGTCTGTCAAGTTGTGAGCTTGTCAGACTCTTTTTTATTTAGAACAACACCTAATAATCAATCAACCAACAATTTAACACATAACAAATGAAAGGAGTCTATCATGACTCAAGAACTATTATTACATGCTGGTGGAAAAGTTGCCAGCCTCAATGACCTACGGGCAATTCCGTTACCCGAGGAGACTCAAACCTACAAGCCCGTCAATCATTACGATTTGGCGACCAATCTAGCAGAGGTCTCCGCCACACTACTCACGGGCTACGTGCTTGAGAAGTCTCAATTTGGTTTAGCACGAGATGGAGCGCAAATGTTTGGCGTGCACACCTATCGAAATGGCTCTGACTCACTGGGGCTATCCATCGGTTTTCGAAATAGCTACGACAAAAGTATGAGCGTCGGCATTGCCGTAGGTGCCAGTGTCTTTGTCTGCGATAACCTCGCGTTGACAGGCGATATTGCCATTATGAGGAAACACACAACCAATGTGTGGAATGACTTGGAGGAGATGGCGATTACGTCGATTTACAGAAGTCGCCATAACTTTCACCGAATAGTTGAAGATGCCGAAGTCATGCAGGGGCAGCACCTTGTCGATGACGAAGCCTATCGAATGATTGGATATCTGTATGGTAATGGAGTACTAACACCACGCCAAATCCCAATCGTAAAGAAAGAGTGGCTTCAACCTTCGCATGAAGATTTCGACGACAGGAACGTTTGGAGTTTTTACAATGCCGTTACCGAAGCTTTAAAATCAAGCCCACCGAATAAAATCATGGAGAAGCATATCGCGCTTCATGCCATACTCACAAATGTTCAAGAAAGGAACCCGATATGGAAGCCGTAAACATTTCGTATGAAACGTTTTTGGAGGACGAGAACTTTACAACCCTCGCCAGTTTACCCAGTAACGTGACGCAAGCCGACATTGACTATTACCTATCGAAAGTCGCTGTACTCGATTGTATCATAGCTGTCAATGCAGAGAGTGCCCAAACTCAAGTCGAGCGTATCAATCAATGGCTCCTATCAGAGACTGAGGCTATTGACAAAAAGAAACATCATTACATCATGCTGATGGAAAACTGGATGTTTAAGCAATCCCAAGCTACAAAGAAACTCGTATACGGTACGCTCAAAATCCGTAAGCAGCAGGAGGAGATTGTAATAACAGATGAAGAGGTCGTTCTCAAAGATATACGTTTCGTACGCATCGTACCAGAGAAGAAAGCCATCGACAGAACTGCCCTACGTCAATATTTGACAAAAACGGGTGAGATTGTTGACGGAGTGGAAGTCATCACACGCCCCGATAAGTTTAGTTATGCCCTGTCGAAGGAGTTTGCACAATGAACTTAAGCAACTTGAGCAATAACGTCATCATGGAGGAGTATATAAAACGATTTACAACACCAGCGGGAGAAGCGATTGCGTCCTCGAAACAAGCCGCAGATCATTTTCGTGGATACTACACTCAAGCGGCCATCGATAAGGAACTATTCGTAGTGGCATTCTTGAACGGGCAGAATCAAATAATCGCTACGGAAATCTTGTTTACAGGGAGTATTGCATCTGCAGCGGTATACCCGCGAGAGGTTATAGTATCAATTCTGAAGCATAAAGCAGTGGCTATAATTATCAGCCATAATCATCCCTCAGGTACAATCAAAGCGTCTTCACAAGATAGGGCTATTACGGCTAAAATTAAGCATGCCGTTGAAACGATAGACGCCCGCTTATTGGACCATATTATTATCGGTGGCGGCGAGTACTTGAGTTTTACCGATTCGGGCTACCTTTAGCCAACCAACCTACAAATCCACTAAAAAACAAAAGGAATAATTTATGGAAACAGCAACGCTGAATAATCATGCTATGGTTGAAACGATTGAGGCTCATGCCATCGTCGTTAATCCCATGGACGCGGCACCTGCAATTTTTAAGGCAGGATTAAATCGCCGACGCGACAATCGAAAAACACTTATGGAATGGATACGGTCAGCTCTCGTAGAAGGGCGAGATTATGGCTCCATCATAATCAAAGGCGCTCAATCCAAACCGTCATTGTTCAAACCTGGCGCCGAGAAGATAGCTGGGATGCTAGGACTTATCCCACGATTCCCAAACTTACCACAGTATGAACAAGCCGTTTTGGACGGAACCGTTATTACGCAAATCATTCTACGTTGTGTTTTGGAGAACCAGTCGGGTAACATTATAGGCGAAGGGGTTGGCGCTCGAAACGTTGAGACTCAAGATAACGGCGACTTGAATAAGGCTCTTAAAATGGCTTCGAAGTCCGCCATGATAGATGCGATGCTTCGAACGGCTGGCATTTCAGAAGTGTTTACCCAAGATGTTGAAGATATGTCTGTTTCAGTCTCCGTTGAGACAACGTCACTTCAAGACGGCCGCAGCAAAACATCATACGCCTATGCAAATTCAGAACAATTCGCCAGCGAAAAGCAGGTTGACGCCGTTCGAGGTCTTCTTCGGAATCCAAAAGTAACGTCAGAAGAGAAGCAACGGATAAACGAATATTCCGCCTCGGGTCTTACAAAAGTGAAAGCGAAGGAGCTGCTCGACTATTTCTACGGACGCTCGGAATTCGTAAACGGTAGCTGGGTGAAGGGCAGTACAGGGGAGCTAGATCAACGCTGAATTAAATCACCCATTTAGAGTGTGGCCACTCACCTGAAGTACCTGGAAAACCCCTATACGCATAAATCACTTTTTGATAACGAATCTCAACAATTCGTGAGAAATGGCTAAAATCGATAAAGCCCGTGACATAACAAATATGTAAAGAGCAGGGGCATGAATCTCTGCTCAAAACATAAGGAAATATCCAAAATGAATGTGCATTAAAACCAAAGCAACCACTGACCGCTGGCTCACGATGATTCAGGGTCACCCCCTTTGAGGGAAATAGTAACAGGAAAGGAACTTTTAAATGAGTTCAGAACAAAATCTACAAGAATGGTTCACCCTGCTCGAAGCCGTTGAGTATACCCGGCTTAGCTCGACTTTACTGCGAATGGCGATTGCAGAGGGTAAGTTGAGAGCAACAAGAAGCAAAATGCCGTCGGGGAAGCTCATTCTCCATAAATCTTGGCTAGACCAGTTTCTAATGAATGGAGATAATCATGAGTGAGCAACTTCGGCTTCCCTTAGCGGGACATGTGAACGATGGTGCTTCGCCATTTGATAAAGATGATTATGTGCCGGTGGGCGTATTTACTCAATTCATGAGATGGACAGATTCCGAGGAAGATACAATGTCGTGTCTCTTAGGTGCTCGTCTAAGCCCTTTTGATGATAGTGATAAGCTATTCATTTTAGAAACGCATTGGAATCAAGTCTGGAATTCTAACATCTACCAGACGCTTGTTGAGATGGGCTTTTTTGAACGCCCCCATTGTGGACCCTATCTGGATGAAATTGTGGCTTGTCAACGGCTATACGAGCAGCTGAAACGCCTCATGGAATATCACAAAAAAGGTGATAGAAATGGCGTTGTAAGAACCTGCAATGAAATCAATGCCGGAAAGCAGTCAGGAATACAATCATGAATCGTCCTAAAACTTGGTTCACAACAAGTGAAGCTGCGGCGTATCTCGTTGTAAACGTTTCGGCATTCACATCCGTCATGAAACGAAATCAGGCTGTCCCTTCGAAGACCAGCAAGAATGGAGATTTGCGGTGGCATAAGGCACAACTCGATGCTTTTCGTATCTATAACACGTTAAAGCCAACAATGATGCAGAAGTTCAAGCTATTGATTTTAGATTGGATTTTCATTCATGCTTAGTTCTGTTTTTGACGGTCTCCTACGTAAACTTGCGAGTGGTGGGAGTGTAATGTTTCCACCCTTAGCGTTTATCATCGCGAATGTAACTTTTGTTATAAAAGGGATATTACTATGAAAACGTTTATTATTGAAAGTATGCATAACATTCTGGAGTTCCTGAGATTGATTTTCGAAATGTCAATTGCGTATTCCCTTGTCGTTACGTTGGTGTACAGCGCTATTGAAATCATGAGTCGGTTTCATTGATTATTATGACAAATGTGCATGTACTCGGTAATTTGAGTCCTTTTGTTGCCGCCTCGAGCGTAACCCCAAATACAAGGAGATTCTAAAAAGGCACTCAAAGCAAATGGAGAGTCAGTTAAACCAGAATATGGCTCTCCATTTTGCTTGGCTGGGCATTTACAGAATGATAGATGAAGGCTAAGACACTGTTTTTTAGATGCAATGGGGTAGGAGGTTGTCAATTTCACCCCAATTCCAAATATCCCCACTGAGGGTAACCATTAACCCAAGGGGGATTGATGGGACGTAATAAATTAGAAAATAGTGAGCGCAAGTTTTGTCCGTGCTGCGGTGGAATAACAGAGCGCTACTTATCGATTAAAGAAGTTGCACAAATCACATCTACATCAGAAGACACCTGGCGGAAGCGAATCAGGGAACGGTCAATAGAGTTTGTAAAAGTAGGAGGGTCAGTCAGAATCGCATACTCCACTATTAATGAAATTATTACCGTAATGCCCGCCATTAACACTCAAACCATTAACCAGTTCAGGAGCAACTAGCATGGCAAGTATAATAAAGTACGAATCTACACGAGGTAAGAAGGGATATAGGGCACAATGGACGGATTTTAATGGATCTAGGTTAAGTAAAGTATTTTATATGCCGCGAGCTCAAGTAAAACTCATTGTAGGGAGACTCGAATTAGAAGCAAATGAAATATCGAACGGTGTCCGAGCACGTCCTAATGAACTTAATCAGGTAATTTACGAGTTTTTGACCGTATCCAAAACAGAAGGTAAAGCTCTTGGCACCATTGCACGCTATGAAAAAGTATTCAAAGTGTTCAAGACCATCGTCGAAGGAACAACGCCATTAAGTTTGATCAACTCGATGGTCATTGAAGAATTCAAAACAAGACGAATGAAGACGGTAAAAGCTGTTTCTGTTAACACCGAGTTACGCCATTTGAAGGCTATGTTCTCGTGGGCAACGAAGATGGAGTATATTGTCAAATCGCCATTTACTGGCGTAAAAATGATTAGGACGCCGACTCAAATCGTAAGGTTCTTATCGAAAGTAGAGATAGAAAGGCTCTTTGCAATCATCGCTAAAAACAAGGACGTGCGTGCCTATAATTTAGTGACATTTTATTTGCAAACAGGAGCTCGCGCTACTGAAATTCTAGAAGAAGGTGGCTTTACCTGGGCGTCAATCAAAGAGAACCATATTGAAATTATTGGCAAAGGGAGGAAACGCCGTAATATTCCACTGAACAATACTTTGCGGCGTATTTTAGACTCGCAGAAAGGAGAACGCGTGCCATTTCCATATACGTATTCAATGGTTTCACAATCACTATCACGACGATTGTTCAGACAGGCAGGCTTTCCCGAAGTAAATATTCATACTTTGCGCAAGACAGCAGGTGCTAACCTTATTCAAGCAGGAATGGATATTTATCGAGTTTCGAAGTTCTTGGGGCACTCATCTGTTAAAGTAACGGAGCAACATTATGTTGACCTATTGCAATCAGATTACCAAGAAATGTCGACTCTCCTCGAGATGTCTTCTCCAAGTACTATGGAAGTATCTGAACCGATTGTAAGCAAATGGATTAAAGTGGCCTGATACAGCGAAGAAACCGTGTCCAAATCCTGTGCAATTTGTGCCAGATTACGGTACAATACTAGATGCTTGAGTTAACTCTCGAGCATCTGGCATTTTAGAACTTTAAAAACCCGAAGACGACTCACCGCAGAGACCCCTGCCCTGCACACCTTATATAGCCACATTCTTAAAAAAAGCAGCTTAGAAAGAGATTTAAATGCCCTAGGCAATCATGACAATTTCTATAATCATCAGTGTCACAAAAACTGTGTGCATTTCCTGTGCATTACCTTCTAAATAACACCACTGCAACGTGTTTCAAGAAAGCTGCTTTTGCAGGTTTAGTGTGTGGTTAAGTAATTGATATATAAGGAGTAAGAGTAGATTGATGTCTTGTTATTTTATTAGAGAACGTGACTCGCGTTATCACTTCGATTTCGAGTGTGCGCATTTTACCTCAAATTCCGTTGTGTTTTTAAACTATTTGAGGCCAATTTTGTTAGAAATTTATGACCTCTTCAAGTGCCATCGATGTGTTCTGTAAACAGTATTTTCAATCGAGTACAATTAGCTCACTTAGTCGTGGCTTGTATATATAGCTTCATTCTTCGAAAAGAAATTCATTAACCCCCCCCCACGAACTTTTTAGTCAAAGGTCTCAAAGTAAATTCCAATTATGCCGTCTAAAAACTGTGTGCATTTTGTGTGCAATCTAGATAGTAAAATATACCAATTCTGCACATTATTAATC
>CALBFA010000093.1 GCA_937888365.1 uncultured Fidelibacterota bacterium | reverse complement strand
TTTTCTTTGTGGCTTTGTGGCGGCGCCTGTCCTGAGCTTGTCGAAGGGTGTGAGGCTTTTAAACCGCAAGCAAGATGCTTACGTTACAATTTATTTAAATGAGAGTCAAAGTGCAGCTCATTCAATCTTTCTTTCATTCAACATAATCATCGTTTTGAAATGTATCTCTACCATGATTAATTAAAGCAATGACGACACTTAAAACATTGTTTAATCGAAATCTGAGTTTCCTCTGGGTCGGTCAATTTATTTCCCAATCGGGGGACAGCATTACTCACATGGCCATTATTTGGCTCATGCTAGAATTGACAGGTTCAAAAGCCATGACGGGATTTATTGCATTTGCTGCAACGCTTCCCGCGTTGTTATTTGGTCTTTTTGCAGGCGTCCTCGCCGATAAATATCCACGGAAAATCATTATGCTTATCAGTGATAGCGCTCGATTTTTCCTAATTCTTTCCATTCCCCTTTTATACTCTCAAGATTTATTAACGCCACTAGTCCTTGCCATCATCGTATTTATTACATTTACATTCGCATCACTGTTTAACCCCGCTAGAGATTCCATTATTCCTCAAATCGCCGACGGGAAAGACATCAACAAAGTAAATGCACTTGTTCAATCAACAGGTTATCTCTCTTATTTTGTAGGACTTTTTGGCGCTGGAATCCTTTTAGGCGTCATGGGACTTATCCCCTTATTCTTATTTGATGCCCTCACCTTTGCATTTTCAATCGTATTTATTTTGCTTATTCGAGTCCCCAAAAAAATCGAGCCAACTTACGCATCAAGACATTTTGATGAACTTAAAGCGGGATTTCGCTACATCATTACGGAAGATAGACGCATCCTTTGGCTACTTTTGATTACGGCGTTAAACAATTTTTTTATAATGGGACCTGCGATTGTCGGAACACCCATTCTTATTAAAGAAATATGGAACGGAACCGGACAAGATTTCGCCTTTGTTGAGTCCAGTTACGGTCTCGGGATGTTGCTGGCGACATTCGCCGTGATTAAACTTATTTCAAATAAATCTAGGGGCAAATGGCTCATGGGAGCCCTGGTATTTGACGGCTTAACTTTCATTCCTCTCGGTTTTCTGAGCGTGCTACCTGGGAATCCCATGACAAACGCCATCATCATAATTTTTATTCATTCCCTTGGCATTCCCTTTATTCAGGTGACGCGAACCAGCCTCATCCACAGCATCGTCGATAATAAAATGCAAGGTCGTATTTTTTCCATGATCTATCTTGCGGTGATTGGCACGACATCATTATCCGTTCTTGTGACAGGAATCGCAGCGGAATATTGGTCTATGGAAACGATCTATATTTTTATTGGTTTCGGTGCCTGTTTTACGGGTTTATTGGGATGGCTTAAAAAGGACATTCGCAACCTTCAATGATCGATATTGCAGCATTAAAAAAACGACTTTCAGAACCTTTACCGGGTTTTCATGCTCAAGCTAAATTGATGCCTATGGGGCGGAAGATTGTTGCCGATTTTGATGATCTTGTGCCTGCCGCCGTCATGATTATTCTCATTAAGCGTGGTGATAAATGGACAATCCCTCTGATAGAGAGGAGTCATGATGACTACGCTCACTCGGGGCAAATTGCGCTACCAGGAGGTCGCCTCGATCCAAATGAGGGGGCCCTTGAAGCGGCCATCCGTGAAACAGAAGAAGAAATTGGTCTCAAACTTGAGCTCAAAAATGTTCTTGGACCTATTTCACCGCTTCCTATTCCCGTCAGTAATTATTTAGTACAACCATTTGTGAGCGTTTTCAGGGGTCAGCCTGAATATGATATTGACACCCGAGAAGTCGCTAAAGTCTTTGAGTTTGATTTGGATTTATTGAATAATGAGAGCACACTTAAAAATAAAATGATGAAATTTAAGTTTGGCGAAATGAGCGTCCCCTATTATGAGACGAATGGCTATACGGTTTGGGGCGCGACAGCTATGATTTTAAGTGAATTTTCAGCCATCATTGCTGAGATATAAAATGACATGAGTTATTCCATATCACTTTTTTAAAATTTTGGGAGTGTCAAAATAACTGGGTCTGAAAGGGCCGTAATGAGTTGTGTGAT
>CALBFA010000092.1 GCA_937888365.1 uncultured Fidelibacterota bacterium | reverse complement strand
TTTACGTGATCTTTCTTTGTGGAGCTTGGTGCTTCTTCGCGTGCTTTGGTGTTAGCCTTTTTTACTTTTCGCAAAATTGATCAAAGGATTAATATCACCTGAATCAGCGATTCTAACAGCCAGTAAATACTGCGATCGTGCTTCACTCTTTTTATTTAAATTTCTACGGTTCCAGTTAAATAGTGGTTTACCAAAAATATGGCTCATTATAATATCTGCCATTAATCGAGAATGCCGACCGTTTCCATTTGCAAAGCAATGAATTTTTACGATTCTATGTTTGAATCTAATTGCAAACTCCTCATCTGAATATGTTTGATTCTCAAACCAATAAAGGCTGTCATCCAATAATTGTTTTAGATAAATCCCAATCTCATATTTATCCACTCCTATATTTTTATTTGTCTTTCTAAACTCTCCTGCCCATGACCAAACGTCGCTGAACATTTTTTTATGAAGTATCTTAATAAAATTCTCCGACAAAATAAACAGAGGTTTCCATTTTTTCCCAATTGTCCACTGAATCGCTTTTTCTATGTTTAGTTGTTCAAATTCATCTAATTCACCACGGGTCGTGATTGATTTGATTAACAAACTCTCTTTTTCGTCCTCTTCTAGGGGAGTTTGTCCGTCGATATAGTTTACATCTAATCCCACAAATATCTTGGCATTTTTATTTTAATTTCTTCAGCTCTGGTTCTGATGGCCTTTTCCAAGCGCGCTTGTGAGTTTTCTTGATCTTCAAGCTGCATTGTATAAGAGGTTCGCATAACAATATCTTTCGCTATTTCTATCGCTCTTTTTTCAACCATTTCTTCAATGCTATACGATTGAGGAATAAAGCCGTATACAAACTTCATTTCAAGTGCTCTCCCAACTTCTTTTAGTCTTTTTATCGTGATAGAGCCATTGGTTTCGCGCTCTTCCGTCTCTTTTACACTTTGAGGTGATATTGCTAAACGATTTCCTAATTGCCTCAGCGACATTTTTAAAGCGATTCGTATCGAATGTATCCACCCTCTTTGTGGAGCTGTTACCGTATCTAAAGGTTTAAACATCGCCAATTTTTTATCAATTTGTTCAATAAGTAATTTTTGTTTTGAATTTATCATCAGGTTATATCCTAATATATTGTTGCTATAATTAAGGCTATTCCTTGATTATTCCAAGGTATATTTAAGATTAATACCAGATTATTTCCGCAAGCAAGATGCTTACATTACTGTACTTTTGCGTATAAGAATAGACTCGTTCCCCTCCCGGGAGGGGCAGGGGTGGGTTTTAATCAAGAATTCCACCGAGATTTTTAATGTCTAAAACGAAACGTTCGCTTCAAGTGTACCTGCTTTTACGTAATCTTTCTTTGTGAAACTTGGTGCTTCTTCGCGGGCCTTGGTGTTAGACTTTTCCGCAAGCAAGATGCTCGCGTTACTAGGATCACGTACAAGAGAAATCTTATTCCCCTTTTGTTGAAAATCCCGACCAACGCGTCGGGAGAAGGAGTTAGGGGTAGGTTTTAGCATCACTACAGCGGGCAAAAATTGTTTTTGTATTTTCTGCGTTTTTCGTTGTAATATTATCTATCAACAATTCTGCTAGAAGCTAAGTATTATTGGGCTAAAGTCCCATCATCTCTAGAAATTTAAATCCCAACACTAAAGCATTGGGAAACTATTTTAACACTCATATTAGAGAGCTTTTCTGCGTTAATCTGCGATGTCTGCAGGCAAATGTTTTTCGCTGTCTTTTTGCTTTTGTTTCTCTTTGTGGAGCTTGGTGCTTCTTCGCGGGCCTTGGTGTTAGATTTTTTTAACTACTGAGGAAAAAGAGTTCGATTCCTTTTAAAAAATTGTATTTAGTGTTATGAAACAAATATTAATGGACAAAGGAATAAAAATGAAAAAAATCTATCGCATTCTAATTTGGTTAGGCTTAAACGCACTGGCTCTAGGATTGGTCGCAAGCCTAAGTATATGACCTGGCTAGGAAGCATCGGCTTCCTTTATTTAATTAATCGTTTTGGACTCGCCCTTGCGTTTCCCGACATTACATTTTTTAAGTTTTATGGCGGGGACGTCTTCGCCATACCAGCGTTTTTGCCTTTCACTCTGTATCTCGCCTCTAAGCTAGAGCTTATAGAAAAGTCATTTCGTCTTAGATTTTCGCATGTTTTGTGGAGTATCGTTGTTTTTGCATTCATCTTTGAGATAATTCTGCCGCGATTTCTTACGACGATGACGTCGGATTTTTGGGATATTGTCGCATACGGAGCAGGTGGAATTCTTTGCTATGTTGCAGAACGCAGGGGTTTATGGCGAGCAGGTTATTTTTTACCCGCCCGCCATAACCGTATCAACTAAAACGGTATTTCGTCTTCGTTTACCTCATTGTCAGCAACATCGGGTTCTTTAGCATCACCCTTTTTTCGTGAGCCTAAAAGTGTCACGACATCGCCTTTTACTTCCGTAGAATAGTGCTTTACGCCCTCTTTATCTTCCCAATTTCGCGTCTGAAGTTTTCCTTCGACGTATAGAAAAGCTCCTTTCTTAATATTCTTTTCTGCGAATTCAGCCAATTTCCCAATCAAGACAATTTTATGCCATTCGGAATGATCAGCATATTCTCCTGTTTCGTTCTTACGGCTATCGTTTGTCGCCATGTTAAGGTTTGCAATCGGAAAACCTTTGGGTGTGTAACGGACATCAGGGTCAGAACCCATGTGCCCTACAAGCATAACTTTGTTCACGCTATTGCGTTGCATGGAACCTCCTTATTTTTAGTAGTTCATCTACTGTTGACAATATTAAACGGTGAAAGGAATTTGTCAATATGTGATTTTCTTCCCCAAAAAAATAAAATTCTATGAGACGCCTATTCATTTTTGCATAATCCTAAAGCAAATATATAGAAAAATAGTGTCCTTCTTTGATGGCTTTTGTCAACGTTACCCCTTCCTATTGCCTCATAAATAAAGGTAACCGAAGCTAGTTAGAATTCTTCATAGAT
>CALBFA010000091.1 GCA_937888365.1 uncultured Fidelibacterota bacterium | reverse complement strand
TCTATGAAGAATTCTAACTAGCTTCGGTTACCTTTATTTATGAGGCAATAGGAATGTCCGCTATTTCTATTTCCCAAGATATCAAAAGAGGCTTTAATGAAAAACACTTCGTTCCTTTGGTCTGACAAATTTCTTCTATACAACGTGATTTCGTTTAAATATCAGCATGTTAAAACAAGGATTCAAATTTTCCATGACAAAGATTAAAATATTGCCACACAACCCAAATTTACTTCTTTCACTCTTTATTCTAATGGCGACGCAATTTTCAATTTTGCGTTGTAGTAATGATGCCTCAAACGCATTTGTTATTAAGAAAGACCGAGTCATTCAAAGCGAATACGAGTCCATGGCGACTTCATCAACATCGTTGTCATCAAATTATACCGATACACGCCAACGTGGAATTCCCCAACCCATTATTTTTAAACTGAGTATCAATGGCGAGGATAATGAAGCAGGATTTGGCGTAAATCACGAAGTCTATATCCCAGACGGTATTACAATTTTTTATGCTCCCTTAATTTCTTTCGGTCAGTCGTCGCTCCACTATAAAACAGCGCTCCCAGACATCCATGCAGCAAAGGAGGTCCATTTTCGTGTCGATATGAAAAATATTTTGAATGATTTCTCAAAGCAGGGATTTACGGTTACAACGACAGGGGATAGCATTTTTCAAAATAATTTCAATGGACTTTATCTCGCTGGCGGGCAAGAACCCATGCAATGGCTTTGGGACAACAAGGTCAAACCAAAGCACCTAAAATTTAATGACGAAGACCAAGACTCTATCTATTCACTGACCCTAACATTTAAACCTCAAGTTAATGATGTCACGTCTCGCGCATGGCAACTTAGCCAAGATATTTCAGGATTACCTCGTTTTTCAAGTCCCCAAGCACCCATTCTTGAAACTCTATACAATCTCGCTCTCGAAGAAGCGATTCTCGATATTCGAGACGATTCGACATTTATGGCCGGCGCAAAATGGCCAGGTGTCTGGACACGCGATATTAGTTATGCTATCGATTTGAGCCTTGGGACATTTTTTCCTGAAATTTCGAAGAAAAGCCTTATAGCGAAAATTTCAAAGTCGGGTCGAATTATTCAAGACACAGGGACAGGTGGCAGCTGGCCCGTCTCATCCGATAGAATCGCTTGGGCGCGGGGTGCCTGGCAAACGTTTATGGCAACGGGAGACTCTCTTTGGCTCACGCAAATTACAGCGCCAATTATTCTCGCGCTTAAGGAAGATTTTGAGTGGAATCGGAATCGTGAAACCCAACTTCTAAAAGGTGAAACATCATTTTTGGATTGGCGCGAACAAAGTTATGCCCCATGGATGACACCGGCGAACATCCATCAATCAAGTGCATTCTCCAGCAATATTCAATTCCTGTATGCCATGCGAATAGCATCTGTCATTTCGAATCGAGGCGAGCAATCGCAATGGATGCAACGCAGCGATTATTTCGCAAATATTTTGCCTGAGGCGTTCTGGAATCAAAGAATCAACGGTTTTTCATCGTATTTATGCTACACGCCTTTCGAAAATTTTTCACCGAATCGTGATGCCTTATCCGAGGCGTTGGCAATTCAAGACGGCATAATATCAACTGAATTGGGACGACATATTTTATCCAGCTATCCTCGTACACCTTATGGGACGCCGGTTATGTCGCCTCAACTTCCAAATGTCCCAAAATATCATAATAAAGGCATTTGGCCTTTTGTGGAGGCCTATCAATTATTGGCGGCGAAAAAAGTTGGGCACACAAAAGCTTATAAACATGGTTTCGAAGCGATTATTCGAAGCGCCGCCTTAAATTTGTCTCATAAGGAGAATTTTGCTTACGACACAGGTTCGCCTTGGGAAACCGAAATCAATTCCGACCGTCAACTGTGGAGTGTTGCTGGCTATCTCTCCGCTATTTATCGCGGACTTTTTGGTGTTGAAATTGTCAAAGAGGATGCTGGATTCGCTCTTAGCCTGAAACCGTCGAATCCTTTCGATTGGAATTACTACGGTTTAGAAAACTTACAACTTCATGGGGTAAATATAAGCCTTTCATTGAACGGATTGGGAGACTCGCTTCAAAGCATGAGTGTTAATGATATTGATTGGCCAACGACAAAAGCCATCCCTCTTAAAAAAGGTGAAACGCTTAACATAAAAATGAAACTTATGCGAAGTTTGATGCCTGAACTCGACCTTAATTTTAAAACGACGACGCTGCCGAGCATTCCAAAAGTTAGCATATTGAGCGACACTTTAATGGTGACGGATCAGGGATTTCGCACATTAATTCTCAATAATAATCGGGTCGTGGACACGCTGAATACGGTGGAAAATTACATTTTTCCCGACTCCATGCATGGGTTCATCAATGTGGCATCGATGGATAGTTTGGGCACGGTTTCTCATCTTTCAAATCCGTATTATATCGGGGGCAGTTATTATATTCAGCTAAAAAATGAGACGAATACCAGTACCTTGCTTGACGAAAAAACCCAATATTTAGCCGTGAGCATGAAGGTAAATGTCAGCGATACTTATTTGGTGAGATTCCATTATAGCAATGGAAATGGCGCTATTTCGACAGGAATTTCATGCGGATTGGGTCGTTTAATTATGGACAAAAAGCTCTTTGATGAACTTTTGGTTTTCCCTCATACGGGCGATTGGAATCAGTTAAATACGACGGCTTGGATTCCGGTTCAACTGGATGAAGGACAACATAATTTTATGATTACGAATGGTTTTTTGCCTGTCACAAATATGTCAGGCGAGGTAAACACATTTTCGGTCCATGGCATGGAGATGATTGGGTTAAAGAATTAGGAAATTTTGCATCGCTATCGTGTTGATCAAACAAAATGCAGGCATTGTAAAACAGAAATATTCTTAAAGGTTAATTGAATTTATCGTCTTCCCATTTTAATGGATTTTCTACAATGTATTTCGCGATGGTTTGATATGATTGTTCGTTGCAAATAATATGTTCGTAATAATTGCGTTGCCAAACGACAGGATTAATATTCAACAAATTCAATTGTTTTGTAAGCGATGATTTATAACCCCGCCTGAGAATAATCATATCCTTTCAGGCGGATTGATCTACGATGGTGGATGTTGGGGTTATATTTGGGTTTATCGTACAATTATAATTAATCCTTCTAGCCCCCTCTTGCATGTCTCAGACCCTGGCGAAGGGAAACACGAAGTGTCGGGGAAGTGTCGGGGAAGTGTCGGGGTGAGTCCGCTCTAAGCCTCGTATAGTGTCTGCATGTTGTTTAAACAAGCTTACATTAAAAGTAATGGCAAGGGAACGGGAGAGAGGTCTAAGCCTCGGTACATCTAGAATGATATCGCAACAAAGAAATATCTCCCCGCTTCCCCTTATAGTTTCTTCAATTCTGAACAGTACTTAGAGATCCTGTAAACCCCAGGAATCCCGAATAAAACTACGAGACTAGAATCATAAGAAACCATTGCCTCTCACTACAAACATAAAATAGGAGATTCTTTTCAAAAATGCTAATCATTAAACAAGTCATCGGCATCGACATTTCTATGGATTCCTTCACTTGCTGTGTCGGAATCATCAACACGGATCAACGAACCGTGATTGCCCCCCACAAAGAGTTCAAAAATCACATCACTGGAATCAAACAGTTCTATACCTTTGCACTAACTCAACAGATACAGAACGTCCCGCAGTACTTTATCATGGAAGCAACGGGGGTTTATTATGAATCGCTTGCCTATTTTCTAAAATCACAAGGTGCTCATGTTATTGTTGTACTACCGAATAAGTCAAAACACTTCTCAAAAACATTAACCATCAAATCAAAGACCGACCCCATTGATGCTCACATGTTGACACAAATGGGACTAGAGAAGCGTCTAAGCGAGTGGGAGCCACCATCGGAGCTCATGAAAGAACTCAAACTGCTCACCAGAGAACATCTATCTCTCAAAGAACTAAAAACCGATGCAAAAAACCGCATCCACGCTAAAAGGCATTCTTTCAAACCGAGCAAAGATACAATCAAACGCTTAAAACAGCAAATTGCCCTCTATGATCGCCACATTAAAATTGTTGAGAGTAGCATACAAATGCTACTCAAAAAAGATCAAAAGACATGGGAGAAGATTGACAATATTCTCACCGTAAACGGTATTGGCTTCATGACTATTGCTAAGGTTCTGGCTGAAACTAACGCCTTTGCTCTCATCCGTAACGGAAAACAACTAACCAGCTATGCTGGGTTAGATGTAGTCCTCAAAGAATCGGGTAAACACCGCGGTAAAACCATTATTTCAAAGAAAGGGAATCATCATCTCAGAATGTCTGTGTACATGCCAGCTATCTCTGCCATTAAATCTAACCCCCTGATGAAAACCTATTACAACAGAATGCTGGATAATGGCAAACCCAAAAAAGCGGGAGTCGTAGCGGTTGCCAGAAAACTGTTGCTACTTATTTATTATCTTTGGGTCAATAATACTCCCTACAATCCTCATTATTCACCTTGACTCGCTACACAGTACCTTTGTTAGCAGGGCCTGCTTGATTAGCATAGTTCCTGATCGCTTGACCGTGAAAAGATGTAAAACCCCTGCTTTCATAAAAATCTTTCAATGCTTCATCACATACAATGTCAATCGCATACATACTGTCCAAAGACTGAACGATTCTTTTCAGGAGCTCAGAGGCAATACCCGAACCCTGATAATCAGGTATGACTTCCAGCAATGGAATGTATGAATAGAAAAAACCATCAGAAATTGCATATACAAAACCAACACATCTGTCTGTTTCCATCGCTAGCCAACAAACGGTACTATTCGTGAGGACCTTAAGGTGGTTTTTAGGAGACGGATGCGTCGACCAGCCTACAAAGAATCCTTCTAGTGCTTGGCTACTAATTTTTGAAGGATCATTTATGTATTGAATTTGCATATCTTTCGCTCCTGCTAACGCACCGCGTGTTGAGCGGAACCCCGACTTGCGTTTTTTGAAAACTTGTTT
>CALBFA010000090.1 GCA_937888365.1 uncultured Fidelibacterota bacterium | reverse complement strand
ACGACTTTTTTTCAAAATCAATAGGGTTACATTAATTTTGAGTCAATGCGCATAAATAAACCCTTTACGTCACACGCATTTAGCCGTTGTATAAAGCATAACTTTAACTAAATTTTTTGAATGAGTAAAGATAAGGAGTAAATATAAATGCTCTCAATATTGTGGATAAGATAAGGTTCGATGTATATGTTAATACGACACTTAAAAAACAATTTTGCTTTAATGATTTTTACGTCTGTTTTTTTGCTTTTACCTTCGCTTCTTTTAGGTCAAGAAAATACAGATGGAAAGACCAATGAAGACGATCTCTTTGACTTGGAAGATTTTGATCTTTTCGACTCTGAAACCAAAGAAACTACAGACAATCCTGATGACTTTCTCTTTGACGAAGAAACGCCTGAAAGCACTGATTCCACATCTGCAACTGATGATGAATGGGGATTTGATGATGAAGAAACAACGGACGCCGATTCGACAGAAAATGACGAAGTTGATGAATGGGATATTTTAGGAGACGGCTCCAAAGCAAAAGATGAAATGTTTCTTCAAGAAAAAACAATCACAGTGAAAAAAGATGAACCAGAAAAGACAAAAAGTAATCACCCTTTAAACTTTTCAAAATATACGGATGGTACTTTTTTAGAGAATATGGCTTTTGTTTTTTCAATAAATTCACCTTTTTCAGTTTCACAAAGCCTCAAAAATTGGAACTCATTTATAGATTGGCGACTTCGTATTCAATCCCCTTTTTTACTAAAGCTTGGTCCGATTGGTACTGCGTTTGGTTTAGATTTGGGTTCGTATAATTTTGAATTTTTTATTCCATCGTCTCAGCTTTTATTTTCGGGATATTCAGCCACTCTCTATACAGAATTATACATGCCAAAAATGCCGTATGGTCGAGTTGATTTGGGCTTAGGTGCTCTGGGCTCTGCCTTTGGTATGACGTGGGGATTGGGGGCTGAATATAATTTTGAAAGCTTGGTGTTTTCATCTGGATTGACGGGATATCATGTTTTTACTTCAAAAGAACCAGGTAGTTCTACATGGTGGGATTACAATACTACCATCGGTGTTCGATTTTAATAGGTCAAGCTGTAATACTCTTCATTGAAATTATTTGAGGCTTCATGCGTTTCCGTTTAATTCTATTTATTGTGTTTTTTATAAGTGCTTCCAGCTCTTTAAAAAGTCAAGGTAATGCACAATTTGGGACGTGGAGTAAAGTTGATTCGAGCATTGTATTTCATATAAAGGTACCTTCTACACCCGTTTATTCGAGCATGAAATTTCAAATTCAAGATAATGATAACTACGAAACGTTTGGTTCTCCAATGGTCGAAATTCTATTAAAGATGGATATAGGTAAAGAAAACAACTATGTAAGGACTATTCCCGATGAGTCTCCCACCATCGATAAAAACAATAGTGGGTTATTTAAAGTCTTATTCTTTACAACGGGGTTAAAAGAAAATACCATGTCCCTTTTAGCCTATAGGGCAGCGACAGAATATGATATAACTCTCGTTCGAGGAAAAATAATTGAGGTTCCACAACCTAAACCTATTTCGCCTAGAAAAGCAGCATCGAACATTCAAGTAATGCCCAAAGATGTTTTATTTCTACCTAAAGAACCGACTCATGCCGATACGGTTTTTGTTGAGGCATCACCTGACCTAAAAGATTTGTATGAAACAATCAATCGATTGAATAGTGATGTCAAATTCCATAAAATTGAAATCGATTCTTTTAAAACATTGATTAAAAATATGGCCTCAGATAATGGTAATAAAATAGTTATGCAGCCCCTTTATGATGTGACTTTTTGGGATTCTCTTCGTGTTTTATTAAGTGAATATAAACATTCAAACTATAATAGAGATATTCAAGTATCAAGCTCGGAACCACTACAACAAGCAACAGGTGTTATTCAAAACGAAATCAAATCTATTGATACTAAAAATACTCCCGTTGCAGGTGTTCAAGTCGATACAACTACGAATCAAGATACGACGACTGAAAAAATTTCGGCGACGACCAAGCCATCAAAAAAAGATAGTTTAGGACGCAATGAGGAACCACAAATTGAGAAGAAACCTAAGCGAAAGCCGGCCATGCAAGGATCCATTTTTAGTACGGGCATTCTCGAAGGTCTCATGGTTGAAATATCGGTAGGTTCACCTTATGCTGTGACCACAAACATGGATACTTGGTATAGTTTTCTTGACTACCA
Source organism: uncultured Fidelibacterota bacterium (assembly GCA_937888365.1). Taxonomy (GTDB): domain Bacteria; phylum Fidelibacterota; class UBA8477; order UBA8477; family JABMPR01; genus CALBFA01. The sequence continues at coordinate 7,330 of CALBFA010000090.1, read as the reverse complement.
AGTCACAGTCATTTCACCCATTTCATTTAAATTAGGGTCTATGAAAACAAATGTTACACTTGAGGTTTCTACATTCTCGTTTGAGAATACTTTTCCTGAAGGCGGTCAATTTAACGGTACTGCCTATATTTTGATGCTAAGTTCACATTGGCTTGGTTTACGAAGTGATATTGGAATAGGGATGTACGGAAACCAGCCAGCCCTCGTTACAGGCGTATCAATGATGCTGCTTGAAGGCAGTACATTCTATTTTTCGTCAGGATTACGTGGTATTGCAGTACAAGAATTAACACCTATCGGTATGGCGGCTTGGTCAGATTTCGGTGGGACGATTGGATATAAATTTTAATTTGGAAATATGATTATGAAACATGCACAATATTTGAGGCAAACTATGAAAAATGGAATTCGTTTATTCGCAATAATGGTTTTTGTAACGACATCGGCTTTTGCTGTTGATACCTTTACCGCTACAGGTGGAACAGTAGTTTCAGGCTATTGGAATTCAACGAATACAGGCATTCAAGTAAGTATAACAGTTCCAAACAATATTGTTATCAAATATGCAAATACTCAAATTACAATCGATGGTGGCGCCTATGAAGCCATTGGTGACAACCCAATGACGAATGTTTCAACCTCTGTTGGCGGTGCAACAACTCTTTCCTATACGGCTGCCGAACTTGAAGCCGCAACAGGCTTTGCAGATGGCTCAACGTTTGAATTTAAAGTTGTCTATTACAATGCTTCATTTGGTGCGACAGGTGATGAAGACCCTATCAATCCTACAGGTGTCGTGATAGACCAAACTGCCCCTGGGGCAACTTCCGCAGCATGGAGTCCCACAACGGGAACTTTAAAAATAGGACAAACACTTACTTTAAATTTCACAGCAGGTGAAGCCAGTCTCACCACGACGGCATTAACCGTAAACAGTGTCGATGTTTCTTCCAATTTTTCGGATGATGGCGCGGGCAATTATTCTACCACTTATATTATTGGTGACGGCGATGCTGATGTCGCTTCTGCGGGTCAATGTCCCCTTTCCATCACGCTAAAAGACCCTGCAGGGAATACAGGAAGCGCCTTTACAACGACACCTGGGTCTGGAAGTACCCCTACAATTGATGCGAATAAACCAACGATTTCGTCCGTTGCATTTTCCCCTTCTACGGGTACAAGAACCGTTGGTCAAGCCATTACGATGACGATCCAAACATCAGAAGCAGGGTTGACAGTTTCAGCTCTCACGGTGAACAGCGTGGATGTTTCCGGAACCTTTGTAGATAATAATGATGCTAGCTATACAGTGACTTATACTGTTGGTGAAGGCAATACAGATATCGATGTTGCCTCACAATTACCTCTGAGCGTTAATCTCTCAGATGCCGCAGGGAATCTTAGCGGCGCTTACACGACGTCCCCTGCAGCTGGAAGCTCGCCAGGAGTTGACGGACATACGCCAACGATTACAAACGCGACCTTCACACCGTCCATTGGGACGCTCAATGTTGGCGATGCTTTAACCATGAATATCACAGCTGGTAGTTCTGAAACTGGCCTCACCGCTGGAACCATTACGGTGAACGGTGTGAGTGTCGGGTCAACCCTTTCAGATGATGGTGGTGGGAATTATTCCGTTACATATACTTTGATTGAAGGCAATAATGATATTAATGATGCAGCTCAAGTTCCTCTAAGCATTACACTGAGCGATGGCGCTGGCAATACAAGTGCTGCTTATACGACATCACCTGCAGCTGGCTCATGTCCCGCGATAGATGCCAATTCTCCATCCATCATATCGGTTGTTTTTTCGCCAACTTCAGGGTATCGTAAAGTCGGTCAAGCTGTCACAACAACTATTACGGAAGGCACGTCGGAAACGGGCTTATCAGCTGGCACCATGACCATTAATGGCAATGATGTTTCAGGAACGCTCGTTGATAATAGCGATGGTACCTATACTGTCACCTACACCGTTCAAGAAGGCGATACGGATATTTCATCGTCTCAAACGATCCCCATTAGTTTGACGCTTAAAGATGCCGCTCTAAATAATAGCAATACATTTTCAACCTCTCCCTCTGCCAGTAATACACCCACAATTGACGGTCATACTCCCGTCGTTTCCTCGGCTGCATTTTCACCCAGTACAGGTACTTTAGTGGTGGGGAATGTCCTCACTATGACGATTGGTACAAATGAAGCGGGTCTATCTGCAACAACATTAACCATTAATGGCGTAGATGTCTCAGGAAATATTTCGGAAACAGGTGGTGGCAATTATTCAACTACATATACCATTTCAGAAGGCGATGCTGATCGCGATGTCGCTTCAACAATTCCAATTTCTATTCAATTTTCGGACGCAGCGGGCAATGCATCCAATAGCTTTACGACGACACCGAATGCTGGATCATCACCTGGAATTGATGCGAATACCGCAAGCGTAACGAGTGTCTCATTTACACCCAGTAGCGGATTGCAAGGCGTTGGCGATGCTATTACAATGGCGATTGTCGCGAGTGAAGCTGATCTTGTAGCCAATACAATTACCGTTAATGGCGTCGACGTCAAATCAACACTGACCGACTTGGGCGCTGGATCTTATAGGGTTACCTATACAATAGCCGAAGGCAACACCGCTATTGCAGATGCAGCAACAATCCCAATTCAAGTGATTCTCGAAGACTTAGCAGGAAATCCAACGCCATCATTTACAACAACGCCAGCAGCCGGATCCGCACCCGGTATTGATGGAAGTACACCCACAATTTCAGCTGTTACATTTAGCCCGACTTCCCTCGTACAAAAAGTTGGCAACACCATTTCCATGACAATTTCCGCAAGCGAATCAAATCTTACTGCGACGACTACAACCATCAATGGAGTGGATGTCTCAAGTACTTTTTCAGCTGGTGGTAGTAATACTTACACCGTCACCTATACGGTTGCTGAAGGCAATACGGACATTGGTGATGACGCTCAGATCCCGATTGCCGTTGTTTTATCGGATGCAGGTGGAAATTCATCTGCTTCCTATACGACATCTCCCGCAAGCAATCAAAGCCCCGGTGTTGACGCGAATACAGCAAGTGTCAATAGTATTACATTTACACCTACATCTGGCATTTTAGCTGTTGGTGATGCATTGACGGCAACCATTAATGCAAGCGAAACCAATTTAACAGCCAATACTCTTACCATTAATAGTGTTGATGTCTCGAGCACACTCGTTGATAATTCTGACAACTCTTATACTGCTACCTACACTGTTGCAGAAGGTAATAATGCAATTGCAGATGCTGCAACAATACCGGTCAGTATTACATTCACTGATGCAGCGGGGAATTTAACCAACAATTATACATCTTCGCCTGGAGCAGGAGTTTCTCCTGGAGTAGATGCTGATTCTCCTATAATTAGCGGATTATCGTTTAGTCCGACGTCAGGAGCGCGAAAAGTCGGTGACGCTATAACGATTTTAGTTACAGCCGATGCCACGGGATTTTCGGCAAATACAGCAACCGTTAATGGCGTCAATGTCGCATCAACTATAACGGACAATGCAAATAATACTTATACATTTACTTATACAATATCCGAGGGTGACGCGGCTGTAAGCGATGCCGCTACGATTCCTGTAAATTTTATTCTGGCAGATGCGAACTCCAACGTCAGTAATACATGGACAACATCTCCCGTAGCAGGAAGCACCCCTTGGATTGATGCCGTAACACCCACAATTTCATCCGTCAGCTTTAATCCAAGTTCAGGTGATTTAGCGGTCGGCGATGAATTGGTGATGACCATAAATAGTTCTGAAACAGTCCTGACTGCAACGACGGTTACGATAAACGGTGTCGATGTCTCAGGAACATATTCTGAAACTGGCGGTGGAGCTTATACCGCAACCTACACGATTATTGAAGGGAATACAGATAGAGCTGATAACGCCACTATTCCTATTGAGGTAGTACTTGCAGATGCCGCTGGAAACGCATCCACCTCATTTACATCAACTCCTGTCGCGACATCTGCTCCATCAATCGACGCAAATTCGCCAACCATAACGAACCTTTCATTCTCTCCTACGACTGGGACATTAAAAGTTGCTGATATTCTTACAGCGACAGTTACAGCCAGTGAATCAGGACTTACGATCTCTACACTCACAATTAATAGTGTTGATGTTTCAGGCAATGTGACAGATAATAGTGACGGCACGTATACCGTGATTTATACAATTGCCAACGGTAACGCTAATATTGCAGACAATGCTACGATTCCTGTCAGTGTCACTTTTGCTGATGCAGCGGGGAATTCCAGTAATAATTACGTCACGTCACCAACCAGCGGTTCAACACCTGCTCTTGATGCAAATATTCCAACAATTTCAGGCGTTTCCTTTAGCCCAACGACAGGAACGCTTGTAGCGGGTGATGCATTAACCGTAACGGTCACAGCAAGCGAAGCTGGACTCAGCGCTGGAGCCATCACCATAAATGGAGTTGATGTTGCTGCAACATTCGTTGATAATACTGATAATACTTATACTTTGACCTATACTGTAGTCGATGGCAATACAGACGTTGCCGACAACGCGACAATAGCAATTTCCATAATTTTATCAGACGCTGCTGGGAATAATACTGCGACTTATACGACTTCTCCCGTTGCAGGAAGCACGCCCATAATCGATGCCAATTCTCCAAGCATCACAGCTGTTTCATTCAGTCCAACAAACGGGACACTTGTTCCAGGTCAAGATATTTCAGTCTCCGTAACGGCGAGTGAGGCATCACTGACAGCCAATACGGTTGAGATTAACGGCGTCGATGTATCTGCAACCCATACACCAAATGGTGGCGGAAGTTATGGATATACTTACACTATTTCAGAAGGCGATAATGATGTCGCAGACAATGAAACAATTGCTGTAAATATTATCCTTGCTGATGCGGCTGGAAATGTTTCCAACACTTTCACAACTTCACCATTAGCAACAAATACACCCATTATTGATGCCAATACACCCACGATTAGTAATGTTACATTTTCTCCAACATCAGGCACATTGGCAGTTGGCGATGCGGTAAGCGTTACTATTATTACAAACGATACAGGATTATCTGCCAATACAATTACAATAAACGGTGTCAATGTTGCATCAACACTCGTAGATAACGCGGACAATACATATACAGTTACATATACAATTTCTGAAGGTAATACCAGCATTGCGGCAAGTACTACAATGGCCGTAAATGTTATATTAGAAGACGCCGCTGGCAATGTAAGTGCAACCTATAATACAAGCCCAAATTCCAATAATACGCCCACTATTGACGCTACATCACCGACGATTTCAGGCGTCACTTATAGTCCAACAACAGGTACACTTTTGGTTGGTGATGCCTTAACCGTCACGGTAACAAGTACTGAAACAGGTTTAACAGCTGGCGCTATTACTGTTAACTCCGTTGATGTAGCTTCAACGCTAGTTGATAATGCTGACAATACTTATACTTTGACCTATACGGTTGTTGAAGGCAATACTGATGTCCTTCAAACAGCGACTATTCCCTTAAGCATAATTCTCAATGATGTCGCTGGCAATAGCTCGACGGCCTATACGACGGCACCTCTTGCGGCAAATACACCGGCAATTGATGCTCATACACCTTCCGTTACACTGATTACTTTCAGCCCAACATCCGGAAGTTTAGCTGTCGGTGGCGAACTCACGGCAACAATAACAACCTCTGAAACAGGATTAACAGCTGTCACTATGGAAATCAATGGCGTTGATGTTTCCAGCACTTATACAGAGCTGGGTGGAAGTCTTTATCAAGTCATCTACACGGTCTCTGAAGGTGATAACGACATTGACAATGCTGCTACGATTCCTGTAAACATTATTCTTTCGGATGTTGCTGGCAATAATACGGCTGCTTTCACGACCACACCTGCAGCGAATAATGCTCCAGCAATTGATGGTCATTTACCCAGTATTATTCTCGCAACTTATTCACCTACGACAGGTACACTGATTGTCGGTGATGTTGTCACGGCGACGATTACTGCGGGTGAAGCGGGTTTAACAGCTGGAGCCATTACCATCAATAGTGTTGATGTTGCTTCCACACTCGTTGATAATGCTGATAATACCTATACTCTCACTTATACCATTGTTGAAGGCAATAACGATATCGCAGCGGCGGCTACAATGCCTCTTAGTATTGTACTAGCAGATGCAGCCGGAAATGAAAGTGCTGCTTTTACAACCGCACCGGTTGCGAACAATACGCCAACAATCGATGGAAACTCACCTGCTATTTCACTCGCTGCCTATTCACCTACTTCAGGAAGCTTAGGTGTTGGTGACGTCATTACTTTAACAATCACAGCTGGAGAAACAGGTTTATCCGCTTCATCTGCAACTGTCAATACTGTAGATGTGGCTTCAACCCTTGTTGATAATGCTGACAATACTTATACCTTTACTTATACTATTGCTGAAAACAACACTACGATTTTGGACAGTCAAACGATTCCATTAAGCGTTGTTCTAAGTGATGCCGCTGGCAATACGAATACCGCCTATACAACAGCACCTCTTGCGGCAAATACACCAGCTATTGATGCGATATTAGCGACCATAACGTCCGTCACTTTTAGTCCAACATCCGGGATTTTAGCCATCGGAAGTGAACTCACTGCAACGATTACAGCCTCTGAAACAGGCTTAGCTGCTGTCACCCTAGAAATTAATGGCGTTGATGTTTCTGGAACCTACTCAGAACTTGGTGGAAGTCTTTATCAGGTCATTTATACTGTTTCAACCAATGATAACGACATTGACGATGCTGCTACGATTCCTGTCAGTGTTATCCTTGAAGATGCAAGTGGAAATCCGACACTTGAATATACAACATCTCCTCTTGCAGGTGTTTCACCTGGCATCGATGCACATGTTCCAGTTATTGCATCCGTACAGTTCTCACCCACTTCTGGATATCTCATCGTCGGTGATGATTTATTACTTAATGTCAATGCTGATGGTACATCTTACTCAATTGGCACTATTTCAATCAACGGAAAATCTATTACATCTATCACCGATAATGGTGATAACACTTACACCACAACTTACACAATTGCCGAAGGTGATAATGATATCGCCGCTGCTGCAACCGTTCCAATTAGCGTTACGCTTTTAGATGCTGCGGGCAACGAAAGTGCTGCTTTTATCACGTCGCCTACTTCCGGTACTACACCTACGATTGATGCCAACTCCCCTGTTGTTTCACTCGCTGCCTATTCA
>CALBFA010000089.1 GCA_937888365.1 uncultured Fidelibacterota bacterium | reverse complement strand
ATTGCTACTTAAGACCTGAAACTTAGGAAACAACGTTCGAACTTAGATAAAAATCAAATCCTAACCTAAATACTCGCTCTTGCTCTTAATAAATAAAAAGCGACAATCGACCTTAGTCGATTAGTCAAGACACCTTTTTAGAGTTCGCAAGAACTCCATCAAATAAATAGAAAGTTTGCGGAGCAAATTTCCTTAAATTTCTCCTAGTATTTATTTCTCTTCTTTTCTCTTCTTTGTACCCTCGATATAGCCCTATAAATAGGGATATTATACATCTAAAAGGGAAACATTAGGGACGAACTAGGAAACATTAGGGACGAACTAGGAAACATTAGGGACGAACTAGGAAGTCTAATCATTTACTTTCCTAGATTATAATTAGGAACATATTAGATGGAGCTTCCTAGATGAAATCAATAAAACAAGTAGAGCCTAAACCATATTACGAAGTGCATAAACAAAACGATCTCCTGCAAGCAAGATATGAACTATCAGAACTAGCTCTAAAGCTCGTAAGTACCGTCATTTCAATGGTAAAGAAAGAAGATGATTTGTTTCAAGTGTACATTCTAAAAATAACCGATTTTAAAGAGTTGGCTGGATTAACTGGAAATTCAATCTATTCAAACTTAGAAAACTCTCTCAACGAACTGATGAAAGCTCCTATCACAATTCATAAAGATGAACTTCATTTTTTAAAGTTCATGTGGTTCGCATCCGCTGAATACAAAGGCGCTGATGGCACTTTAGAGATAGAACTATCTCAAAAAATAAGACCTTATTTACTTGAGTTAAAAGGTGATTATCTAAGCTATGAAATTAAGAACATTCTATCGTTAAAAAGTGGCTATATTATACGTTTATATGAGCTTTTGAAACATGAATACAACAAGGTAAACAACTATACCAACAATAAAGTGGTGGCTCTTGAAGATATTGACATTGACGAGTTTAGATACAAATTTGCAATCCCAGAGAGCTATAGTTTCAAAGATATACGAGTGAATATCATCGATAAAGCTCTCATACAATTAGAAGAAAAAACAGACATCAAATTTGAAATAAGCTACGTTAAGTTGGGTAGAGCTATAAAGTGGTTGCGCTTCGTCGTGCGTGAGAATAATCCATTACATTTTGATTTCTTAAAAGATAGAAAGAGCTTTATTTCTCACATGAGAAAAAATTACGTCAATCGTGATGTTTATGAGGATTTGAGTAACAATATGACTCTAGCGATTAGCCCTAAAGGGCATCTGTACAACAAGCGAAACAATCTCGAATACGATAAAGCAAAGGCGAATAAAGCATGGGACAGTCTTTACAAAATGGCTAAAGACGATAAGCTCGAAGTGCTAAAAAATATATAATTTACGTAATATCAATTAGTATCAATACTTAAAACCTGATAGGCTCCATAACTCAAGGCAAACATGACCATAAGCGCGGCGGCGGTTATTCCAATAGTGGCTAAATCCATGACTAATCCTTTAAATCTCTTAGTTTTTCTACCTCATTATGAGCTTTTTTAGCAATCAAAAGAAACAATATAGCGGATAAGAATATTAAACGTAATCCAAGCCAAAACTATATGTTAATATCCATGGCAATATACAATTTAGACACGCCAGCGCCAACAGCTAACATCATGGCGATCAATACACAATAATCCAATATATTCTTTCTTTTCATCAATTTTTTCCATATATGACTATCTCAAAACTCTCCTAAAATAATTTTTGTTAAGCAATCAAACAGCTTTTTATAGAAGCATAACTATTCATTTAAATTTGTTTTTTACCCAATTTTGGCAAACATTTCGGATTTAAATAATCCCTCTTTGTTGTGTGAACGGTGAAGTTCAAGTCGGTAAATCACACCTTTATTTAAATTTGTTTCAGCTTAATCAAGCAAACATTTCGGACTTAAATAATCCCTGTTTTTTGTCTGAACAATTAAGTTCAATTCGGTAAATCACACCTCGTTGCAAATTCAGAGTTTTCTCAATTGACAAAACTTGCATACTCTGTATGCGCTCGGACAACAACAGTCCTCAATAAAGTCTACTACAGACTTCCACCGTTTTTTCCGCAGAAAAACATGTGTTAAAAAACGTCCGAAAAAAATAGTTAATTTTAGTCTCATCACAGCAGTTATATTCACGCGAAAATTATCCGCGCTAATGTCAAACCAACAGGGGAAAAACAGCACTTTTGAGCAGTGGCTCAACTCTCTAATTTCGACCGACAAAGGCGCGAGTGACTAGAAATTAGAAAAATAAAATAAAAGGTTATGCTGAAATAATAGCAGAAATTTCTTCAATAATCAAGTCAAAAACCCATGACCTCTCCCGTCAGGTGGACACGAGTGTACCACCTGACGGGAGGCACAAACACTCCCTAAAATAAGTACTTTTATAGCAATTTTATTATTTACAAAAACATGCTAAAATCTGGACATGGAAAAACTGCCAACGAACTACGCGAAAAAGCTCGCGAAATTACACTATAAAGATGAAATATTGAAGATGTATGAAGAGCTAGTCAGCATACGAGAGATTACTGAAAAGATAAACTATAGATTAGCGCGAACTAATCTAAAGACGAGTTTATCCAAAAGCACGATTGCAGAAATTATTAAAAAATATAAGGAAAAAAAGTGAGAGAAATATATATGTACGCTATTCCAGTCGTGTTGCTTTTAATGTTGCTGCTAGTTATTTTTATGCTTTTGACGAAAAAAGTTGAATTTGAAATAGTTGAACAAGATTATTACAGCAGCTTGAAAAAAATAAAACTTGAGCATGAAAAACAAATGGAGCAATTGATTAAAGATACAACAAAAAGCAATAGTGACGCTATTATGAAATTTCGCGAGTTCACGGAAGATGAAATCGATAAATTCAAAGACGCGTTAAAAACAAACGTAGAACAAATTCAGGAAATAAAAGGACTATTATCAATGGTTATAGACTTGCAACAACAAAATGTATATCTAACAAATGAACTCAAGCATCGAGATAGAAAGTTAAGCAGTAAAGAGTTTCAGCTTAAGCAGTTAAAAAATGAAATTTGAATTTGACAATTTTGTAGTTTATACTGAAACTAAAGTTATTCAGATGCGCGAAACAATAATCGTTGCTACAGGAATCAATGGAAGCAAACCTTCCGGATATGTCGAAAAGCAAAAAACGAAAGAAATAATAATTTTTAAACAACTCAATTTCATGGACTCTACGGAAAATAAATATTATCGCGTCCTAGATGACATATTCAATTTTATCGATTTTATTGAGATTATAAAATCCTTTATTGGCAATAAACTTGAGGCTCTTGAATTATATAAATTTGAAAAATTTGAGGTGAACGTCGCGAACAAAAATAAAAAAGTATACTTAAAGATACATTTTAAAAACTATGCGGAGAGTCTTTTCTTAGAAAAATACCAGGCTTCGACCTTGGCCGCAAAATTCTCTAAAATATTGCAGAGGTGCGAGCCATGGCAAGAGCCGGTAGCATAAACTATCAAGTTTCGAACATCATCAAATCAGTCAATGGAATCGGAACGAGCAAAAAAGAAAACCGCGACAATAGCGGCGTTAAAAGCGCGGAGAGCGGCCATAAAATTAGTGATAAAGTGCATAGCTACAAGAGCCTTGACAACTTGCGAGACAACCTTACGAACCTCGCCAAGTACGCCAAATCTGAACATCAAATAAAAGACATGAGTAAAATTGACTCGAAAATCATTGGCGATTGGATTAAATCCAAAGAGATTATCTACCACTCCGCCTCAAACTACCTAAGCGAAATCAACAAAGTTTCAGATCACCTCTCGATCTCTCGAGAGGAGGTCAAGACTCTAAGAGCCGAACTCAGGAAAGAACTCCCAACCAAAGAGCTGACGACACGCTACTACAAAAATCTCGACAGAGTGCAGATGCCCGATAGAAGCCAACCAGCGTTTGAGTTGCAAAGGGACTACGGCTTGCGGGTTTCCGCGTCTACGAGCATCAACCTTGACAAACAACTCGACGGGAACATCCTCAAATACCAAGAGAAAGGGGGCAAATGGAGTGAAAAAGAGCTTAGCTCCAGTCTTGTGTCAAAAATCAAAGAAAACGCCGTGAACGGTAAATATGAGATGAATAACCGCACGTATACGAGAGATTTAAAAGAAGCGATTGAGAGCCAGACTAAAAACATTTTCAACGGAACCCACGGAATCCGCCACTCTTACGCCCAAAATCAACTCGAAGCTGGCAAGAGCAAAGCGGAAGTGACCCAGAGCATGGGACACTCAAGAGAAGAAATTACGAATACATATCTGAGATAATAAAG
>CALBFA010000088.1 GCA_937888365.1 uncultured Fidelibacterota bacterium | reverse complement strand
AACACATGCAACATATTGTTACTTATTATGTTAGATACATTTTCAGCGTCGACTAGTTTAAAAAAAGGCCGACCCTTTCGGGCCAGCCTTTTTCACTAGAAAAGGAGAGAGAAGTTTTCTAGTTTCTTAACGGTTTTCCTTTTTTCAACATATACTCAATGCGGGCCAAACTTTTCGCTTCGCCACAAAGTGAAATAAATGCTTCACGTTCGATATCCAGTAAATATTGCTCGCTAACAGGAGACGTCGGTGATGCCTTTTCGCCACCGCTCAAGACCATTGCTAATTTTTTCGCAATAAGTCCATCGTGTTCTGATATTTTCCCAGCCTTAACAAAGTCGGTAATGGAGCCTTCCATGGCGAAACGTCCGCCGGCGCCAGGAAGAAAAATATCGTCGTGCTCAACAGGTGTAGCATAATTTTCCGCCATTACCAAAACTTCAGCTTTTGCTTCGTAAAAACGATAATCTGCGTTGACGATAATTTTGTCCGATTTCGTCAGATATCCTATGGCGACGGCTTCTTTCGCCGATGTCGATACTTTCGCAAATCCAATGGCCTCAAATGCTTTCATGGCAAGCGGGAAGGGGCCTGGACGTCCACCCTCGAATTTTTCCATAAGTTTCAAAATCATCCGTAGATTGCCGCCAGCGCCAGGAATAAGTCCAACACCAACTTCTACTAAACCCGTATAAAGTTCAGCCGATGCGACAATTCTATCCGCAGCGCCAATGGTTTCATATCCACCACCAAGGGCCAAATTATGAGGTGCTGCAACGACGGGAAACGGTGCTAGGTGGAATCCTTGCAAAGCGTCTTGCATGGCTTTTGACATGATTTCAATTTCATCCCATGCCTTACGTTCGGATGAATTCAATATGAGATTAAGATTCGCGCCTGCTGTAAAATGCATCGCCTCTGATCCAATGACGAGACCTTTGTAGCCATTGTCTTTCACCCAATTCACGGCGTAGTCATACATTTCAATGACAGAGCCATCAAGTGGATTAAAATCAGGCTGTAAAACCGAATGAATCTGAACACCTGCGACTCCATCATTCAGGTCAATCAAGCTTGCGGACCAGCCTTTTTTGATGACATTTCCAGACTTTTTCAAAATATTAAATGACAGTTCTTTTTCGCTTTTAGACATGGCTTTCATCGACTTACTAGCAGGGTCATAATACGTTACCAAGCCGTTTTCAAAACCATAAAAGGTTTCAAATCCAGCTCTGAGCATATCACTTACCCAAGCCGGGATCTTCATGTTTTGAGATTTCATTTTTTCCACAGATTCAGCTATGCCGATGGCGTCCCACGTTTCAAATGGTCCTAAGGTCCAGCCAAAACCCCAGCGCATCGCACGGTCGATATTAACAATGTCGTCTGCGATTTCGGGGATGCGATTCGCCGAATAGTTGAGAATACCCGCCAGGAGTTCCCAAGAAAACTTGCCCGCAACATCATCCATTTTGACGAGTGCTTTGAGTTTGCCAGGAAGATAGGTTTCAGATTTTGCAACACGAACAGCATCAAAACGTCGTTTTGCCTGATCTTCATATTCTAAGGTTTCCAGATTTAAAGCGTGAATCGTACCTTTCGAGACTTTCTTATAAAATCCCGCACCCGTCTTTTGTCCGAGGCGTTTTTCCGCGATTAATGTCGTAAGATAAGATGGTACTTCGAATAAATCTCTTACCTCGTCGGTTTCGCACTTTTCAAACGCTGTATTGGAGACAAACGCAAGGGTATCAAGACCAACGACATCAGCCGTCCGAAATGTTGCACTCTTAGGATGCCCAATGAGACCGCCTGTGAGGCTATCGACTTCAGAGACATTCAGTCGGTATTTTTGGGCAAGTTTCAGCGTCAGCATCATCCCCATGACACCAATGCGATTGGCAACAAAATTGGGCGTGTCTTTCGCATAAACGACGCCTTTTCCTAAGACATCCTCCATAAAAAGAGCCATATTTTTGATGACTTTTTCGTCTGTTTTTTCGCCGGGAATAAACTCCACCAATTTCATATAGCGAGGTGGATTAAAGAAATGTGTAATAAAAAATCGACGCTTTACGTCATCACTTAATGATGCACTTAAATCTTTAACCGCAATTCCCGATGTATTGCTCGTTAAAACAGCCTCTTTTTTAAGATGGGGAATAATTTTTTTGTAAAGGTCTTGTTTCCAATCCAATCGTTCGGCAATGACTTCTACAACCCAATCCACTTCGGACAATTTTCCCAAATGTTCTTCATAATTGCATGGCGTCATCAATTTGATGGTTTTTGGATTATAAAAGGCGGCGGGTTTTAGTTTTGCAGCCGCAGCGACACCTTTTTCCGCCAGTTCTTGGCTCATATCAAATACCAAACTCGAAATACCTGCATTAGAAAGATGGGCTGCTATCTGAGCCCCCATAACACCGGCACCGAGAATGGCGACTTTTTCTATTTTTTTAGACATCATTCTATCCTTCCAGAGCTGTTAAATTCTCTCAATAATGGTTGCAATTCCTTGCCCTGTACCAATGCACATTGTGGCGAGACCTGTCTTGGCATCTTGCTGTTCCATTACATTTAGAAGCGTGGTTAAAATACGGGCTCCCGAGCATCCAAGTGGATGTCCTAAAGCGATGGCGCCACCGTTAAGATTGATTTTGTTTATGTCCCAACCGCCTTGACGAATCACGTAAAGTGATTGCGCTCCGAAGGCTTCGTTCAGCTCAATGACGTCAATATCCGCCATGGTCATCCCTGCATTCTTCAATGCTTTTTCCGTCGCAGGCAATGGGCCTTTTCCCATTAAACCTGGTTCTACACCTGCTATCGCACGGCTTACAATACGTGCTCTTGGTTTGATGCCTAAAGCTTCGGCTTGTTCTAAAGACGATAATAAAATGGCGGAAGCACCCATTGAAACAGGACTGGATGTGGCAGCTGTAATGGTTCCGTCTAGAAGGAAAGCCGGTTTTAACGATTTAATTTTTTCAATATTGGGTTCACGCGGGCCTTCATCTTTCGACACTGTTTTTCCATTTGCTTCAATGGCAATAATTTCATTATCAAAACGTCCCGCTGCCGATGCCGCTAGCGCCTTTTTATGAGATTCAATGGCGAAAGCTTCTTGGTCGTCTCGGCTAATATTCAACTCTTTGGCTAAATTTTCCGCCGTTTCACCCATCCCGACGTAATAGCCATCCATATATAATTTTGGATTAAAATCAGGATTGTAACCGCCCATGGGGACACCAAACATATCCTCAACGCCGGCTGCGATGCCAAAATTTTGATCGCCAGCCATAATTGCAGTTGAAATTTGATGCACGGAATCCATGGAACTACCACAGAATCGATTAACAACTTTTGCCGTTGCGGTTGTGAGCAAACCCGCAAGTAACGAGACACCGCGCGCCATCAACATACCTTGACTCGCCTCGGGAAACGCGCATCCCAGCACAACATCTTCAATCAATTCGGGGCTTACTTTTGGATTTCGTTTTAGCAATGCTACTATTATTTGTGCGGCCAATTCGTCAGGACGCATACCAACCATATTTCCGCCTTTAATCCCGATGGGGCTTCTGACGGCATCTAAAATTACACTTGTTCGTTTATCCATTTTATTAACTCCTTAATTCTGAATAACTTGGTGATTAACCAAAGTTATATTCGCCTTTTTCCATTAAATCGTTGAAAATATTTTGACGCAATGTCACGACATCTGGGAAATAATCCATCGCATCTAATGCATCATTGAGTGATTTTTTGCGTTTTTTGATGTCATCACTGCAGAGAATATGACGCCAAATAATATCTGCACTATTGGTTATTTCTATAAATCGTTTGTCAATCGATGCCGTTGCAATGTCATCAATAATTGATTTTGAAGACGACCCGTCTGCTGCAACTTTTCGAGCATAAACAGCCGTCATAACCTGAAAAGCAATGACGATGTCTGCGAAAGGTTTGATCATCCATTGACGACTTTTAAAATCCTGACCGTATTTCAAGATTAAATCATTCAAGGTGACCAATAAAATTGTGCGTGCTAAATCAATGCGCATGGCATCTTTATTTTCATGCTGTTGAACCCAGGAATCGCCTATTTTTGAAATGGCATCGCGAAGTGGAATTTCTTCCATGATGGCTTTTTTAAGCATGGTGCCACCAATGATTAAGCGATTGATCTCGTTGGTCCCTTCAAAAATACGATTGATTCGCTCATCACGATAATACCGTGCAAAAGGATATTCTTCTGTATAACCGTAGCCACCTAAAACCTGCAAACCTTCATCGACATTGTGGAACAATACTTCGGAGGACAGAACTTTGTTAATACTGGTCTCGATGGCATGGTCTTCGACGATTTGCTGGAGTTGAATGTAATAGTCTGGGTGTCCATCTGCCAGCTTTTCAATGTTGGCATCGAGAGCGCCAGTTGTGGCGTAAGTGACGGTTTCTGCTTCGAAAGAGCCGACAATCATTTCGGCAAATTTGGATTGAAGCATCCCGAAATTAGAAATCGATTGGGCAAATTGTTTCCGTTCTTTAGCATAATCCAGGGCTTCTTTTATCATAGCTTTCCCAGCGCCCATTGTAACAGCACCGAGCTTAAGGCGGCCGATGTATAAAACGTTAAACGCAACGCCTGCTCCCGATCCTACTTTCCCAATTACGTTTTCTACGGGAATTTTGCAATTATCCATAATATAGGTCGTTGTGGAAGAACCTTTGATACCAATTTTATGTTCTTCAGGGCCGCGTTTCCAACCTTCCATCGTTCTATCAAGAATAAATGCCGTAAATTTCGTTCCGTCAACTTTGGCAAAAACGACACCAATATCTGCCCATGAACCATTGGTAATAAATTGTTTCGTGCCATTCAAAATATAATATTTGCCGTCATCACTAAGGACAGCTGACGTATTACTATTGAGGGCATCCGATCCAGCACCGGGCTCCGTTAAAGCATATGAGCCAAGGCTTTTCCCCGACATCATTTCGGGAATATATTTCTTTCGTTGTGCCTGATTACCGTACCATAAAATGGGAAATAACGCAATACCCGTATGATCAGAATATGTCACTAACAATGAACCCGAGCCAGAATATGCCAGCGCTTCGACAACCAAAGCTGCAGCGGTTTTGTCTAAGCCTAGGCCGCCAAATTCTTCTGGAATATCAACACCCAACATCCCCATTTCTCCCATTTGCTCAAAAAGATTGCGTGTGAGGGATTCGTCTAATTTTTCAATATCATTCGCACGCGGCTTAATGGTTTCTTGGGCAAAATCCAAAACAGCTTCCCGAAAATCGCGATGATCTTCGGTAAAATGCTCTGGTGTTAAAATCTTATACTCATCCAACGGTGTGATGAGAAATGATCCACCCCTATTCATAATTGTATCCTTTCGGTAATATTTTTCACGACTTTACAATGCCTCTCAGCATCATTTCCATACTTCCTTTGATGTAATCATCAACAGAAAAAGTTTCATCTTTAAACAGCACAAACCAAATAATACCTTGGAGATTATTCATAAGCATCAGTGCTGTTTGGCGTGTATCGATTTCAAGGAATTCGCCTTTTCGAATGCCTTTTCTCAATACGGATTCAATTTCACTAATGATGCCATTATAGAGTGCTATGCCTTTTTCTCGGACTTCCTCATCGCGGGAAGCCATGGCCCAAAATTCAATCTCGGCTAAAAACCAATTTCGATTTCTGTTAAAGATACGCACCGTAAACCGAGCAATGTCTTTTAAAATTACTTCGGCTTTTTTCCCAGCATGATAACCAGGACTCATTATGGGTGCAAATTGATCCAGCCAATGATCAATGAGTGATAAAAAGAGCTCTCGCTTATTCTTATAATGCCAATAGATGGCTCCCTTGCTCAAACCAGATTCTTGAACAATGTCGTCCATCCGTGTTTCAGCATACCCTTTTTTTACAAAAATATTCAGCGCCGCTTCAAGTATCTCTACTTTCCGCTCTGCTTTTGTTCTGTTTTCAGTCAAATGATTCCCCTTATATTTCAAACAGACCGACTGGTCGGTATGTAAACTATTTGATTCAATTCAAAAGGCAAGGAATTGTTTTTAGGGTAATTAGAATCCTGAAATAATTCTTAAAAATCATGTTAGACGTATAACTTATTATTTACCCTTGGCTCATTTACCTCTATTTCTTTATTCTGATATAATGAGACTTCTATTCCAGAGGCAATTTATTCATTTCTCTATTTATAATTTTTTACCAAAAAACCTTAGCTTCACTCTCAAAACATCAGATATTTACAGCCATGAAATTCACTGTCTTTCTTCTCACAGCTTTTTTGCTTGTTCATACGTCTTTCGCCCAAGTAGGAGACTACGATAAGCGTATTAAAAATCAGAGTAAAGAACTTGAAAAATTAAAATCAGAAATTTCTACTATTTCAAAGACAATCAATTCTAAAAAGAAATCCGAACAATCAACAATCGCGACCTTGCAAAATCTTGATAAACAAATTGCGCTCATTAAAGACTATATTCGTGAATTAAAGTCAGAGCGTTCTTTAAAGGAAGCGCAAGCTCAAATACTCAATGAAACGATTGCGGGCAATTTAAAGAAAATCGAGATTATGAAGCGACGTTATGCCCGTCGTGTACGACAGACCTACAAAAAAGGCATGAATCGCGATTGGGAGCTTTTGCTCATGGCTGAAAATCCTGGGGAGGCATTACGACGATCCCTCTATCTCAATACTATTAGTACCGCCGAAAAAAAAGAGCTCCTGCGTTTAAAAGAACTCATCTTAGAAACGGATAATCAGCAACAAAAGCTATCGGAACGATTGGAAGAAATTGAAATCAGTATTGGCGAGGAGCGACATGGGCAAACCCTTAAAGATCAGCGAAAAAGAGAAAAAGCCGCTGCGCTACAAAGCATCAAACGAGATCGAAAAGAACTTGAGTCTCGCCTCAAAACCAAACAGGAAGACGTAAAGAAAATATCGCGCCTCATCGATGGTTTAGAGAAAGAGAAAAAGGCTCGTCTCGCCGAATATGCCAAGCGAAAAAACATCACGACGAGGGAAGCTTCTAAAGCATTTATAAAAAAGAAAGGCTCTCTCGTTTGGCCTGTAAAAGGTAAGGTAACGGCAAAATTCGGCTTACAAAAAAATACGCGCCTCGGTACGGTAACACAAAATCCTGGTATCGATATTGTTGCGCCAGAAGGTGCAACGATTTCGGCCGTTATGGATGGAATTGTGGCCAATATTACTTGGATTCCTTCTTTTGGGAACACGATTATTATTGACCATGGTAATGGATATTATAGTGTCTATGCTCATTTAGATGACATAATCGTCGAGATGAACGAATTTGTCGAAGCCAGCAGTAAAATCGGAACCGTGGGAGATTCTGGCTCCTTCGATGGTTTTAAGCTTCACTTTGAAATCTGGAATCAAAAAGAAAAACTGGACCCTCTTCTATGGCTGAAATAATCAAAACAATTTTCCCCCTTGTTGGTCAACAAATGCAACTTCAAAGATTATACGCACTCAAGGATTCGAATCGACTGGGTCATGCCCATATTTTTTATGGAAATGAAGGAATCGGGAAAGATAGTCTCACCCTAAATTTAGCGGCCTATATTAACTGCAGTAATCCCAAAACGGGTCCCTGTGGAAAATGTCCTTCTTGTTTACAGATGCGGCAATTGCAACATACGGCGCTTTCTCTTATATTTCCCACACCTGCAAAGAAAGAGGGCAAAAGTGAAACAAGCGACCCATTTAAAGAGTCTGATTTAGAACTCGTCCATAAAGAAATTGCAAAGAAAGCGAAACTTCCCTATCATCGCATTAATATTCCCAGCGCCAATGAAATTCGCATCAGTACGATTCGTCAGCTTCGACGGGATGTTACCTTAAAATCAGAGAATGGACTCACGAAGATTATTCTCATTTCTGAAGCGCATCGCTTGAATGACCCTTCCGCCAATGCGCTCCTAAAAATCTTGGAAGAGCCGCCTGAAGGCACGGTTTTTTTCTTAACGACAGATTTTCCTGAGCGCCTTCCAATTACGATTCGTTCGCGATGCCAACAACATGTCATTCAGCCTATCGCTCCTCAAGATTTAAGCGAATACCTGGTTTCAAAGCATAGTATTGATGAGTCTCAAGGGGCGCTTTTGGCTCACGTCTCTCAGGGCAACTTGCCCTTAGCAAATCGTCTTGCTAAAGAAAACATTAATGTCTGGTTCGAACATATTGAAAACACCGTCAAAGTTCTGACGCAGGACAAACCCGTCGCCATGATAAATTTGAGTGAATACTGGAAAGAAAAGAAAATTACCGACGCGACACGCAATCTCTATCTCCATTTTCTTATCTTATTTTTTCGCGATGTGGCTGTCGGGAATGACGGTGAACGTCTCTCAATTTGGAACCAATTAGCGAAAGAAACCAACGAATGTTTTCCTGATTTTAGATGGAATGATGCCATCTCTTTAGTTGAGAAAACCATTGACGGATTAGCTAGAAAGGTTTATTTGCCTTTAGCTTTCACAAATCTATTTCTAGGCCTTTCTGATGCCTTAAGGGGAAGAGATGTTGCGAGCAAAACTGAATAAGGAACTAAATAATTTATGTATATGAATCATACACACTCCACTGATAAATCACATGACTTAACAACCTATGTCAAACTGACATTTAAGGGAAATCGTCGAGAAACATTTATCAATCCATCATCACTCCCCCTCATGCCAGGTGATTACGCTCTCGTTGAATCAGAAAACGGCATTGATATGGGGATTATTGCGACAAAAAGTTGCAATGTAAAAGCCTGTACGAAGGGTGTCTGCGGTTTAAAACATATTCCTGTAGATCAAGCGGATAATGACGATGGTTTCCGTCCCATAATGCGCAAAGGAACTAACGAAGAAATTCAACAACTTTTCGAGAATCGCCGACTTGAAGACACTGTTTTTATGGATGCCTTAAAGCTCATTAAACAGAATCGCCTCAGTATGAAACTTGTTGATGTGGAGTATCAATTCGATCAAAAGAAGGTCACTTTTTTTTATGTCGCCGATGAACGAGTCGATTTTCGTCAGCTTGTCAAAGATTTAGCTTATACGTTTAAAACACGTATCGAAATGCGCCAAATCGGCGTCCGAGACCATGCAAAACGCATCAGCGGCATTGGACCTTGTGGACAAGAATATTGCTGTAGCCGATTCCTCGACGAATTTACGCCTGTCAGTACACAATACGCCAAAGATCAAAATCTAGCGATTAATCCATCCAAATTGAGTGGTGCTTGCGGGAAATTGAAATGCTGCTTAAAATATGAATGGAATTTTTACAATGAGGCGCAAAAGGATTTTCCTCAAATAGGTCTCCCCGTTGAGCTTCCAACAGGTGTTGGCGTTATTTGCGCTAATGATTATTTGACAAATCAAGTTCAAATTATGCTTGAAAATGGAACACATGAAATCCATCCTCTACAAAATGTAAAATCCATCTTGAAACGAATGGATGAAAAACTGGCTGAAAAAGGTTAATGCTCCATGTCTAAAAAATTCTATCTCACAACGCCTATTTATTATGTTAATGATGAACCCCATATTGGCCATGCCTATACAACCATTTTAGCGGATGTCTTAACACGTCAAAGTCGGAATTCGAAAATTGACACCTATTTTTTAACAGGTGTTGATGAACATGGACAAAAAATTCAGCAAGCGGCGGAATTACGCGGCGTTTCTCCTCAAGCGCATTGTGATGAATACATGCAACGATTTAAAGATAGATGGACGACACTAAACATCCAATACGATCAATTTATTCGCACAACCCAAGCGTCGCATAAAAAATCCGTCACTCACCTTTTACAAGATTTGTGGGACAAAAAGCTCATTTATAAGGATGAATATGAGGGCTGGTATTCTGTCGCCGAAGAGCGTTTTTTAACAGATAAAGAATATGAAGAAGGTGAATGGCGAGACGTAAAACGCCTTTCCGAGACCAATTATTATTTCAAAATGTCCCAATACCAAAACGACCTCATCCGATATATTCATGACAATCCAGAATTTATTCAGCCTGATTTTCGAAAAAACGAAGTCCTGGGATTTTTAAATAATCCTCTCGGTGACCTCTGTATTTCTCGACCCAAATCTCGACTGTCTTGGGGCATCGAATTGCCGTTTGATACAGATTATGTTACCTATGTCTGGTTTGATGCATTGACCAATTACATTTCTGCCATTGGTTATCCTCACGACATGGACAACTTTAATAAATGGTGGCCGGCTAATTATCATTTGATCGGAAAAGACATCCTCACAACCCATGCCGTTTATTGGCCAACGATGTTGATGGCTGCTGGCATCCCATTACCAAAAACGATTTTTGCGCATGGTTGGTGGCTCATGGGTGATATGAAAATGTCAAAATCCCTTGGCAATATTGTGCGACCTCTTGATTTAGCCAACAAATATGGCATTGATGCTTTACGCTATTTTCTAATGCGCGAGATGACGCCAGGCCAAGATTCTAGCTTTACGCTCGATATTTTTATTAATCGCTATAATAGTGATTTAGCCAACGATTTAGGCAATCTAGTTAATCGGATTACCAAACTCGTGGGTCGCTTCTTTGACCACAAACTGCCTCTTAATAAACAGCCCAGCGCCGAAGACGAAGAACTCGCCGATAAAGCATTGGCATTAAATAAGCTCAATATCGAGGCTTTCGAAAAACTTCGCGTCAATCATGCTATTGACAATGTCATGAGTTTGTTGCGGGAAATTAATCGCTATATGGAAGCGGAAGCGCCTTGGAAAATCGCGAAGCAAAATCCAGAGCGAGCTGGTGCTGTTGTTTATACTGCAACGGAAACATTAAGACTCGCAGCTGGCGAACTCTACGCCGTGATGCCTGAAAAAATATCAGCTCTTTTAGAAATACTTGGGACATCAAGTAAGGACATGTTAAGCAATCCACGCTGGTATCAATGGAATTTTCTTGCTGACAACACAGTGTTGGGAGAGACGCCTGGACTTTTTCCTCGCATTGAGCTGGAGCAAAAGCAACAGCCTGCGCCTAAACCTAAGAAAGCGCAAGTTCCAACCGTCACATTTGAAGAATTTCAGAAAATAGACATTCGTGTAGCAACGATTTTGAAAGTGGAAAAACACCCCAATGCGGATAAATTACTCAAGTTACAGGTCTCTTTAGGCGATGAGGAACGACAAATTATTGCTGGTATCGCAGAGTTTTATTCTCCCGACGAACTTATCGGCAAGCAAGTTTCCATTATTGCGAATCTCAAGCCCGTTAAAATTCGTGGCGAGCTTTCTCAAGGAATGATTCTCGCGGCGGACGATGGTAGCAATGTTGCACCATTGGCTCCTTTTAAAGAAATGAAACCTGGCGCTAAGATTCGTTAAGTTTATCAATTCCTCCAAGACCGCCATTAAATTTTATCGTCGTTTTTACTCATCTGGAGCAAAATAATGCCTCTTATTGATACACACTGTCACCTCAATTTAACAGACTCTTATGACGATATGAATCGCGTGATTGACAACGCTATGGAAGCGGGCGTATCGACATTTATTGTGCCAGGCATCGATATCCCCACATCAGAAAAAGCCATTGAACTCGCCGATAAATACGATTCCGTCTATGCCGCCGTTGGCATTCATCCCAATGATGTCTTAAAAGCACCGAAAAATTGGCTAAATATCATTGATGACATGTCTCGACATCCTAAAGTCGTTGCCATTGGCGAATCGGGTCTCGATTTTTACTGGGATGACGCACCTCCCGAAATTCAAAAAACATTTTTTCTTCAACACCTGGATCTAGCCATAGAACGTCATCTTCCTATTATCATTCATAATCGCGACGCCGACGACATGATGAAAGACATTATTTTAAGCCATCCAAATACGTCGGGGGTATTTCATTGCTGGCCCAGTGGATGGGATTTAGCCGATGCCTTTCTACATAAAGGCTATCATATTTCCATCACGGGGACAGTGACATTTAAGAAGAATGTATTGGTTCAAGATGTCGTAAGTCGAATGCCCCTTGATCGCCTCATGCTGGAAACGGATTCCCCATTTTTAACACCAACTCCCCATCGCGGTATTAAGCCGAATGAACCCAAATATTTGCCTTTTGTCGCTGATAAAGTGGCTGCCTTGCGAGATTTGTCTCGACCAGATATTGACGACCAGACAAGTGCAAATGCTCAACAACTTTTTGGACTTAAACTATGACCTATACAGACCACTCGCCTTATAAAAAATGGGGTCAGAATTTTATTTCAGATGCGAATATTCTGCGTAAAATTATTCAACGCATCAATCCACAGCCCGACGATTATTTCGTTGAAATTGGACCTGGTAAGGGCGCATTAACACGCTATTTACTTGAGAAGGCAAAACATGTCCATGCTATTGAAATTGATGAGCGACTCATCCCCGAATTGGAACGCATTGCATCCAAACACCCTAACTTTAGCTGGGAAATCGCCGACTTTTTAAAATGGGAATGGCCTCAATACGATCATCCAATTCGACTCATGGGAAACATTCCTTATAACATTACATCACCTCTCGTTATTTTGGGATTTGAACATCGAGACGCGTTACAAGACGTCCATTTTTTAATGCAAAAAGAGGTCGCCCAAAGGCTGTCCGCCCAGCATGATGGCAAAAGCAAAGAGTATGGAATATTATCGATTTTCTCGCAAATCTATGGAGAATCAATTCGCCTTTTTGACATGAGTAAAAATATTTTTTACCCTGCTCCAACTGTTGATTCCTCCGTTTGGCACTTTATACCAAATCACGCACTCGAAATCTCCGACGAACTGGATAAGCATTTCCGAAACATCGTTCGCAAATCATTTGGAAAACGTCGGAAAACCCTTCGAAATTCCCTAAAAGACATCATTGACGAAAAAGATGTCCCAAATTTTGATTTTTCATTGCGTCCCGAAAAACTTTCACCTCAAGATTTTCTTCAACTAGCGAAGGATAGCTTTAGACCATAATAATCTGAGTATAAGGAGGCATTATGTCAGCAAAAAACCCAACATCATCCATAGCATGGTTCGAAATACCGGTTAAAAATACGGCGGATTCCATCGTTTTTTACAACACTATCCTCGATACACAACTCCAGGAAATGAAAATTAATAATTTCAACATGGGTATGTTTCCGTCTGACGGTGGCACCTCAGGCGCTGTTATTGACGAAGGTGAACCAGGGAAACTTGGTGTCACCATTTATCTCGATGTTGAGCATATTGGCATCGACTTTGTGCTTTCGAAAGTAGAAGCCGCTGGTGGTTCGATTGTTTTAGTGAAGACAAAAATCACAGATGATATTGGTTTTACCTCACTTATCAAAGATATAGATGGGAATACGATTGGGCTTCATGAGCCACCAAAGGCTTAAGGTACGTTTTTCAACATTCTTTAAAATTAATGACATAAAAAAAGGCTCCGAATGGAGCCTTTTTTGTTTGTGAGGAGAAGCTTATTTTAAGCTGTTAAGTGCTGCTTCGTAATTTGGTTCGGTTGTAATTTCTGGAACAACTTCTTTATAGATAACCGTATTGGATTCGTTCAAAACAAGAACCACCCGCGCGGCGAGTCCAGCCAATGGGGAACCGGCAAGCTTTACGCCATAGTCATCTGCAAATGAAGAGCGGAATGTTGAAAGCGTGACAACATTATTGATGCCTTCGACTTCGCAAAAGCGACTTTGAGCGAAGGGTAAATCGGCCGAAATTGTTAAAACGACTGTATTCTCAAGATTTGTAGCTTCGACATTAAATTTACGAGCAGAAGCTGCGCAAACACCTGTGTCTAAACTTGGGACAATATTTAATACTTTGCGTTTTCCAGCAAAATCTTTGAGAGATTTTTCTGATAAATCACCTGCTACCAGTGTAAAATCTTTGACAGTATCTCCAACATTCGCAATATCGCCAACTGTTGAGACATCATTTCCTTTAAATTTTGTTAAAGCCATTACAGTATTCCTTTTTATTTATTTAATTAAGACTCATTCTCATGTAGGCAATATAGAAAGCAAAAATGTCTATGCTAGTAGAAAGTGAATTCTTTGAAAAATATTTATGAATGAAAGACATTGTCCTTGCAATATCATTGCTAACTAAATAAGGTTGGGGCGTTCTTTACAGCGGGTGTCGCATAGTGGTAGTGTCCCAGCTTCCCAAGCTGATGGCGGGGGTTCGATTCCCCTCACCCGCTCTAAGATTGTCAAAACCAAAATCAGACTGTTTTCAATTATTTGTAATCTTATACCTAAAGGTTATAAGCACCGTAGGTGCAACATCTTTGTAACGTCCATCAACTTAATACTGACTAGCTCCATAGGAGCTCTATCTTCGTAAACGTCAATCAACTCAATCCCTATTAGCACCGTAGGTGCAACATCTTCGTAAACGTTAATCGACTCATTACCGCTTAGCTCCAGAGGAGCGTTACCTTAGTAAAACACTTATCAACTGAAACTCTACAAGCTCCATAGGAGCAATATCTTCATAAACGTTAATCGACCCAACACCGATTAGCTCCATAGGAGCAATATCTTCGTAAAACGTATATCAACTGAAACCCTACTAGCTCCATAGGAGCTCTACCATTGTAACGTCCAACAACTCAGCACCGATTGGCTCCAGAGGAGCAGAATCTTCGAAAAACGTATATCACCTCTATACCAACTAGCACCGCAGGTGCAACATCTTAGTGCAGGAGAATTTATTCTACCCATTCAAACAAATAATTATCATTGTATTCTATTTCAAATTTTTTCAAAAATGGGGAGTGTCAAAATAACTGGGTCTCTGTTTAAGACTTCCAAAGGTATTT
>CALBFA010000087.1 GCA_937888365.1 uncultured Fidelibacterota bacterium | reverse complement strand
CTATTTTTTTCCACAAAAAAACCCCATCAAATGAGGTTCTATTGGTGGGCGCTGATACCGCGTGGCGGTACAAGGTCCTTCGAACCCCCGACCCTCCCGACATGTATGTCGGGATGCTCTAAAACTACTTAGATATATATGAGCGTACCCTTCCAGGGTTTTTCATTTTTTTCAACTTTTGCTCCAGCTGTACAGCTTCTAAACGCGTTTCAAAAGATATGGCATATAATAATTTCCATGGTCCGCGATTCTTCGTTGATTTCACACGCTGATTTTGATGTTGTGTAATACGTCGTTCGATGTCATTTGTTTGACCAATGTACAATCGTTTCGTAGAGTCACTTTCCAAAATATAAGTCGTAAACTTGCTTGCAGTACGCATTAATTATAGGGCCATCGTATGATTCTATTTTTTTCCACAAAAAAACCCCATCAAATGAGGTTCTATTGGTGGGCGCTGAGGGATTCGAACCCCCGACCCTCTGCTTGTAAGGCAGATGCTCTAAACCAGCTGAGCTAAGCGCCCCTGTTTTCAAATATTTTGATACTTAGCCCCGACCCTCCCGACATGTATGTCGGGATGCCCTAAACCAGCTGAGCTAAGCGCCCCTGTTTTCAAATATTTAGATACTTAGCCCTGACCCTCCCGACATGTATGTCGGGATGCCCTAAACCTGCTGAGCTAAGCGCCTTTATTGTCAATTGCCTGCAAACGTATTAGGCGGGGCGAATATACAAGATGTCAAAGTTCGTGCAAGATATTTCTAAATCGTAATTTTTCTTTAAAAATGTAAACTGGAATTTAAACCGACTTCAATTCCTTGTGCTTTTTGTAAGCTGTATCCACCCAGAAGTCGCAATCCAAAATCAATTTTTATAAGGGGTAATTGATACCCTATTCCGAAGCCCATTTCATTGCCATAGCGACCGCCCCATGCCATCCCCGTTCTAAATCGGAATCGCTTAAAGCGCGTCATTTCAACGCCTGTGGCAAAACGCCATTTTTGGACTGCATAATAATATGTATCAAACCCAGCGCTTAAATCCATATACCAATCCATTTCAGGATGAATGGCATATTTGGCTCCCATTCGAAATATTGCGGGATAATTGATTGATAGGCTGTCAAAAGTTCCTAGATCTTTTTCATTTGAATAAATAATACTATCTAAATTGCTATTAAAAAACTTCACAGCATTAATCGAATCTATGTTAAACGTGTAGAGGGTCTGTGCTGTAAATTGTTTGGTTCCCGTTGGTATTTGTAGCATTGAACGCACCGGAACAATTGCTTCAACGGCACCAATACCGGCCGTTAAATAATTCTCTTTCCCAAAATAAATACGACCGATTACATTATTGACAGACGCACTAAATTGCCATTTACCAATTGGATTTGTCGAAATGCCAACATCAATTGCGAGACCATTTCCACCAATTGCACGAGTGTATCGATAAAAGCCATCAGCCATTAATCCTTGCGGCGATGTGACAAGCTGTCCACCGGAAGAATCAACACCAGCATAACCCAGGCCAGCTAAATATTTTGTCGTAATGCCGATATTAAAATCATCAAAAGGAATGGCAAATGAAAAAGAAATATTGTCAATAATGATAATATCCTGTGCGAAAGATAAACCATAACTACTGTCAACGGGATTCCCTTCTAATGCTATTCTTAGAATCCCTTTCGGAATCGTAGTCCGTTCATAAATTTCCAAACCTGATGTAATGGCATAATTATCCCAGGAAACATTCAGTATGGGATGCGGTATATAGGTCGCAAATCCAAATGAAAACCCTTCATCAGGCACCAATCCAAGAAATAAAGTTTTATAGCTATAATCTTGCCCTGGAACAAGGGCGTCAAAATTAATAGGGTCTGGATTCGTGCGATGACGCGTTAAAGGGTCGCCTGTAAAAAAAGTATTAAACCAATATAGTGAAAGAAAATTATTAAAGCCACTGACATTTGCACTCACAAGATTCATTTCAAATCTATTGCCTGAATCAAAGCCTAAATTGGCAGGGTTAATACCGACAGACGCATATCCCCGAGACGCGGCGGTATAGGTGCCACAAAGCCCAAGACCCCTAGCATCAATTTGCATTTGAGCCTGTAATATTGTCGTTAATATTCCAAGTGCTATGATGGCTTTTGCTATTTTTATCATGGTGAGATCAAAGGTTCAGAGTTTAATATAAATTCTAAATAAGAAAGCACATTCATCCCGGTACTTGTCGTAATGAGTGCAGGATTAGCTGTTTCTAGGAGTGTAAATTTTGTTGCAATGTAATGCGGCTTATCAATTATGAGCCAACCTAATTCGCCATATTCTGATGTCTCATATATTAATCTCAAGGATTTTGCATCTTCACTCAATTCGAGTTGATAAAGGGAATCTGGAACTGTCGGCGCTATAATATTATTGATTAAAAGCGCATCATCGACTGACGCAAATGTCCCGGAACCGGCAATCGCAACAATAAATGTATCAAGTTGAGCATATCGATGTCGAAGAAGCGACCCGATACTGGAATCCGGTTCAAGGGCATCTAAATTAAAGTCAACCGAATTAACAAATTCACTATGACCCTCGCCGCCAGGAATCACGATACCACTTAAAGGGTCAACTTCTCCGCCGACGACAGATACTGTAAAAATATTTGTGATAGGATGTAAAATGAGTGAATCTAAATTCAAATCTAGCGTATCGGAGGATCCATCATCATTCAAATCGGCACTCACAAAAACTTTGTTTTCGATGGCATTGAAAAATGGGAAATATTTAATATCCGACACAAGCAATTCAATGTCAAAACCGAGTCCAATTCCATTATCAATAGTCGTATACAATCTTGAAGCGATTAACATATCGCTATTATCAGGGACACCATCGTCACCCACTAATGTTGTTATCGTTCCCGAATCCGTGGGCGCTACTGTCGTATAGTTTGATGGCAGAAACTCAACGCCGCCCTGCGCGATACCGAAATAAAATGGAATTTCAAGGCGCCAATTCCCCCAAATACTCGCGCCAGGGGAAATTGAACTTATGGAATCAGGTCGAATTTGTGTGGCTCCACCAATACTAACACGATCCGGTAAAAGGCCGACTAAATCCGTTAATGATTTTCCGTCTGGAAAGTGTTGCACGACTACTGAAGAATCGCCAATAATTTTTGATACTGTATTTTTTTGCAATTTAATCGTCGTCGCAGTTGGGCTACCGAGAGCGCCTGCATCAAATGTTACAGAATCTGGATTAAGTGCTATCACTACAGAATCCGTTGCATTCCGACCATTTACAATGAGTCCAAGTCCTGGTGCTATTCCAAATTCATTAAAGAGAGAAACACTCATAATCACATCGCCAAATTGCAAGCCACCTAATAAACCAGGCAGTGATAAAGTCTGTTCATCTTCAGATAAGGAAAATCCCACATCAAAGAAACCATTGAGTGTCTGAATTTGAAACGCTTTTATATCGACAGCGACATCAAGAGCGAGACTATCTTGTGTTAAATTGATTGATGCGATGCCATTGTTTCCAAAAATAGCTTCTGTTACAATATAAAGTGAATCCATTGGTTCCGTGCTACTAATGGCATTTCGTAAAACATAGCCATTCAAATCAAGTGTCGTATCGATTTGTTGACCATTTGTTAAAGGTAGGCTAACGACGAGATTTGTATCGGCTAAGGTGCTCGCATAAAAATTTAATAAATGCATTTTGAGGGTAAAATCAGTCCCCAAATTGTTTGCAAACGATAAACCTAGACGATTGGTATCGAGAGATGCAATCCCCGTTTTAATTTCTGCACTCACTATTTGGACCGAAAATGATTGTCCACCCTGATCAGAACTTGCGGTGTTAATGGGTTGCGTTTCATTGATCGTCATATCATTCATCTGAACTTGTATACTCTGAAATTCCGTAATGTTAATCATAAACTGATAATGCAAATTAGGATCGACGCCTGTTGGAAACATCAAGGTATCATTCGAAGTTGGGGGAATTAACCCCGTAAACTCAAAAATCAGACTATCATATAAAATGACACCTGAGAGATCCGTCGTTAATATCGTGTCGGCTAATTGATTTTGCATATAGGGCTGAACAATGTTGAGACTATGGTCGTGAATCACGAATTCCTGCCCCGTACTCTTTTTTGTGAAAAGACGGAACGTTACATTTTCCATTCCTGTAGGGAGCTGGTTATTAAAAACTGTTTGAATACTTCCAGTTTGAATCGTTATGGATTCCAAAGATGAAAACGGAGCACCAGCAGGAATGACATCACTGGACGGAAGTATTGCAAACGATTGCCTAACACTAGGTAATACCGTTTGGGGTACATCCATAAAATTTGAATATGCAAGTGTAACCGTTGTATCATATATGGAAAATCCATCGCCACACGGAACTTCGTTTGGACCCGGAGAGCCCGTTAATTGCGGGAATGAACCTTGGAAGGATTTTTGATAACCTGGAATTTTAACCGTGTCTGCAAAATTTAAATTATTAGGCTGGTTTCCAAAGGTAAATGAAATTGTATCCGTCGTCGTGGCTTGTTTATCAGCGCATGTTGCGACGGGATACACAGGTGTTTCCCAGTCCGCAACGGTCACGCCTAAATCCGCAAGCGTTAAAATTGTATCGACATTAAATACGATGCTGTCGGGCATCATTGAAGCGAGAAGAATTGGTCCAACATTGGATTGAATGGGTGACTGTCCCGGAATAACAAACATATCCGCAGGGATTGTTATCCGATCAATTGCATTTTGCATCCCGATATATAGACCGCCTGGGTAGGGAGCATTGGAGTCAGGCATAAATATGTCGAATATTCCATCACCATCAACATCAATAGAGTCTCCGTAAATAGACATTAATGAGTCCGAGGTGGAAATTCCATCAAATTTATAATTCTCATTTACAAGTGGAACCGTCATTGTCATTTGCCATTTAGGGACGACGATTTTTGTAGGGATATTGAAATTACACTGGACAACAAAAAGGAGTAAACCGATTATAAACCAATTTCCTGGATTTTTTAATAGTCTTTTCATTTTAAGATGTATGGACACAGTAATTCCTCATTTTATCGATTTATATCCATCATTTAATAGCGATAATATTCTGGCTTATACGGACCTTCTTTGGGTAATTTCAAATAGTCTGCTTGTTCATCCGTTAGTGTTGTTAATTCTACACCAAGTTTTTCTAAATGCAAACGAGCGACTTCTTCGTCAAGGGCTTTTGGTAAAACATAAACTTTCTCAGTTGTGTATTCACCTTTGTTATTCCACAAAGCCATCTGAGCCAAAACTTGATTCGTAAATGATGTACTCATTACAAAGCTTGGATGTCCTGTTGCGTTGCCAAGATTCACAAGGCGTCCCCGACTTAATAAGATAATGGAGTGGCCATCTTTAAAAATAAATTTATCCACTTGAGGTTTAATACTAATTTCCTGAATCGATGCATCATTTTCCAAACCAGCAACATCAATTTCAATGTCAAAATGTCCAATATTGCAGACGATGGCTTGATCTTTCATTTTTTTCATATGATCAAGTGTGATGACATGTTTATTACCGGTTGTCGTCACAAAAATATCACCTTTTGCAACGGCAGTCTCCATCCGAACGACTTCGAAACCTTCCATTGCAGCCTGCAGCGCACAAATAGGATCAATTTCGGTAATTTTGACATTTGCTCCAAATCCTTTCATAGATTGGGCGCACCCTTTGCCCACATCACCATAACCTGCAATTACAATGGTTTTGCCGGCTACCATAACGTCGGTTCCACGCTTAATGCCATCGGCTAAAGATTCTCTACAACCGTATAAATTATCAAATTTACTTTTAGTCACAGAGTCATTTACATTGATGGCTGGGAACTTCATTTCACCTAATGCAACGAGCTCATAGAGGCGATGCACACCTGTAGTCGTTTCTTCGGAGACGCCACTTATAGAATCATGAAATTGGGGATATTTGTCGAGAATAAGTTGCGTTAAATCGCCACCATCATCAAGTAACAGATTCGGGCCGAAGCCATTTCCCCAGTTAATTGTTTGCTCAATACACCAATTGTACTCTTTTTCTGTTTCACCCTTCCATGCGAAAACAGGAATATTTTCGGCAGCGATTGCCGCGGCGGCATGGTCTTGAGTTGAATAGATATTACAGCTCGACCAACGAACCTCTGCACCTAATTCAATAAGGGTTTCGACTAAAACGGCCGTTTGAATCGTCATGTGAATGCATCCTGCGATACGTGCACCTTTTAATGGTTTAGAAACGCTATATTTTTCCCGGAGCGCCATAAGTCCAGGCATTTCAATTTCGGCGATTTGAATTTCTTTGCGGCCGTAAGCTGCATCATTGATATTGGCGACTTTATAATCGGTAAAAGACATATATTTCTCTTTTCTAACTTTTTACATAATTTTTGATGGCTGAGACTAGATCGAGTTGTTCCCAGCTAAACTCTTTACGACCAAAATGTCCATACGAGGCCGTTTTTAAATAAATGGGACGACGTAGTTTTAAATGACGAATTATGTCTGCTGGTTTAAGTGGGAATATTTCTCGAACTAAATTCTCTAATTGATTCGGATTTACTTTTTCGGTTCCATGAGTATTAATATAAACGGACACGGGTTCGGCAACGCCGATAGCATAAGCCAATTGGACGGTCACTTCATCAGCGACGCCTGCGGCGACTAAATTTTTAGCGATATATCGAGAGACATAAGCACCAGAGCGGTCAACTTTACTGGGATCTTTTCCCGAAAATGCACCGCCGCCATGTGGAGCATACCCACCGTAGGTATCAACTATAATTTTTCGCCCCGTTAAACCTGCGTCTCCCATAGGTCCACCGATTACAAATCGACCCGTTGGATTTACGAGTAAATTGAGTTTGCTATAATCGACAAGTCCTTGGGGAATAATGGGTTTAATCACATGTTCCAGAATATCGGGTCTCATTTGATTGGCAATATCCACATCCTCGGCATGTTGATTTGAAATAACGATTGTGGGGATAAGCTCGGGTTGCTTGGTATTGGAATTAAACTGAACCGTAACTTGAGATTTCCCATCGGGTCGTAAATAAGGAAGTGTTCCGTTTTTTCTAACTTTTGCCAATTGAGCCGTTAAATCATGGGCTAATTTTATGGGGAGAGGCATGAGCTCTTCCGTTTGATTCACGGCGTAACCGAACATCATCCCTTGATCGCCTGCACCCGCTTCGTGTCCAACTGCATCAACACCTTGAGCAATATCCGGCGATTGTTTATCTATGGTTGTCATCACGCCGCAGGTTTGATAATCAAATCCCATGGAAGCATCGGTGTAACCAATATTTTTAACAACACGACGAATGACCTTAGGAATATTCACATAGGCTTCTGTTGTAATTTCACCCCCTACGACAACGAGACCTGTAGTAATAAATGTTTCGCAGGCAACGCGAGAGTTTTCATCTTGTTCTAAAAGTTCATCTAAAATTGCATCTGATATTTGATCGGCAATTTTATCGGGATGCCCTTCGGTAACGGATTCTGAAGAGAATAAATATGACATATTTTTCCTTATGTTAGATTAATTAAATTGTAATTCAGAGAAATCGCCAATATTTGCTTGTCGTTCTCTGCTAGAAACAAAAGCATCTTCACCTATGAGGGAGTCGCTTAAGACTAAATTAGTTATTTTTGAATATTTACCAATAATACTGTTGCGAATAATTGAATTATTAACCTCCGCACCTTTATCAATTGTAACAAAGGGGCCGATAACGGCGTTGTTTACTTTTGCTTCTGGATGAATGAAGACGGGAGGATGAATAACGGTATTCGTTCTTTTTTCTTTTGTCTGGGCATCCTTCAATAGAAATTGTTGGGATTTTAGAATATTGTCTTTGTTCCCGCAATCATACCAACCTTTAATTTCTTTCACAAAGAATTCTTCACCATTTCGAATCATATATTGAAGCGCGTCGGTGAGTTGGATTTCATTTCGTGTGCGAATATCATTGTCAATAAGGTGTTCGATGGCTTCTTTTAAATGTCGTTGATTCCGAAGAAAATAGAGTCCTGCCAATGCTAAATTCGAAACGGGGTCTTTGGGTTTCTCAATTAGCTTGGTCACCTTATCACCTTTGACATAAGCGATCCCAAAACGCTCGGGGTTTTCAACTTGTACAACAGCAAGGACATTTTTAGATGGATTAATGAAGGTTTTAAAATCCATATCAACAACCGTATCGCCTAATAATATTAAGACGGGTTCATCCTTATCTTCTAAGCCCTGAAGAATTGCATGGCCCAGTCCTTTTCGTTCTTTTTGAAACGGGAACGTTAAATTTAAATGACCATAACGTTCTTTAACAAAGGATTCAACTTTTTCATTTTTATAACCCGTAATAACATGTAGCTCTGTAATGCCCGCTTGTTCTATTGCGTCAATGATGTGACCAATTATAGGCTTCCCTGCAATGTTCAACATAACTTTGGGAACTGTTAGGGTATGAGGTCGAAGTCGTTTTCCGAAACCAGCAGCGGGGATGATAGCTTTCATTTTTCTATTCTTTTCCTCCAAACATATCAACTTTAATATTAACATGTTCTAGATATTTCTTTGGGTTTGCCTTAATATCAGCAATGAGGGAATTTAGATTTGCAGAAATAGTATCGAGTCTTGTGTATAGAGTATCCTGCGTCATCAGTTTAGAGAGAGTCGAATTTTTATTTTTCAGTTGTGCACTAAAATCGGTTAAATCTTTGCTAACAGATTCGAGATTCGTAACAGCATTTTTAAATTTTATTTTATTATCTAAAACAAGATTATCCATAGATTTAGAAAATGTCGTTAGATTTTTTACGATTGTTGCAATACTATCTTTATTTTGGTCAACGATTCCGTCTGCCTTTTTGACAACTTTTTCAGCTGAAGACATGGTTCGCTTCAAAGACCCTAACATGGGTTTTATATCGGAAGTAATTAATGAGTCAAGCTCAAATATAGAGTGCTTTGTGTCTTTAATCGTCGCTTGAATATCCGTTTCCATAAGCATATTGACATTGATGAATGTCTTATTAAGTGTCTTCATCAAGCGATTTAAATCCGTTGTAATTGAACCAACCGTTTCAAAAATATCATCGAGTCCGCCTGTAAACCGACCGCGAAACAATCCTTTCTCGTGTAGAATTATCTCACTTTCGCCAGGGTAAACTTCAATTTTTTTCCCACCAATAAGTTCAGCGCTTGCGATGATTGCTGTTGCATCGATTTTAAGTTGAATATCTTTATCCATGGCAATGATTACATCAACAGAATCTTGCCCCACTATAAAATCTTGTACGGTTCCCTTTGGCACACCCGCTACGGTAACGGGGTTCCCTTCATCCAATCCACTGGCACGATCAAAGCGGATTGTGTAGATTTTTCGTGATGTAAAAATGTCGTTTTTATTTCCCCAAGCGACGCCCATCAATGCTAAAATCACAATGGCAATAACGACAAACCCGACAATTAATTCTAACTTTTTTTCTTCAGCTCTTAACATGAGTTCCTTCTCTTTTGTTAGGCTTTAAATATGCAAATTGGGAGCGCAATTTCAAGATATCAATCGCACTCCCAATATCTATTTATTTAGGGTCTTTGCCTTATATTTGAACCCTTTTAATACTCTTCATTTTCTATTATAAATTCTTTATTACTCGCATGGTTCTTTTTGTTATGTTTACCTCTATAACGATCGAGTTGTTTCAACATTTTTTTAACCACATTATCGATTGATTTCATCAGTTCATCACTCGTTTCTTTTGCGACTAAAAAATCACCGGGAACATCTAGGTTAATTTCAACATGATAGTCGTTTTTTTCACGCTCCATAATCACTTTACATTTTGTGATTCGATCAAACAATTTTGTCAGGCGTTTCACTTCGTTAGAAGCATAATCCTTGGTTTTCTCTGAAACATCAAAATGCCGTGCGATTACATCAATTTTCATATTGACCTCCTGTCATTTGGTTAAATCTTGATTCCTATTTTGACGACTTGCTCGAGGATGAGCTTGTCGGTAAACATTTCTTGCTCTGTCAATTTGTACATGTGTATAGACTTGTGTCGTACTGAGACTACTGTGTCCCAACAAATCTTTAAGCGCCATGAGATCCGCCCCGTTATTGAGCATGTGTGTTGCAAAACTATGTCGAATAACATGGGGGCTTACTTTTTTCAAATCAGCAATTCGTTTCATCGCCATTTTTACACGATTCCGAACACCGTCAGCGCGTAAGGCATCACCATTTTTACTTATAAAGACGCCATTTTCATTTGCTTTTAATAATTTCAAATTTGATCTTGTTTTCAACCAGAGCATGACTGATTCTTTTGCAAAGTCACCAATGGGAACGATGCGCTCTTTATTCCCTTTTCCGAGAACCCGAACGCTTCGCATATCCGATGAAAAATCGGGTAGCTTTAAATTGGCAAGCTCTGACACGCGCATCCCCGTGCTGTAAAAGAGTTCTATGATGGCTTTATCTCGAAACTGTATCCATTCTTTACTCGCTACTAAATTATTAATCATTTCTTCCATTTGAAGCTCGGTTAAATATACGGGAATTCGCTCTGGAAGTTTCGGTGTTTTTACCATTTCAGTAATATTGACTTTCATCACACCGCGTTTATGCAAAAATTTAAAAAGTGATTTTAGCGTGGCTAATTTTCGAGCCACCGATTTTACGGCCAAGCCTTTATTCTGCGAAAGTTCAGATAAAAAATGTCGTAATATTTTTCGTGTTAATTGATTTGGGTGCACTGCGAAATGAGGAAAGTTGTCCATAAGCCAGTTGTTAAACTGTTTTAAATCGATGGCATATCCACGAATAGTCTCGGGTGAAAAGTTTTTTTCTTCTTTTAATACGAGGAGGAACGTTTGGATATATTCATTCAGCATCTGATCGTAATATACGCAATATTTCTTTAAATTCCTCATGAAGAGGTGCCGTTATTTTTAATTTTTCTTTGGTCATAGGATGCACAAATTCAATGTCTTGGGCATGTAAAACTTGACTCTCTGTCAATTCTAATAGTTGAGATGCAATGCGTCGATCTTTTAGATTTAATGTAATCATTTTTTGATTTCGACCATTGTAATGCGGGTCCCCAAAAACAGGATGATTGATATGGGACATGTGTACGCGAATCTGATGCGTCCGACCCGTTTCAAGTTTAATTTTTAACAATGTTAAAAATCTAAACTCTTCGACAACTTCATAATGCGTAACGGATGCTTTCCCATCTGCCGTGACTGCAAATTTTGCTCGATCTTTGCTGGAACGCCCAATAGGTTGATTGATAGTCCCTGAATTTTCTTTCAAAGTACCCCAAACCAACGCCAAATAATGTTTATCCAATGTACGTTTCTCAAACTGCTGGCTAATCCCATTATGGACCGTATTGTCTTTAACGGTAATGATTACACCTGTCGTATCTTTATCTAAACGATGCACGATACCGGGTCGCAAGGGGCCGTTTTCATTCGATAAAAACTCACTATGATAAATCAAACCATTGACAAGAGTATTTGATGCGGTTCCTGCTCCAGGATGCACAACAAGTCCAGCTTGTTTATTAATAACCATGAGGTAGTCATCTTCATATAAAATATCTAATGGTATATTTTCGCCGTAAAGTGGTGGGTCATAAGGTTTCTCCGATTCAACTCTGATAAAATCATGAGGCTGGATAGGATAGCTTGCCTTTACTTTTTTACCATTTACACAAATCTTACCATTTTTAAGCATTATTTGGATTTGATTGCGCGTCATATAGTTTGGTAATTCTTTGACCAAATACTTATCTAGACGCATGACGGACTGAAACGCCGAAATTTTCATCTCAATGATTTCAACCTCAGGAGTGTATTTTATATTTTTAGGGACAAATGCCATATTAGAGTTGGCTACTTAATATCAAATTGGACGAACACATTGCTATTCGTTTTCACGTAGGGTTTCCGCTTCGGAAGCTCCTTCATTAAGCACGATTTTACCTTCATAAAATAATGTATAGATAAGAAATAGTGTGATACCAACAGTGACACAAGAATCCGCAATATTAAATGTGGGCCAGCGATGAAAATAGAGCCAATCAGGCCAGTCGGCTGAAATAAAATCGACAACATATCCTCGGATAAATCGTTCGCCAAGATTTCCCATAGCGCCAGCAAAAATCAACGACATCCCGATACTTGGTAGAACATGCGTATCTTTGTATAACCACAAATAATAGACGACAATTCCAGATGCAATAATGGCCATAATATTGACCCATTGCATATCCAGAAAAGACAAGCTAAACGCCATGTGATAATTTTCAGCATAGTCAAATCGAAGAAGTTCACCACTTTCAGGCCAGTAATGTTTTCCTTTTAGGGCACTTATAGCCCATAGCTTTGTGGCATAGTCAATCCCCAACATAAAGAAGGATAGTGCTAAATATTTAAATAGAGATTTAATACGTTTTGATTCCTACCTTAACTTTCTTCCCGCCTAATTTAAACGATGTCTTAGATTCATAATTTACAGCTTCAAATTCAATACTTTCAGATAGCGTTTCGTTGCAAATATAGCCGTGATGATTTTCAATCACAGTTTTAATCTCATCATCACATTCGACTTGAAGCATAATTCTCTCGGAGACATTGAGCTCTGCATCTTTTCGTAAATTCTGTACATTTCT
Source organism: uncultured Fidelibacterota bacterium (assembly GCA_937888365.1). Classification (GTDB taxonomy): domain Bacteria; phylum Fidelibacterota; class UBA8477; order UBA8477; family JABMPR01; genus CALBFA01. The sequence continues at coordinate 24,902 of CALBFA010000087.1, read as the reverse complement.
AACAAAATCACGTGCCATTCCCTCATGAATAAGTGCTTCCGTTAAAATAGTATCTAGAGCAACTGTCACGGGTCCGTCAACCATGACAGCCGTATTTTCTTTTTCTTTATATTCAATCAATAATTCTTCAGGTAATATCTCAAAAATACCGTTTTCCGTCTTGAGGGAAATATTGTCTCCCATCTTAACTTTGTTGGCGATTTCAATAGCATTTTCGCCTAGCAAAGCATTCTTGACAGACCCTAAATCTTTCCCAAGTTTGCGACCCAGCAGTGCCAAATTGGGTTTTACTACGACTTGAACTAATTCGGATTGATCTTCTGTAACTAATAATGTTTTGATATTTAGCTCTTCTAGAATTTGATCTTTCAATTCAAGAACAGCATCACGATCGACTGCATCCGCCCATGCCACCGTTATCGCTGCAAGAGGTTGCCTTACCTTTAAGCCCGCTTGATTGCGCGCTGCACGACCTAATTCCACCGTTTTAATGACCGTATCGATGCGACGAATCAAATCTTTATCGGCAAAGGAAGTATCGACGCTTGGGAAATCGCAAAGGTGGATACTTTCGGGTGCAGTTTTATCAATTGATCGTACAATATTTTGGTAAATGGCTTCTGTTAAAAAAGGAACAACAGGACTCACAACTTTCGCTAACTCAACGATTGTAGAATAGAGTGTGTGATAGGCAGCCCATTTATCACTATCATTTTCACCTTTCCAAAAACGTCTTCGAGAGCGGCGAACGTACCAGTTGCTTAAATCATCAATGAGGCGTTCGGCTTTTTTTACGACTTTGTCAACTTGATAACTTTCATAAAGTGACTTCGCTTCTTCAATAAAAACGTTGAGTTTAGCTAACATCCATCGATCTAATTGCGTAAGGCTTGATTCATCCAAGGGTTCCAATGGATTAAAGCCATCCAATTTTGCATAGGTGACAAAAAAGCTGTATGTGTTCCAATATGTTAAGATTTTTCGACGCACTTCATCGGCAACATTAAATCCAAAATTCATATTATTGAACGGCGTTTTGGAGCAATACATCCAGCGAATGACATCCACGCCCATATTTTCGGCGGCGTCTTCGAACCAGATTGCATTTCCTGTCGATTTGTGCATGTCATCGCCTTTTTCGTCTTTGACCAAAGCGTGACCCATAATTGTTTTTATCGGAGGACGATTTTCCATGACCGTGGACATCGCTAATATGGCGTAAAACCAGTTCCGAAATTGGCCAGGAAGAGATTCGACAATAAAATCAGCAGGGAACCATTCTTCCCAATATTGTTTATTCTTCGAATATTCCATAGTTGAATACGGTACAATTCCAGCATCTAACCAAGGATTTCCAACATCTGCGACTCTTGTTCCCACGAGTCCCGATTTGGGATGTTTAATTTTGACTCGATCGACCCAAGGTCGATGCGGCGAATTGCCATCGAATTCTTCCCAACCTTCAACTGCCAATTCTTTAAGTTCCTCCCGCGAACCAACGACATAAAAAGAACCATCTTCGAAAGTCCAAATCGGTAACGCTAAACCCCAATATCTTTTTTTCGAAATCATCCAATCGCTCATATTATTGAGCCAATCAATTTCTCGATCTAATCCGTAGCTGGGAATCCAGTTAATCTGTTTTGCAACTTCTTTGATGTCATTTCGCAAAGCATCCATACCAATAAACCACTCGTCAACAGGTCGAAACACAAGCTCAGTATGATGGCGCCAGCATGTTGGATAGCGATGCGTAATTTTTTCTTTTTTATAGCGCAGTCCCTTTTCGGACAAATCTTGTATGATTTCATCCGTGATATTTTGGACATTTTTCCCTGTCCATTTTCCGAAACCTTCGTAATAATGCCCAAATTCGTCAATAGGTTTAATGACTTGAAATCCCTGTTCTTTAGAGAGTTGGCGATCTTCTTTTCCACAACCTGGTGCAATGTGCACAATGCCTGTTCCGTCGCTATCACTCACATCTTCCCAAGCTATAACGGCATGTTTGATGTCTTTTTGAACGGGCAATTCATCAAATGGGCCAACATATTCCCAACCCAACATATCTTTACCTTTTATGGTATCGAGGATTTCGTATTCGCCTTGTAAAATTGAGAAACGCGTATTTACGATATAATAAATTTCGTCACCTTGTTTAACTTTAGCATAATCTAAATCAGGGTGAACTGCCGCCATAATATTGGATGATAATGTCCAAGGTGTTGTGGTCCAGACCAGGAGAGATTCATTCGTTTTATTTTTTAATCTAAATTTGAGAAAAATTGATGTATGCGTCAGTTCTTTATAGCCTTCAGTAGCGATTTCGTGTTCCGATAATGCCGTCCCACAACGTGTGCACCAAGGCATAACATCGTAGCCTTTGTAAATTAAGCCACGGTCGAATACTTTTTTTAAAAAGCTCCAAATCGTATAATTATTATCATCCGACATGGTATAATAAGAATTGTCCCAATCCATCCAGTAACCCAATCGCTTGGATTGTTCTGTTTGGATGGCTGAATATTTACGAACGCGCTCTTTACATTTGTTTACGAATTTTTCGATACCATAGACTTCAATATCGGTCTTTGATTTAAATCCTAGCTCTTTTTCGACTTCAACCTCGACCCAAAGGCCTTGACAATCAAAACCGTTTTGGTATCGCTGATCTTTTCCATTCATTGCATTGAATCGTTGGAAAACATCTTTATAGGTCCGACCCCATGCATGGTGGACACCCATTGGATTATTTGCAGTAATAGGGCCGTCTAGAAAAGACCATTTTTCATTCCCAGCATTCTTTTCTCTTAATTTATTGAAGGAGTCATTTTTTTTCCAAAAATCTAGAATCTCATGTTCCTGTTTAATAAAATCTACTTTACTGCTTACATCTTGTATTTTGCTCATGTTTTTTGTCTCATTATGCGAAGCCAAACAAAGGCTAATTTGTTGTTTTCATTAGTGTTTATTCATATTCTAAAAAGCCGCGCAATATAGCATCATCAGAATCTTTTTGTCAATCATAGTAAATTTATTTTGACAAATAAAAACAGAAATATTCTTCTCTAATGAATGTCTAAAATTCGAAATTTTTTTAATGAAATCGAAACACTTGGTTTTCACAAAAAAACATGCCATCAGGTATTAAAGATGGCATGTCTTAAACGATAGGGTCTTTTATAATAAATTCTATTCTTTTATTTCAAGAGCCACAAAGAAACTATCCTCTCCTCGTTTCATCAAATATAAAATCGAATCTCCTTCTTTAAATTTCATCATTGTATCTTGATAATCATTTTTATCATTGATTTCTACGAGGGATTTTATGTCTTCCCCGACTTTAATAACGATGTTGCCGGGTCTTACATTTTTTTTCCAAGCATCGCTACCCATCACAACCTTCGTAACAACGACGCCTGCTTTAATATCCTCAAGATTATATTTTTTTACTAAATCATTGGTAATTGTACTAACTTGAAATTCGTTATTATCCTCTTCAAGGATGTTTGAAACAAGTTCTTTTTCAGGTAAAACGCCCAATTTTATAGTATATCTTTCTTTTTTACCATTTCGAAGTATTTCTAGCTTTTTCTTTTCCCCCGGTCTGTTTGCAGAAACCATAATACGTAAATCGCTTGAGTTATGAACTGATTTTCCATCGAAAGTAATAATAACATCACCCATCTTTAAACCCGCTTTATCTGCTGGACTATCGTCAACAACTTTTTGAACTAATGCACCTCTCGTATCAGACATCCCAAGCGTTTTCGCCATTTCAGTATCTATTTTTTGAATCATGACGCCAATCCACGCACGCGTAACACTTCCATCATCCTTTAAGTCTTCTATTATGCGAATCATCATATTAACGGGTATCGAAAAGCCTATACCTTGACTACCGCCGGTTTTTGACGCAATCGCAGTATTAACACCGATTAGTTTTCCATCTAAATCAACGAGCGCTCCACCAGAGTTTCCTGGATTTATGGCGGCATCGGTTTGGATAAAATTCTCGTAGTCAATAAGGCCAACGGATGTTCTACCTTTAGCACTCACGATGCCTTGTGTTATCGTATTGCTCAAGTTATCTGAAAACGGACTCCCAATTGCCAATACCCACTCACCGACACGTATTTTGTCAGAATCACCTAGTTCTATAGGTGTTAATTTTGTTGCATCAACTTTAATGAGAGCGATATCCGTTTTAGGGTCTGTACCGATCAGCTCGGCATCTAAGACGCGTTCGTCTAGAAGGTGAACTTTAATATCATCAGCGTCTTCGATGACATGATTATTTGTTACGATATAGCCATCATTACTGATAATTATACCTGAACCCAATGATGATGTCTTATAACTACGATTTTCTTGAGAATCTCGATTGCCAAATGGTGCAAAGAATTCTTCAAACTGTGGTGGTATTTGCATTCCATTGAAAGCTGGATGAGACGTCATCGTTCGTTCACTTGTGATTGTTACAACACTAGGGCCTACTGATTCTGCAATATCTGCGAAAGTAGTGCTCATTGCTTTTACAATATTTCGATCTGCGGCAAAACTTGTCGTGGTTAGGACTAAAAGAACTATAAAAAGTGTCGTTTTTTTCATTATGATTTTCTCCATTTATTATTTTTTACCATGAAGCATCTAATGCGAAGATTCAATAAAAGTTTCGCAATAAAAAAGGCTCCTTAAAACTGGAGCCTTGATATTAAAATTTTGTAATTGTTCGCTTATTTAAATATTGCCTTGATTGAGCCCCATGTATGGCTGACATCAGAAATATTGCTCAAAACTTCGATTGTATCTATAAAACTGATATTGCCATTGATATCTTTAATACCGATTTTGTAATGATAGGTACGACCCGACACTTTGGCAAAAACAGAATTGTCTATATAGGTGTAGCTACTATTATTGCCTTGAGATTGTAAAAAACCAATTTGATAGAAATTGTGTCCATCGACACTACGATGTATTTCGTAACCAATGACATCATTCTCGTTTCCAGAGTTCCATTGAAGTACAATTCTAGAATCTTCGGTGTACCCAACGAAATTAGATATGATGTCTGTCGCCATGAGTGAAAAGCATAAAGTAGCAATTAGAATCATTATCTTGGTTGTTTTCATGGGCGCAAGATAAACTTACCTTATTATAAATCCAAATAAAAATAACAGTATATGACGTGAATCAATTAAAAACAAAGAGCCCCATAAATGGGGCTCTTTGCAATATATAGAAGGGATATATTTATTTCAAATACATCATCTTCATTGTTTTAACAAAGGCTTCCGTTTCTAAGCGGTAGATATAAATACCGGAAGAAAGTGGTAAGCCAGCATCAGATAAACCATTCCATTCTAGGTTATAACGATTTGGGCTTTGGTAATTGTTCACAAGAACTCTTACGGGTTGTCCAAGAAGGTTATAAACAACAAGACGTACGTCTGCTGATTCAGGAACATCATAGGTAATTGATGTTGTTGGGTTGAATGGGTTTGGATAGTTTTGGAATAAGTCATAGACATCAGGAACAAATGCATTGTCCGTACCAACTGTGGTACCGATAGTTAATGCAAAAGGTCCATTTGATGAATAGAGCATTTCTCCACCACTAAAAGCAACAACATTCCATGTACCTTCAACAGAATAGACACCAGCAAAGTTAAAAGCTGCTTGTATAGCTGCGAAAGGAATTAGGACTTCAGTTGCGGAAGTGTCGAATGGTACTATAACTGATCCAAGGCTACCCGATATTTCAACGCCATACATTGCATTATCGCTAGCTGATTCCCAAGCAAATAGCAGAGAACCAGTTGTGACGTTAGCTGTTGTAATACCTACAGCTTCAGCATCTGAAGGAGCAAGTAGATTAAATGCACTTGGTCCCATATAGATATCAGATTCAACAATCACATCATCTATCCAGAGGTGATCCATTGTGAAAGATGTTGCGCCGGTGACAGTAAAGCGTAATTGCCATCCATCAGAACCAGCAGCGACATCTGATACATCAAAAATCATATATTCTTCGATGTTGCCAAATGTAGAATCGTTATGAGTCATTAAGAATGTCTCCGTTACGAAGCCATCATTTGAAATGGAAGCATAAAAATCGAGGGTTCCATTATCTGTATCACTATAATCATCAAAGAACAGATAGAATCCAAGTCTAGCTTGTGTTGCTCCAGCAAAATCAGCTACAGGTGAAGTAGCAGTTTGATAGAAATCAGTAGCCGTTGGAGACCAATCAAAATGAAGCATCTGATCTTCGATACCAAAGTTTGCAGCAGGGTTTCCTGCTCCATCATCAGTAGCCCAGCCAATATCAGCAAGAGGCGTCATATCGGCATAATCAAAACCTTCGTAATGGTTGAGATATAAGGGTGTGAAATACATAAAACCAGCAACATTTGAAGGACCTGATTCACCTAAATCGTAAGCAGCGGTTACTGCGTAGAAATATTGTGTATCAAAATCAAACGATGCATCAGTAAACATTTCACCCGTTGCAGTTGCATATACATCACCCATTGCCATTGGATCTAATGATCTATAGACATTGTAGTTCAGTAACTCACGGCTAATGGTTGTCATTGCAGGTGCTTCAAAACTACCCGCAAAATTCTCGTCATGTTTCGTACCTAAAGCGAGAGCTGATCCAACTTTTTCAATAGTCGTTGTTTCAGATCCGTGTAGTACAACAGAACGACCTGTTGATGGTTCGCTTAAGAAAGCACGAACTCCAAATGTACCACCTAGCATATTCCACATTGGATTGCCTGAAGTATCAGGTGCTGCAGAATAGAATGAGTTACCAATGTTGTTATCCATATCCGTCGCAACGTATGGTCCAAATTCATTGCCTTCTGGCCATTGCATTATGACCCAGAAATCATCATAAGCTGGGTTAGCAGCAACAGGATAAAAATCCCATGCGATTGCAGGGTAAGCTGCGGCAGCATTACCGGTTGCAGTCCAAAGAACATTGGCAAGATCAGGTCCGCCAAATTCATCAGAACTTACAACGGAAACATTTGCAAAAGCTGATTCACCATCATCAGAAGTTGTCAAGATAGCTATTTCGTTAATTGCATATCCTGGCGTAATTGCGGCTTTAAAATGTGCTGCAAAATAATGATCTGATGTTGTTGGACCGCCGACCCAATAGAGTGCTTCATAGGTGCCATCATCATAAGCGACTTGACCCATCGGCATTGGAGGAGCCCATTGCAATGCAATTGTAGTATCTGCATCGTTTGGATAAACCATTAAGTTTTCAGGTGCAGGGAACAAGAACTCTAGTGTAAAATCAAGAGTCGATGTTTCACCCGCAATAATTGAAACATTAGTGGTAGCAGGTGAATAGTTAACGCGCATAACATCAACTTGATACTCACCAGCAGGAACCGTAACTGAATATGCACCTGTTTCATCCGTCATTGTACCTTCTTCGGCAAATAGACCAAAAACATGTACTTGTGCATAAGCAACAGGGTTCGCGGCACCATCTGTAATTGTACCCGCAAGAGTACCATCTGATGGCGCTTCTTCAACAGTAATATCATCAACAGCTAAGCCATAAGCCCAACCACCTGCATCATCATAATGGAAACCGAAACGTACTGTTTGACCCGCATATTCGCCAAGGTTAAAGACTCTACCTAACCAAGCGGATGGAGAATCTTCTAACGCCATTACAACAGTCGAATCACCGTTATCAATGAAGAATTCAGCACCGTTTCCACCTCTAACTGTATAATTAAAAAGAATTTGAGGATTAACAGCTGTTGAGAAATCTACCCATGGTGTCCATAGGATTTCATTCCCGTTAACACCAGAGCCATTACCGTCATCATCAATTGCTGCGAATTGTGTATGACCTGGTACATGCCAGTAGTTATATGCATTTGTTTCAAAATATGCGCTATCGCCTACTGCCCAGTCTGCGCCGTCAGCTGCACCGAGTTCTTCTACGAAAAATCCGTATGGAAGCATATTGTCTGTCACAGCTTCAAAGTCTTCCGTATTTGGGAAAGCCCAAAATATTGGAGCCCAAGGCGTTGCAAAAGCAGATTCTGAACCTTCAGATTCTGTGGAATCTGGCAAGTTTTGAGTTACAAAATATTCATAGGTAACATCTGCCACAACATCCATGTCGTAGTATTCACCGTCAAAATAATTATTGGCAGCTTCTAAACCATCAACGAGAAGTACACTGTTACGATAGACATTGTATGTTGGTAAATAGTCTGGAGGCGTAATAACAACTTCGATTGAATCTGAGTTATTGGTTTCATCAGATTCAAGTAAATAATCCCAAAAGTCAACAAAAATACCAACATTAAAGGTACCTTCGCCAACATTAACCCAGTTAAAGCCCACAAGACCGAGAGTATCGGCTGTTCCTGGAGCAAGTGTTGCCGTATAAACATAACCGATGTCTACGCCGTCAATAAACCAATGGCTTGATTGACCGCTAGCAGAGGCATCGCCTAGGTTTTCAACTACAGCCCAAACGCCTTCATTTTCGAAATACATACTTGTTACAGCGAGGTCAGGCATTGGAAGAACTGCAAACTCAGTTAAAGTCCAATCAAAACCCGATGCACTCCACTGATCGGTCCATTCCATAAAGTATGTTGTACCTGAAACAGTTGGGAATGTAACAATCGATGATAATCCAGAACCGCCATCATCGTTATAAGCGATATATGCTGCATCACATGCATCATAAATATAGACTTTTGTATCAACCGTTGCACCATCAGATGAAACAGTCATAAAACCATCCATTGTGGCGGTATATGAATACCAATATGGAGCATAAGGAGCTGCTATAGTTGAATCTGCTCCAATACCTTCAGCTTCGGCACATGTATCACCAAGATTACGTATTGCATTTCCTCTTAGAGCGTCACGTTTTGCGATTTGCTCTGGAGATAATACAATGGCTGGTTTTATTTTTTGATCACTTATTCCACCCATAGCACTTGATACCAATGGTGGTAGGACTTCTGGCAGAACAGCTGTTTGCCAGAATAATGATACTTCATTTTCACCCGCAACAGCAGCTAAGTTTCTAGGTGCTACTGGAGGAGGATCAATCGTGATATAAAGTGAATCAGCATTATTTGTTTCATCTGCTTCAGCAACATCATTATCAACATCAGCCCAGAAATTGACAAGGAATGTACCATCGCCAAGATTGTCAAAATTAAAGCCTGTTATTTCGTATGTATATGAAGCTCCGGCTGTTAAAGCGACACCCGTCTCTGCAACATAACCATAGTAATCGCCATCAATGCCCCAACCATGATAATCTGTTCCCCAATATCCAGGAGAATCAGCAGGACCTTGGTTTGTAACGGTAACACCGAGAGTATCACCATATAAAACCATGTCACTTACGACAAAGTCTGGCATACCAACTGATCCCGTAACACTTAATGAATAATCACCGCTTGATGATCCATATCCATAAACTCTCACGAGGTAATCACCGGCAGCAAGGGCACCTAAATCAACTTCGGAGTTGTTTCCACAAGCGTCATCATTATAGGCAATATAAGTTGCTGAATCACATGATTCCCAAACTTCGATTTGTGTATCAAATGAAGATTCGCATAATGAAACAATTACATTGTCGAAGCTACCATCATTTGTGAAGCTATACCATTTTGATGCATAGGATTCAAGAGTTCCCGTTGCAGCGGCATCATTGACAGCTCCATACGCTAATGGCATATCACAAGCATCTCCTGGCAGTGGATAGGCTTCATTATGATAACCCATACCATACCAATAGTTTTGCTCGTAAACGATCCACTCTGAATCGTCAACATTTGTTCCGGCTGAAACAATCCAATCGGTATTTCCAGTAACAACATCAGCTTTTCTTACAAGATTGTGATTTGCAGTGGCTGTAGTGACACCTGCAACATCCCAACCAGAGCCTGGGTCAACATCTGGAGTACCAATAATATCGATAAACGTTGTGTCGGTTCCAACAATGTGAATTAACGCGCGAGCATCATCACCATTGTGGTGTACAACACTTGGATAGCCCAATATTTCATCTGCCATAGCTTGCATTTCAGGGAATGATTGATCAGTTACAATCAACCATACATCATCATTCGCCAAAATAGCTGTATCTGGGAACATATGATAATAAGCCCAGCCATTACCATTAGAAGATTGTGCAATTTGGTATTCGTTCAAGTTAACCGTAGCACCGGTACCGTTATAAATTTCCAATCCCTTATTATTACTCGATCCTTCCATATATTCAGAGAAGAATATGGTATTTGTAGAAGGCACGAGAGGTGGCATGAGGAAATCATCAAATCCAAAGCCATAATAAGCAGATTCACTATAATAAACATGAATTGCTACGTAAACTTCTTGGCCAGCATAGGCACTTAAATCAATGGATTCTTGACTCCAAGCATAGGAGGTTGGAGGATTGATTAAAGGATAATCTGCAATTTGAGTAAAATCAGTTGTAGCGGTTCCTGTTGTGGAAACCATGACTTCAAATGAATTCTCTTTCACAGTTGATTCTTGTCCATGCCAGAATGAAAAATCAGCATAGCCCGTAGGGGGGATAGCGAGTAGTGGTGTAATGAGATAATCATCTGCACAACCCATTGCTTCTGCGCCATAGAGACCTGAATGTGGATCTATGTATGAGAGATCTGGATTAAAGACGCTACCACCATCAACATCGATGACGGTCCAACCAAAAGGTGGGAAACCATCTTCGAAACCTTCAGATATATACGTAGAAGGATAAGCAGAACCTGTTAAAGAAACAGCATTATCACCAGAGTATTCACCCGTAACAGTAAACGTTAGTGTTTCAGCAAAAGCACCTGTTGTAGTTGGGTCAAAAGAAATTGTTGCAACAGCTGAAGTGTTTTCAGCAATAGTACCTGAAAATGTAGTAGCAAATGGGGCAGCAACTGTTGCACCTGCGATTACTAAGTCGCCCGAACCGTTATTTGAAATTTGTACTTCTGCAGTAGCCGATCCACTTTCAATAATTGTTCCGAAATCTATTGACGAAAAATCTAATACCATATTGGGTAATGCTGGAGGTGGAGGTGCTATGAATTTTATAGCCATCTCATCATAGACGAGTTGTGGAACACCATTGTATCCATATAATAATCCGTCTGTAGCACCGACATTTTCAATACCAACAGTTCCACCAATACCGTTATCTGCTGAGGCATTTCCCATAACATCTAGATATTGAATCGTGATATCGCTGGTTGCTTCATCTAAAATCACTTCAAAGCTGAAATAATCTGTATCATAAGTACCACGAACTATCTCGTCAAAAATGACAACAAATTGACGATTCGGTTCTGTACCAAGTGTTTTGGACATGATAGTTCCGTGAGCAGAACTCGTGCTTCCAGGTGAATCACCCGCTTTAAAATCATCCCATAGAGGAGCGATTATATTGTCAGGCAAAGTAGCACTTGGTATTGTGGTATTCGTCCAATAAGAACTCGCGAAATCCGTGCTTGGCCCCATACCAACCCAGCCGTTTGTTGTGGCTGTGAGCTGAGTATAGAGGTTGCCATAAAATCTGAAAGTGAAGGGGATATCGATTGTCCCACGAATGTCGTCACCGAATGCTATACCGGCTTCCGTGGCTCCAACAGTATCTACCCATGCAAATGTAGGACCGGCGCCATCTAAACTACTAACCCAAGTATACCCTGTAAGGTCTGGCCCACCCGTTGTAATTGGATCAATCGCGGTACCTGATAAAGCAACCGTGTCTGGAGAGCCTGCATCATCTGAAGTAAAAACTAGATTTGCAGTATGGTCACCCGCTACTGAAGGTTCATAACCAACAGTAATATCAACACTTCCAAATGCAGGTACACTTGCTGAAACGTCACCAAGAAAGAAGTTAGCATCATCTGCAGCAATTGAGGAAACGGTCAAAACACCGCCACCTAAATTATTTATTGTGAGTGTTTTGCTGGCAAATAGACCTACAGGGAGTGTACCAAAATCAAGAGTAGCGTCAGAGAAACTAATCTCTGGTGTGGTTGCAGCCATATCAACATTCATAGTGGCATTTGCCAAGGTGTGACCACCATCACCATACGAATCATGAACTGAGAAAGTCCAGGCTCCTGCAAGATCTTCACCCGAGAAGCCCGCTATAGCGACAGTATAGTGACCCGTACTTTGGCCAGCTCCAACTGTTAAGGTTGTTCCAGTAGGAGACGTCACGGTAAAAGAGCCTTCACTTGCCCAGAAATCTGTGGTCCAGTCATAATCAACTGTAACTGTTCCAACTGTTGCAACATCAGTAACCGTCACAATATCTTCGACTAAACTACCATCTGCTAATGTCATATCGGCAATAGCATAGATATAATCATATTGTACGTTCAATACTGCATTATCATCTCTGACGGATGCATCTTTTTCTAATAGACTGATGGCATTAACCATATCCAATCTGTTTTTTTGTATTGCGGCGGCTGTGTTATCTTCTCCAATTGATTTTACATTTGCACCAAATGCCAATGTAATAATCAATGATGAAGCCAAGCCAATTTGTAGCAATTTACGCCACATAAGACCTCCATGTTTAGTTATTGTTTTCTTAAAGATAAAGTTCACTTTTTTTTAAAAAGCCCCTTCCCTTTCCTCATTTTTCCATTGGCTAAATTTTAGTCTATTCTTAGCGTTTAACAAGTAGTTAATCGTAACAATTTTAACCAATTTATTACAATTGGTCTAGGTCACAAAAAAAATATTACGCTTTTTGTTCAAAAAAAAGAGACCCCTAAGAGCCTCTTTTCGTTTTATGTAATATTTGGTTTTATTTAATATAAGCCATTTTCATGGTTTTTGAAAAACCAGCGGATTGAATAGCATAAATATATATACCCGTTGGTAATTGTTGTCCCATATCATTTAAACCATTCCATTGAACATGATAAAAACCAGCAGTTTGATTTTCGGTCACCAAGCTACGAACCATTTGTCCCAACATATTGTAAATGACAAGCTCAACATGATTGTCTTCAGGTAAAGCATAGTCTATTGTAGTCGTTGGATTGAATGGGTTAGGATAGTTCTGTGCAAGACTATAGAATTCAGGCTTAACAACTCCAATTTCTATAACTTCAACGACGTATTCGCATGGAATTTCAATTCCACCCGCAGCCGATAAAACGACATCATAAATTGCAAAATCAATACTTCCGCTTGCATTTTCATCCGTTACTCTAACAGGAACATCAAATAATACACCATTTTCAAGCTGAATTAAATCACCGGATAAACTTATAGCGAGAACGCGAAGTCCGATTTCGCTACTAGCTGTATAAACGGTAATCCCTTCATTGCTTTCGGTTAAAATGGGCGTTCCCACTTCAACCATCGATGCATCAAATTCTATTGTGGCTTGTAATCCAGCAATCGCACCCTCATAGTTTACGAATATAGGTACATATTGCCATTCGCTGCTTGGAAAAAGAATTTTAGCAGGAACCGAAACACTTGCGGTTGAAGTACCAACTTCATTCTTCGCAAGTACACCGCCGCCAAGCATATATTCAATTAATGAAACGACATCGAGTACGTTGTTTGCACCGTCGCCATTAATATCCATAAGAACTTCTTCTTCAGCTGTTGCGGGAGCACCCATATAAATGAGAAGCTCAATGAGTCGCGTAACATCATTAACATGAATCTCGCCATCAGCGTTGAAGTCACCCATTAAAATACCTGAAGAAACTTCAAATACTGTGCTCTCAGATGTAGCAAAGGCTCCCCCTTCAGCGAGGATTTGTTCGCCATGAACAATGCGATAGAATCCTTCACCGTAAGCACAACAAATACCGTCACCAAAGCTATCATAAATAGTGAAAGTATATAGTCCTGGATCAAGATTATCTAAGGTCCACTCATACAGTTCACCGGCGCCCGCTAGGTCACCCGCAGCAATAGACATGACAATATTATTATTCCCATCCATGATTTCCCATGATGTTTCACCAGGATAGTTGTCCGTCAATATTTGAAGTACAGTAGGAGCTGGACCGACCCAAATGTCGATATTTGCATAGTTTCCATAATTAGGCACTTCATCATATCCTCTGATTGAGAAAGTATGAGGTCCATTGGATAAACCACCGACTTGATGGAACCATTCCATTGGAGCCAAGTCAGCAATTAAATTTCCATCTAAGTAGATTTCTACACCTTCTAAGTCGATACATTCACTTCCATCCGCATTAAAAGCAGGATCTTCCCACTCAATTGCCGCTGAAAAACCAGTGACGTTAGCAGCCAAAGCTGTTGCTAAACCCGGAGCCATATTCGCCATCGCTGTTACATCTTCAGTTGGTAATGATTCTTGGCCATTATCAAAAACACCTGTTACAGCGTATGTATAACCATGACCTTCGTTAACCATATCATCGTAGAATGTTTCGGCAGTATTTGCCAACAAATCACCGTCTCTATAAATATTATAGGATGCGACATCGCGTTGGCTCGTAGCTGCTGCATCATCAACAAAGGTAAATGGAGCTTCTACAGGTGCCATACTTGAGTAGTTAAGGGCAGCAAATTCGGGTTTCTTGGCAATAAATTCATTGACATTATAATTCGTTACCAATGGTTCCATAGCCAAACCTTGTGCTCTAATCAAAAAGTTTAATGGGAAACCAGCAGGACCAACATCTAGCCAGTTATTTCCAGCCGTATAGTCCGCATTACCCCATTGTGTACCTTCTATAAAATCGTATGGAGCACCGACACCATCATCCGTGCCTAAAGCCGTAAATAGATTAGGTGTAACAACACCAATATAGAAACCGTTTGGCGCTTCTATTGGCATTGGTAATTCATATGTATTCCACTCATCGTCCGTATTGCCTAATGATTCAGATATGTGTAACACTTGCGTTACATCTGGAACACCAGCAGCATCAAGTCCATAAACATGAACATAAACTTCTGGGTGTGTTCCTTCGGTAGAGGTTAAATACCATGAAACGGCATTGACAATAGCATGCACTGGATGAGCTGCTCCCAAGATAGATGATGGGTTCGCGCCAAAACCTAATTGACCTGTCGCAACACCATCGTCATAACGGAATTCTGTTAGAGAACCGCCAGCACCTGGAGCCATCCAAGTTAAAGCAATATGATCGTCAGAGTTTCCATTAGCTTGTAAGTTTTCGGGTGGAACTTCTCCTGCCACAAGCGTTATCGAGTTAGTAGGATCTGATTCCATACCACCAAAATCGTAAGAGACAACATAGACTGCATAAACACCGTCAGCCAAAGTAGATGAATAAGTTGATACAGCGACTGTGTCTGCGACTTCATCGTCCAGATAAATAATATATCCAGCTAAGTCATAATCAGTGTTATCATCCCATTCTAAGGTGATATCATTTTCAACAGCGACAGCCGTAAAGTTAGTCGGCACCATTGGTTGATGATTTTGAGTCGTTCCTGAGAATTCATCAGACGGTATTGATTCAGAAGCATAATCAGCTGTCACAACATAATGATAGGTTATTTCGTTCGTGAGTGGGAAATCGAAATAGTTTAGTGTATCAGCACCAACTTCTGAAAGCAGGTTATTGGCATCTAGGACAACAGGTGAAGTTTCAGAACGATAAATCGTGTAGCCTAATACGGTTTCACGAATAGAGCTGACTTCAGAAGTACGAATGATTGCTTCATGAACATTGGCAAACGTAAAGCTATATGGATTTGGAGCATTTTCTCTAGAAGCAAATTCTGGAGTGGTTCCTCTAAAGCCTGTATTCATAGCAAGTGTTCCAGCATCAGGCATACCAATTCTCACTTCATCGATGAGCCATATATACCATAAACCAAAGCCATCACCATCTATAGCATGGAATGCAAACGTTACTTCGCTGCCTGAGAAAGCACTTATATCGATTGTATAAGGTTCTGTCCAAGCATTAAAATCATTGTTATTAGGGTCACTATATATGGGTAACTCAGATAAATCTAAGAGTGTCGTCCACGTGACGCCGCCATCAGTTGATGCTTCAACTGTATAATGATCACCATAGATTGAACCTTGATAACCATAAGCCCAGAAAGAGAATGCGTCCATTGGTCCAACATGTGTAGATGGCATAATGAGCCACTCATCTTGAGCACCCGTATCCCACCAAACACCGCCGGCATATTCGCCGAAAGCGGGTGTAACGAGACTTGTCATGTCATAAAGCGACCACGTAGCTACAGCATTATTTTCAACAACTGTCCAATCAACGGGTGGCCACACACCTGATTCAAAATCTTCATAATTACCCATACCACCAACAGTACCAGGAGGTAACCAAGAAAGATCAATTGCACCATCAAGTCCGGAAACTGCATTTGGCGATACAACGGGAAGTCTTCCAGCAGGTAAAATAGCGGTATTACTGGGTAGAGATTCTGCATCTTCTGCATCAATTGCCGTTACAGTATAAAAATAAATACCTGCTGTATCCAAAACTTCAGCATAGTCTGATGTCAACACATTGGCGAGTAAAACGCCGTCACGATAGACATTATAGCTTGCAAAGTCATAATCTGTGTTGTCATCCCAATCCAATGTCGCTGACAATTCAAGCTCATTTGCAACTAAGTTTTCTGGAGCTGCAGGAGGATAGTTAATTGGCATAGCACAACTTTCATTTGAAGTTGAGTTGCCATCTGGATATAAGCCAATGACATAATAGCAGTACTCTTGTCCATTTGTTATGTCATAGTCTGAATAAGACAAACTTAAGGTATCCGTCGTTGTAAGAGTGACACCGTTCCGAACAATTTCATAACCTAATAGTTCTCTAGGATTCTCACGAACCGTAAAACCTGAACGGTTATGATTTTCGACGACGGGGCGAATTTCTGTATTAATGTCATATTTATTTGTAATCGTTTCAACGGGATTATTTAAAACAGCGGCATGCATATGAGCGCGAGTCGGAGTAGAAAGTTCAACTGCATCTAAATGCCACCATTCACCATAAGTGGATGTATAAACCCAAGCAAAACGTGCATTTTGGCCTAGATAAGCAGATAAATCAACTGACTCTAATGTCCAAGCACTTGGTAAACCAGCACCGGCTGGGTCCCAGACCATCAAATCTTCCCAGCTTGTTCCACCATCTACTGATATCTTGAGATAGTTTGGAGCGTTATCCCATGAAAGACCTGTTCCATAATGATAAAATGACAAGGTTGAATTAAAAACACCTACGAGGACATCATTTGTAATAAGCCACTCATCAATAAAATCTCCAGAAGGGCCATCACCGCAGCGCATTACTTGTGCACCTTCGGGAGCACCTGTCATGGCATAGGTCACCCAACCTTCACCTAATGGATCAGCAGCGTGACTTTCAACAGTCCAATCAATAGGGACACCTTCTTCAAAACCTTCGAACATTGGCTCGCCTGGGTTAGGCGTTGGTTCTAGCCAAGAAAGTTCTACAACGCCATCAAGGTTACCGACTGCAACTAATCCCATTGGAGGAAGGTTGCCTAAACCAAGTGTGACTGAATTGCTTAATTCTGATGACATATCTTCGGCATCAATTGTTGCTACCGCGTAATGATAGAAGCCACCAAATTCAGCGATATCTGAATAAAATGTGTCCGTTGTGGTTCCAACGAGATAACCTTCTCTATAGATTGCAAAATGATCAAAATCGTAATCATTGCCATCATAATTCCAGTTTAAATTAGCCGTCAAGCTACCTTCTTCAGCGGTTCCCATTAAGGCAAACGGAGCAATTGGTGGATGGTTATTAGCCATGGCAGTGACTTCTGCACTAGCGGCTTCGCCATCATTATAAATAGCAAGTATTCTAAAGAAATATGGAACATCGTTTGTTACGGTGTAATCCACGTAGGCCAATTCTGTTGGACCTAGTGGTGGTTGAGTAACTAAGTTTGCATTATCGATGAGAACAGGTGAAGTTGTCGAACGATACACGCCATAAAAACGTAATTCTCTCGGTGTTAACACCGTGTTATATCGTGTTGAGGCAGAACCAAAATCAATATCTGCTAATGAGATATCTAAACGATTAAGTTTTTCAACTTCTTGGCTTAAACTTGTAATATTTGAAATAGAGTTTGTTGCGAGTGTTTGCTCATAAATATCAAGTGTATAGTTACCATTTGAGGTGCTAAATCCATCAACAACAACATAATATGTACCTACCTCAAGATAGACATCTGTCAATTCTGATTGTAAGCCACAAGCGTCGTCATTATAAAAACCTGTACTTGTTGAGCAATCTTCAAAGAAAACTTCTAGTTTCGAGTCATAATCTGTTCCAGCACATAAACTCATGGTATAGGTTGTGGGTGTTGATACATTAAGCTGATATGCAACATCTTCATTATCACTGAAAGTTACATCAAAGTCATCACCCATTCCTGTGTTTGTACCAGTAGTATTATAGGGCATTGCATCGACGAGATAATCTGCACACTCTGCTTGAGGTGGTGCTTCCGTGCCGGGTGGCATCCATGTTAATGGAATATTTCCGTCAATACCCGATTCAGCTGTAACATATACTGGTGGTAAATGTGACAACACTGAAAATACGTAAAGGTTCGTCGGTGCGTCAGCAGGACTCATTGTCGTGTTTTCTGATGTATCGACAGCAGAAACATAATAACCAACGGTTGTTCCGACAGTTTGACCAGGGATTTCAGCATAATAAACGCCCATACCCGAGTCAACCATCGCAACTTCGGTAAAAGCACCTGCATCCAAATTGTAGAAAAGTGAAGCGCCAGCTAATTCTGTATTGTCAGACACGAGTGCATAAACGCCATAAGGCCCTACTGTATCAAGTGTATAATCAAAATGTGAAACGTTATGAATAACGGGATCAACAAAATCTTGATAAGGTGTATTTATAAAATCAATATACTCTGCTAATAAATCAGCTTTTGTGTATGCACCATCGATAAGTCCACCAAATTCGAAAGAGAGACCTATTGTATTCCCATTAGGCGATAAAAATGCAACACCTGCACCCGCACCATCTGCAGGATTTGTATGAATCAATTGAGCTTCTTCGCTTAGTGGTGCGATATGATCTACAAAAGAACTAATTCCACCGTATTCATAATTCATCCCAAATGCAAATCCAGCGCCGTCAACAGCAGTAAGGTCATCACCACCATCGGAAACACCATCAAGACCAAACAAATCATGTAAGCTCGTCCATGCATCAAAAGCCCAAGTGTCGCCACCTTCCATTACAACGGGGCCACCACTTAAGATGTAATCAGACAATGCAATAAGGGCAGGCTCACCTTCTGTAAATGAATAATTATCAGGATACATACCTAAAACGACAAATACGCCATCATATCCAGCTTCGCTGGGTGAACCAAACATAAATAAATCTTCTGACTCTATAGCGGTGTAACCCAAAGTCGAAAGTGCAGAGACATAGGCAGCCCCACTTGCACCAAAGGAAGGATTCCAAACCATGTATTGTGGAAAACCATCATAGACAGTCGCTGAAGCGTTGACAACAAATTCTTGTACGTTGTCAGCCGTTGATGTAATAGTATAAGTCCCTGTAACAATACCTGTAGAAGCAGGTCCGAATGTAACATCCATAACAACAGATTCGCCTGCTAAGACATCAACAGGTGTTGAAAGACTGGTCGAATATCCGTCGCCAGCAACAGTGATGTCTGTAACCGTAAAGGTTGTATCGCCTAAGTTAGAAATAGTAACATTTTGAGTTTCTGCAGGATCGGCTAAGTCCATAACACCAAAACCAACGTTTGAAGGTGAAACGACCATAAAGGCGCCTGAAATTTCTTGTGGTAAATAGACGGATGTAATACCAAAGTTTCCAACTAAGGTTGGATCTCCAGCGACAGCATCACTTAAAGTTGACCATGTGCCTGTTGAAACCCAGTTTCTATCTATATAATTATTTTGTAAGTCTGTAGCGACACCTAGAAAAGCCGTTTGTTCCCAAATTACAACATAATAGTCACCACCGCTTATCATTAAGTTATCGACAGTAAGTTCATGTGTTCCGGTGCTCAAATCTATTGGACCCATCTCCCAAACTGCGGTACCATCATTTGGACCCGTTGGGGCTGAAGGAGGACCTGCAATTGCAGATGCGGCATCTTCGTAGATGCTAATATAAGCACCTGTTTCACTTGCATCACCTTGTGTATAAATGGTCAAGCCCGTTAACAAAATAGGCATGTCAGCCGTGAAACGAACACCAAACGCACATCCACCACCGCATCCAATTTGGCCTTCAAATGTGCCATCATGGTATGCAAGTTCGAAATCTCTAGAACTCGTATTCGCTACTGGTGTTGGATTCCAGTTAACTTCAAGCGTGCCATTTTCCGAAGATTTTGGGCAAACTGGACATTCAGCATCGTCAGCAACTTTTAAATCTGCAAAGACCATCGATGCAGTTAATAAAATGGCTAATAAAGCAATGGGAAACAATCGTTTCATAACTTACTCCTTATAAATTCAACTTCTGCTATTTTCTTTATTTCCTTTAATCGTTCCGATTTTTCAGAACTCCCTAATGTTTTTTTAGGCTCGCGAATATAGATTTTGACCCCTATGGTTTCAAGGGATTAGGCAAGATTCCTTACAAAACTACGCGTTGTGTGAAAAATGTTACACTTAATCGCCAATATCACATTCCATTTTTATTCCAAACAGTGAAAAAAATCAATTTATAAATTGCCCAAAGAATACTTTAATAGAAAGACCTGTATAAGGCTCAAAGGATATTGGAATCGGTGAAACCTCTGTTTTTGAGCGCGTTTCTGATGCAAAATCATGAAAATAACCAAATTCATAGCCCCAATTTTTATTGTAATTTCGACCCCAAAATGCCCCAAAACGAGTCGAGCTTCCCCAATATCCGTAGGGGATATATAGATAGCGTAGCCCAAAATATTTATAGCGATTCGAGCCTTTCTTTAATTTCTTCTTAGAATTGATGTACGATATGCTGAGATTTGACTGCTCCGCATAGGTTACGCCTACGTTTAAGCTATGTATATTGTTCTCCCGCTCCATAAGTTTTAACGTTCCATCAATGCCACTTCCATGGACTGGGGGGAATCCAACTCTTGCGCCAAAATCTAACGATTCCGTAAGACCTCTCCGATAAATAAGTTGTGGAACAATATTTTCAACAGCCCAAGCCCCTCCCACAAATGTTTCTCCAGGCTTCAATGGCTCGGGGAAAATGATAGGGTGAGACGTGCAAGCCATCAGCACAAAACTTAAAATCAGCATTGAAAAGCTCAATTTCATTTTCATGGATTCAATTTCCTTAAAGATTGGCATGTGACAAGTCTTTTCTTTTATATCATTAGATGCAAATAACGAATCCTAAAGAATTAGTTCTTTACTATTGGCTAATTTCGTATTATTTCAAACTATGGAAACTAAACAAGAAATCGTAGACAACTGGATATTCCGTTATACCGGCGTACCCAAAGAAGAATTTGGTGAATGGATTCTTCTTACCAACTTTAAAAATTATGTTTATAAATTTGCCGAACGTTTTGGTGTGGAAGTTCGTGGCGAAGATCGAGCCATGACAATGGCAACCAATCACGAAGGTCTTTCCATTATAAATTATGGTATGGGTTCTGCTAACGCTGCAACAATAATGGATCTACTCTCCGCCGTAAATCCCAAAGGCGTCCTTTTCCTGGGCAAATGCGGCGGACTCAAGCGATCAACTGAAATTGGACATTTTATTCTTCCCATTGCAGCCATCCGAGGCGAAGGAACAAGCAATGACTATTTCCGTCCCGAGGTACCAGCGCTCCCCTCCTTTAAATTACATAAGCATATTTCTCAAATAATGGTAGAACGTGATATCGATTACCGAACCGGCGTTGTTTACACAACCAATCGCCGTGTTTGGGAGCATGATGCAAAATTCAAAGAATATTTACGAGAAATCCGCGTACTTGGCATCGACATGGAAACCGCGACCATTTTTATAACCGGCTTGGCAAATAATATCCCCCGTGGCGCCTTACTCCTTGTAAGCGATTTGCCAATGATTCCCGACGGCGTTAAAACGGAAGCGACAGACGAAAATGTCACGAAAGATTTTGTGGATTTACACCTTGATCTTGGTATTGAAGCAATGACGAATATTGGTGAGCGCGGCGAGGCCATGAAACATTTCGTTTTTTAATGCACGCATAAGTGGTTCGCAAACATCAAACGCGCAGAAATAATCAACTCATATTTTTTATAATTAATTAGAACTCGATTGTTCGTTCTTCATGCTTTACACCATGAATATCGCATTCATCTACAGGTATCGTCCCAAGTTTAAAGACTTCTCTAAAAGACGTACAATACTTTGTCGCCCGCTTATGACTTTCGGTGCAAATCTCTGCATATTCAATGGCTTCTTCAGGGATATTAAAATCTTCCGATGCCCAACCTAACGAATCATAACTGGCTTTCATAAATTTTGACCAAATCGGTACTGCAACGGCTGAGCCTGATTTTCGTTGTCCTAAACTCACAGACGGCGAATCCATCCCGACCCAAACAGCTACTGAAAGTCTCGTTGTAAAACCGACATACCAAGCATCTGTAAAACCTTGCGTAGTGCCTGTTTTCCCACCCGCTGGAGCTCTAAAATGATATATATTTCGCGCGCCTTGACCCGTTCCATGATCTTGAACCGTCTGAAGCATACTTAACATGACATAGCTCGAGCCGCGACCCAAAACTTCTTTTTGCTCAGGTGTATAGACTTTTAGAATGCTATCATATCGATCTTGAATCGAAATAATGCTCGTTGGCTCGATCCAAATACCCAAGCGGGGAAACACAGCGTAGGCCGCCGCCATTTCAATAGGATAAACGGCGGAAACGCCAAGCGCCAAGGCATCAACAGCGGCAATCGGTGATGTTATACCCAATCGTCTTGCATAGCTTCGCACAACTTTAGGTTCAATTAATTCTTGTATGATGCGCACTGCAATGAGGTTGAGTGAGCGCCGAATTGCTTCACGAAGTGTCGTCGGCCCCCCAATACTCAAGTCGTAATTTTTGGGTCGCCATTCAAGTGAGTCACCATAGCGAATCACAACCGGCTGATTTAAAAGGGTCGTCGTTACTGGATAATTATTATCAATAGCAGCCGTATATAGAAATGGTTTAAATGATGACCCAGGCTGGCGTTTTGTCTGTGTTGCACGATTCCATTGCGATTCTTCATAATTCCGTCCACCCACCATGGCTTTAATTTGACCTGTCTCAACGTCAAGAGCTATCAATGCACCTTGTACAATAAGATATTGCCGTAATTCCGCTGCTATTGGTATCGAATCCCGTATCATCAATCGAACAGAGTCGGCGGTGAAAAGCATATTAACCAAAATACTATCAAGCTCCGAGTTATTGGTGTCTAACATGCGAGCATTAAAATCTTGCTGCTGTTTCTCCAGCTCTTCCATGAGTGTACTGTAGGCTATTGACTGTAGCCGCGTATCCAGAGTTGTATGAATTTTAAGTCCGTCACGATAGAGATTAACGTCCAATTCTTCATCAATTCGCTCAAGTTTTCGTCGGATAAACTCAGAGAAGTGCGGTGCAAAATCCGTATCTTCATCACCAATTTCGTTGACGGTTACGACATCAAGGGATTTATAATAATTTCGATCCACTGCCGACAAGACGCCTTCGCGATACATATTATTCAACACCACATTACGGACGCGTTTGGCTCGATCGGGATGATTGATGGGTGAGTATGTTTGCGGCGAGCGCAACATGCCCACGAGAATTGCGGCTTCGTCAATACTGATATGCTCGACACTTTTGCCAAAATACTTGCGACTCGCCGATTGAACTCCATAGGTCCCATGTCCGAAATAAACCGTATTCAAATACATCGTCAAAATTTCTTGTTTTGTGTAGGTATGCTCAATCTGGACGGCTGTAATCAGCTCCCTAACTTTCCGACTCATCGTCTGAGAAAACCCAATACGCTTGTAAAGACTTCGCGCTAATTGCTGAGTTAATGAAGACGCGCCACCATGATTTTCTCTTGTGACAACCAGTAAAACAACATTAAGACCTGTTCGGAAAATATTCATGCCCCAATGGGAATAAAATTGCTGATCTTCGGTAACAACTAACGCCTTTTTTAAATGGGATGGAATTTGATTCGATTTTACCAATTCTCGCTTCGTCGTATAAAGCTCTTTAATGACTTTACCGTCATGGGAAATAATTTGCGTGACTAAATCTGGATCGAATTGCTCAAGCTCCTCTAAGGAAGGCAGATCTTTCGATAAATACAAAATCCCGATGACCATAAACAGAATGAAAACACCCATAATTCCAAGGCTATAATAAATGCGAGTTCTAAATGTTGCAGGGAGGTTATTTTTTAATCTTTTCATATTGTTCTTTTTGCGTTCTTCATGCATTCAAAGTAACTGCTAACATCTGTGTTCCCAAAAAATAATACTGTTTTTTACATAAAAACTGCTCCCCCTGGCTCTCTTTATCAGGCTAGATAGCCAGATAACGTTTATTAAAAATTCCCGGTAGCTACGTATGCATGCATTCCTCCATAAAGAGACCCGACTAAAGCTATCATTTGTCCATTTCTGTCCATTGTTTTGCAGCTAATTTGACCCGGGCCAAATTGATTAAAAACGGAGTTTTCAATGTCCCAAGTAATTCCATTAAAATGAATAACCCGAGCCCAACCTGTTACAATAATTATATCATTTGGTGATTGAATGGACATTGCTTAAGCTCCATAAATCATAGGATTATAAAAATCAATAATATT
>CALBFA010000086.1 GCA_937888365.1 uncultured Fidelibacterota bacterium | reverse complement strand
CTAAATACCTTTGGAAGTCTTAAACAGAGACCCAGTTATTTTGACACTCCCCAATAATTCAATCTTTACAAGAGGCTATAAAATAAAAATCCCCCGTTATTCACGAGGGATTTTTAATTCGAATAAGACAAGAGTGAGTTCTAATAGCGACTCATTTTTGCATTACGGCGAGCTTGCTTTTGAGCTTTCTCGCGTCTTAGGCGACGATCTTCAGTAGGTTTTAGATAAAACGACTTCTTCTTTACGTCACGTAACACGCCCGCTTTTTCGTACTTCTTTTTAAAGCGTCTAAGTGCTTTTTCAAAGGGTTCGTCTTTGTTTACGGTTACCATAATTGACATAGGTTATCTCACCTCCTCTCGTCCCAGTAAAATTTCTGTTTAACCTAAGTAAGCCTGTAATTTACGGCTTCTTGATTTGTGTTGTAATCTATTGATGGCTTTTTCTTTAATTTGACGAACACGTTCGCGCGTCAGATTAAATTTTTTGCCAATTTCGTTAAGTGTCAAAGCATTGTCTTTATCGATGCCAAAATACATTTGAATAACTTCGCGCTCTCGATCTTTCAATGTGTCAAGGGCGTCACGAATCTCTTTTTTAAGCGATTCGTCCATTAGTTCTTTGTCGGGAGAATCTTGAGCTTCGTCTTCGATGATATCCATCAGTGCATTCTTTTCGTCAACCCGAATCGAGGCATCCAAAGACTGATGCGGTTTAGAAATTCGCATTGAAGCGTGAATTTCTTCGGGTTTCATGTCTAGCTCTATGGCAATTTCTTCTTCCGTCGGCTTGCGCTCAAGTTTCTGAGCGAGTCGATCTGATGCTTTTTTAATTTTAGAAATAGTGCCGACGCGATTTAAAGGAAGGCGAACAATACGCGAATGTTCAGCTAATGCCTGGAGAATCGATTGGCGAATCCACCACACGGCGTAAGAAATAAATTTAAAGCCACGCGTTTCGTCAAAGCGTTCCGCCGCTTTAATAAGACCCAAGTTGCCTTCGTTAATCAAGTCTGTCAAAGGCAGACCCTGACCTTGATAATCTTTTGCCACGGAAACGACAAAACGCAAGTTTGCTTCTGTTAGTTTCTTTAAAGCAAGGCGGTCACCTTGTTTTACGCGCTGAGCTAAAGCGATTTCTTCCTTAGGGGCCAAGGGCTCGTATTGACCAATTTCTTCTAAATATTTGCTGAGGCTTCGATTATTATCTCCGCCAATTCGTTTTACTTTTTTAGCCATATCTTGCTAATATCCTCCTGGTTAGATAAAAAGCCGTGCAACGTATTCGACAAGCCTGTCTCTGTCAAGTAAGACTTTAGAGACATAGGATTAGGTATCGTTACAAAAATCAAGAGTTTATAGTGGTAATATTGACAATAATCATAGTCAAAACAGATTAAAATATTAACATTTCGCCTATGTCAGTTTTCTTTTCCCAACCAAAATCTTTTTTACATTTCGAAAAAATTACGAAAAGAGGGGAATAAAACTCATAAACTTCAAATCGGACATGCTTTTGAAACGACCCCTATCTCATTTTTGCATAGCAAGGACTCAAAATGGCTCAAAAAAAATCTGTTGACGAGACAGAGACATTAAAAAAACGCATCCTCGAATTAGAAGAAAAACTAACTAAATCTCAGGAACTCAATAACAGGCTTTCGAGTGAAAATCGAGCCGTTACTTTGGAGCGAAAAGCGTTAGAATCTGTCTCAGACATGGGCTTTGAAGCTATCTTTTTGTCCCAAAAAGGTGTCTGTGTGGGTCAAAACACAATTGCTGAGAAAATGTTTGGATATACAGCAGAAGAAGCTCTCGGACAACCAGGCACAAATTGGATCGCGCCTGAAGACAGAGACATGGTTTTATCAAAAATATTGAAAGGAGACGAATCGCCTTATTTAGCAACGGCTCTTAGGAAAGATAAAAGTCAATTTCCAGTTCAAATAATAGGGAAAATGATAAACTTTGAAGAGGAAGCTTACAGAGTTACATCACTTGTGGATATTACTGAAAAAGTAAAAGCTCAAAGTGCCGTGGAAACAACAGAATCAAAATATAAAACGCTGTTTGAAGGCATAAGCGATGCAATCTTTATTCATGAAATAGATGGCAAAAAGTATGGAAATTTTACGGAAGTCAACGATGCTGCATGTAAGATGTATGGATATACAAAAGAGGAATTTTTCTCTCTTTCACCTGGAGACTTCAGTCGTTTCAAAGAATTAAAAATACTTAACAAGCATAAATATGGAATGAATGATGGCTGGGAACTTTTCGAGGAAGACCACAGGAAAAAAGACGGGTCTATTTTTCCTGTTGAAGTACATGCCACCGCAATAAAGATAGGCGGTAAACCTGTTATCATGTCCCTTGTGCGAGACATAACGGGCCGTAAAAGCTCCTTAGAATCTTTACGAAAAAGCGAAGAAAAATTTCGTCTTTTATTTGAGAAAAACTCGGCTATAGAATTAATTATAAATCCAGCTACGGGTGAAATCATTGATGCAAACAAAGCAGCTGAAAATTTTTATGGCTGGTCTATTTCTAAACTCAAAGCCATGAACATTTCAGAGATAAATACACTCACACCTGAAAACATAAAAAAAGAAATGGCTAGAGTGACAAAGGATGAAAAGAACTTTTTTGAGTTTAGACACCGCTTGTCTGACGGAACGATCGCCGATGTTGAGGTTTATAGCAGCGCGATTAAAACAGGTGAGGCTAATTATTTATATTCAATTATTCATGATGTAAGCCAACGGAAAAAAGCTGAAAAAGAACTTCAAAAGCAATCACAGGCTACAGAGCAAAGCCCTGTAAGCGTTATTATTACAAATGTTGATGGCTTAATTGAATATGTCAATCCAAAATTCACTAAAGTTACGGGTTATACACTCGAAGAAGCCCAAGACAAAACGCCTAGGATCTTAAAATCTGGTATGCAAGAGGATAAGTTCTATGAAAATCTTTGGGAAACGATTTTAGATGGGAATATATGGCAAGGAGAGATACAAAATAAACGAAAAAATGGTGAGCTTTATTGGGAGAAGGCCATTATTTCGCCTGTAAAAAGCGCCAATGGCAAAACAACTCATTTTCTCGGCATCAAAGAAGACATTACGGAAAAAAGAAAATTAATGGATGACCTGATTATTGCCAAAGAACGAGCGGAGGAAAATGAAGCGAAATTTAGTGCGATAACGAATCAATCTAGCGAGGGAATTACGGTCACGGATATAAACGGTCATTATGCTTACGTAAACCCTGCCTTCTGCGAGATGACGCAATACGCCAAAGATGAGCTTATGAAAATGACCGCTTATGAGATGGCTGTCAAAGATCAAAAGGTTGAAAGTTATTTTGCGAATAAAGAAAAAATGGAAGGTGTGCCATTTCGTATCAAATTACGTCGAAAAGATGGCAGCGAATTTTTAGCTGAAGTCATCGGTAAAGAGATTACGATTCATAATAAAAAAAGCGCTTTAGGCATTATTCGGGACGTTACCAAACGAGCACAAGCAGAGGAAGATCTTTTAATAGCCAAACAAAAAGCCGAAGAAAGCAGCCGCTTTAAAACCAATTTTATTCACAATCTTTCCCATGAGATACGCACGCCCATGAATGGCATTATGGGATTTTCCTATTTTCTTTCAAAGCCCAATATCTCCCAGGCACAACAAGTACAATATATCAATATCATTCAACGTTCAGGCAAGCAACTTTTACGCATTATTGATGACCTTTTGGAGATCTCTCAACTTGATTCGGGAAATCCTGTCGTAACCGAAGGGGAATTCAACCTTAATATTTTGAATAACGAATTATTTAAAGTTTTTGATGTCCAGGCAAAAGAGAAAGCACTCTCTCTTTACTTAAAAAATGGTTTGAATCTTGAAGAAAGCGCCATCTGTAGCGACGAATCAAAACTCAAAAAAATCTTGAGCAATCTCCTTGAAAATGCTATAAAATTTACAGAAATAGGGTTTGTAGAGTTTGGCTATGCCCTTGATAAGACGCACGATGAACCAGTTTTAAAGCTTTATGTGAAAGATACAGGCATCGGTATTAATCGAGATCGCTTAGAAGTAATTTTTGAGAGGTTTTCCCAAGGAG
>CALBFA010000085.1 GCA_937888365.1 uncultured Fidelibacterota bacterium | reverse complement strand
CCCCTATCCGAAATGACAGCAACAGGTGATTATGAGGTTTTCCTGAATCAAAATGATGCATTTCACCCTGAGATCCCCATCTACAGCCTCAAAGCGCCACAGGTTTATGCAGATCAAAATGGTATTTATGAGTGTACGGGCTGGTCAGGAGAGGGTATTAAATTTGATGCTTCGGGTGCAACAAGCACAACGAATATTGAAACGGATGTTGTGTTTTTAACCTCTGGAGCTCAAGTATGGCCAACTTATACCCAAGTAAATACAAGTCCGGGTTATACATTAATATTGGGCCTTGATGAAGTTTTAACAATACCTCCAGGTGCAGAAATCGAATGTGCATCAGGATTTATAATTGATGCCTATTTTGGAGATATTGATATTCAGGGAGAACCGAATAATCCTGTTCGACTATATAGTCAAACAACATGGGGTGGTATAGATTCTTGGGTTGGTGGAACACTTGATCAAAGTATTGTTTTGGAGAATGTTATAATTGAAAATGCCGTACATCCAATTTATAACAGTTCTGTGTATTTAGAAAACCAGCATGCCACTATTAAAAATTGTAAGTTTATAAACAGTGGTGGCATTCGTGCTGTATCTACCCAAACAATGGATATTCGCAATAATATTTTTCAAAATATTAATCCTAACTCTGATAACCAAGGAATCTTAATTGTTAGTATTAGTAATGACAATGACCCGTATGATATTGATATAGTCAATAATACATTTATCAATTTTAAAAGATCGGTGGAAGTAACGCCAACAAATATTGGTAATTATTATAATATGGAGAATAATATCTTTTATTATAGTGATGCTTTAAACAATGTCAACTCAATAGCTTTTGTTCATAGTTTTCAGCGGTCGGGAACAGAAAATGTTAATTATAACTTGGTCTATGGGTTTGATGAAGATGGGTTTGATTTCACGATCTATAAAATAATTGATTTAGTATATGGTTCACCAAATTTTTTAGATGAAGCGAGTAATAACTTTCATTTAACGAGTGGCTCAAATGCAATAGATAAGGGTGACCCTGCTTTACCGTTCGATTCCGACGACACCCGTAAAGACATCGGTGCCTATTATTACCCTCAACTCTCAGGCGTATTGTCAGAAGATATTGTGATAGAAGGAGAAGCCAGTATTGGTGGGGATTTTACCCTATCAGCAGGACATACGATGACAGTTATGCCAGGGACAGAAATTTTGGTTGCAGAAGATGTTGATATCACAATTCAAGGCACATTAAATGCCATGGGTACAGCTTCAGAACCGATAGCATTTATGCCCAATCAACCCACGAGCGATAAGCGCTATTGGGGTGGAATTAGCGTCAACAGTGGTGAGGTAAACATCAAACATGCTGAAATACAAAATGCTTATAATAGTTTGTATTTAACCAGCGCTTCAGCTACTATGAGTGATTTAAATCTTCATCATAATTATTATGGAATCCGAATTGTTAATTCATCAATTTCGTCCATTAAAAACAGTTCGTTTAGTGATAACTATATGTATGCTCTTTATGTGAGTGGCGTGTCTCCACAATTAGATATTGCCAGCAATAGTTTTACGAATAATCGATATGGTCTGTATTTAAGAGATTATTCAGGTAAAATCAGTGGAAATTCAATCACAGGAACCTACTATGACGGTATTCGTTTTGCGGGGCAAAGTTCTGCCAACATGACGGTTGCTCGAATACCAGGCCAAACCCCTTACGCTGTAAACAATCACATTGCCAATACTAGCTATGGATCAGGTATCACCGTTTATTATGGGGCTTTTCCGACTTTAGGGGCTTATAATGATTTTGGGAACAAAGTTTATGGTGGTTTCAATCATTTTTATGCTAATACAGGAAAGAATTCAGCAGTCAATTTTAACACTGGTTCTTTGGATGCTCGTTTAAACTGGTGGACACCTGGTAGTTATAATCAATCTAAGTTTGATTGGAACCCTAGCGTAGAAGACTATGTCCCAGGTGGCGGCGGTGGAAGTAAAGTTGGTAAAGTTAGTGATCTTTCTTTAGCGCTAGACTATATTTATGAGGGTGACTATCTATTTGTTGATAGTTCTTATGTTGAAGCCATCGAATATTATGGCTTGGCTATAAATGAAGAACCCGATGATTCGCTTGCAGTGAGAGCCCTCATTGGAATGACAGGATGTTATAATGCGTTAGGCGATAATGACGGCATGATCTTACATCTAAACGACATTGTCAATACATACAGTGGATTATTAGTTTCTGTTTCAGCACATGACTATTTAGTGAATATGCAAGTTCGTGGTCATGAGTATCTTGAGGCATTAGAAACCAATCTTGACGTGATAGAAGAATATAGTGATATGGATGAGGTTGATGAGGCTATTGCAGATTCATGGTTCGACCGTATGGTCATTTATCAACTTCTGGCATTGGAAAACGATGGGCTAGGGAAAAGCGTACCTGCTGCAGAGCAACGTAGCCTAGCACGGAAAACTGCAGATTTTGTTTTGTCAGAATACACATATTCGACTGCGGCCAATCTTATTCGCGTTCTCAACGGTGAAGATGAGATTGAGGTTGAAAAAACTGTTAAACCAATCACATTTGCTCTTCATAATGTTTATCCGAACCCATTCAATCCAAGTGTTACGATTCCTTACGACTTAGCATCAACATCTGACTTTAGTATTGTCATTTATGATGTATTAGGTCGTGAAGTTTGGTCTCACAAACAGATAGGACAAATGGCTGGAAATTATTCCCTTGTTTGGAATGGAATGAACCAGGCGGG